>NZ_KV786453.1:0-12882 GCF_001806945.1 Corynebacterium sp. HMSC30G07 | reverse complement strand
GATCCGGGACGTAGAAGCCGCGCTTATCGGTTTTCAAATTGTGATGCTTCTGGCACAACGGAAACAAGTTACTCGGTGTGGTTTTGCCTCCCTGGTTAAACGCGATGCGGTGATCCAACTGGCATAACCGCGAAGGCATCGTACACCCCGGGAACACACAGTGGGTGTGACGGGCACAGACCACGCGTCGCATTGCTTCGGTTGGGGTGTAACTATCCGTGTGTGCCTGGAGTTCTTGTTCCATGTCGACTTCGGTGATTTTCGCTGATGCTAGGAGGTCATCGAGTGCCACGGTTGCCTCTGGGGTCAAGGCGCCTACCCCTGGGACGTAGGCTGGCCCACCAGCTTCACGACCTTTTGGTACGAACACGTGCAGGGTGGTTTTCGTTGGGGTGATCTCCCCGGACAGTAGTTTCACCATCGCATCTGCCATCGATGTTTTGTGTTCACGAGCGGTAGCCAACACATGCTCGCGTACTACCTGTGCAGTTAACGGATTCGTCGCTAACGTCACCAACGTTTTCACAGTCCCGGACTGTGCAGACTGCTCAAACGAGACTGTGTCATCAGCAGCATGTGCTTGGGCGATACGCTGCTTGCGCCGCTTCGGGTTGTAGGCGCACGTTGGGTCAATCCGTTTAATCATTTCCCGGATACGCCGGGTAATCGTTGCGGTTTGTGGGGTGAGTTGCCCAGCTCGTGTTGGGGTGAACGTGAGCGTCAACATTGCATCAAATTGACCGTAGGCTTCCTCGGTGATGTCTGGGCCGAGTTCAGCAAGAACATTGTCAATGGCACGCAGGTGCTGCAGATCCATCACACGGGTCTCGGCTTGGAGTGCCCGTAGTTTCGGCAAATGTTGCAGGCGTGCGTGCGAGAAGATCGCTTGCTCGACTTCACCTTTGCCCCAGCCGGTTGCTTGCTTGATGGCGACTACTTCCAGATCGAAATCATCAATAGCAATGCTTGTCCCAGGTGTGGCGAAGTGACCGAAGACCTCCCAGTAGCCATCGCGGAAGCGTTGGCTGACTGCGCTTAGTGGATCTTCTGGTCGCTGTGTGCGGAAGTATGGTTCGCCCACGGTCTACCCCCAGTGTTGTGTTCCCTATGTTCCCGTTGTTTTATGCCCCTAATTATACCCGCTTAACTGTTCTATGTGCAAGGGCTAAACCAGCATGTATTCCACTATTTCCACACGTACATTCACCAGCCAGACTGGCGGTTGCATTCAGTATAGCGACCGATTCCACACGCCCTTTCCGTCGATAAGAAAATGCCAAACGGGCGTTCGAACAGCATCGACGAACGACCCCACTGCGAATGTAAAACACAACTGCGCGCGAAGTGGTGTAAGCTACGCCACATGTCGCAAAAGGCGCTTCTCCTTCTACGCCGCGGCGGGAATCAGGCCAGGTAACACGGCCGGCACCCCGTCGCGGAGTTTCTGTTGGCCGGCCGTGGACCCGTACGAAACGTAATTTAGGAGTACCCACATGAGCAACGAAATTTTTGCGCCTCGCGAAATCATCACCCCGAACGGCCCTCGTAATGAAGGCCAGCCAAGCTGGAACAAGCAGCGCGGCTCCCAGATGCCGGTAGACCGCTACCTGCCGTTTGCCAAAGAGGTTGAGGACATCACCTTGCCGGACCGCACGTGGCCGGACAAGAAGATCACCGTTGCGCCGCAGTGGTGCGCGGTGGACCTGCGCGATGGCAACCAGGCCCTGATTGACCCGATGAGCCCGGAGCGTAAGCGCCGCATGTTCAACCTGCTGGTTGAGATGGGCTTCAAGGAGATTGAGGTCGGCTTCCCGTCCGCTTCCCAGACGGACTTTGACTTTGTGCGCGAGATCATTGAGAACAACATGATCCCGGATGACGTGACCATCCAGGTGCTGGTGCAGGCCCGTGAGCACCTGATTCGCCGCACGTTTGAGGCATGCTCTGGCGCGAAGAACGTGATTGTGCACTTCTACAACTCCACGTCCAAGCTGCAGCGTGAGGTGGTGTTCCGCAAGGATCGTGACGCCATTAAGAAGCTGGCCACGGATGCTGGTGAGCTGATTCGTGACATTGCAGATGACTACCCGGACACCAATTGGCGCTGGGAGTACTCGCCGGAGTCCTTCACCGGCACCGAGCTGGATTTTGCGCTGGAGGTGTGCGACGCGGTTGTAGAGACCATGGGCGCGACCCCGGAAAACCCGATCATTATTAACCTGCCGTCCACGGTGGAGATGATCTCCCCGAACGTGTACGCGGATTCTATTGAATGGATGCACCGTAACTTTGCCAAGCGCGACAGCATCATCCTGTCCCTGCACCCGCACAATGACCGCGGCACCGGCGTCGCGGCGGCGGAGCTGGGCTACATGGCCGGCGCGGATCGTATTGAGGGCTGCCTGTTTGGCAACGGTGAGCGCACCGGCAACGTGGACCTGGTCACCTTGGGCCTGAACATGATGACCCAGGGCGTGGACCCGCAGATTGATTTCTCTGACATTGAGAAGATCCGTCAGACCGTGGAGTACTGCAACCAGCTGCGCGTTCCGGAGCGCCACCCATACGGCGGTGAGCTGGTGTTCACGGCGTTCTCCGGCTCGCACCAGGACGCTATTAACAAGGGCCTGGACGCCCTGGCGCAGAAGGTGCACCCGGGCGCTTCCAGCACGGACGTCACGTGGGAAGAGCTGCGTGAGACCGTGTGGGAGGTCCCGTACCTGCCGGTGGATCCGAAGGACGTGGGCCGTACCTACGAGGCTGTGATCCGCGTGAACTCCCAGTCCGGCAAGGGTGGCGTGGCCTACATCATGAAGACGGACCACGGCATCAACATGCCGAAGGCGATGCAGCCGGAATTCTCCGCTGTGGTGCAAAACATCACGGATGCAGAAGGTGGCGAGGTTAACTCCAAGAACATGTGGGACATCTTCGCCAGCACGTACCTGGATCTGGATTCCCCGCTGGAGTTGGTGGACTATGAGGTTACCGGCGCGGCTAGCGATGAGGACGATTCCGCTATTCAGGCCAACGTTATATTCAACGGCGAGGCGCGTGAGATCAACGGCACCGGCAACGGTCCTATTGCGGCGTTTGCCAACGCCTTGGAGTCACTGGGCATTGATTTTGAGGTGCAGGATTACTCCCAGCGCTCCCGCACAGCGGGCGATGATGCGGACGCAGCCTGCTACATTTACGCAGATATTGACGGTACTAACGCATGGGGCGTGGGTATTGCGGGCTCGACCACGCGCGCGTCTTTGAAGGCGATTGTGTCTGCGGCCAACCGCGGCCTGACCGAAGGCAAGACTGGTGGCGTGTAGTCCATCCTGCGGACATTCCGAAACCGTCATTGTAGGTATTTGTACATACGTGTAAGGTTGCGGGTATGAACAAGCAGTTGTCGGCATACGTGATTCCGGATCACGGCCTGGGTGCGGTGAGAAACGTCCCGGCCGTGGACGTGCTCACGCCTGCCGTCATGCGCCATCTGGGGGACAGCGCTGTGGCGGACTTGGGCGTGGCCTTGGTTCCTAACGGCACTGGCTTTGACATCACGTTCCAAGATGACGTGCTTGGCACCATGAGCGGGCGTGATGCGCAGGAGTTTTGGGAGCTTTCCTCCCTTGCCCACAGCGGCCTGACCCCGCACGCTACTGCACGTGCCACCGCGGGCGACCCGGTGCAGCTGGTTGTTCGCCTTCCACGCCCGGGTTTGATCTTGCCGGTGAATGAACCACCGGCGCAGCCGTGGGCATTCCTGGCAGATGGCCGTTCCATTGAGCTGGACTACCTCCCAGAGGCCGAGCAGGCCAAGGACTTGGAACGCAAGCAGATCCTGGTCACGCTTGGCTTTGATGATGCTGGTGAGGTTTCCGCATACACCGACGGTGTTGAGGTAGCGCAGCTGGATCCGGCGCAGGGTGCAGAGGTTGCGCCGACGCTGCGTTCCATGGAGCGCCGCGGCCTGGTCCCGGTGGCACGTGGCTACCACTCCCCGATCGGTGGGGCACCAGTGCTCTCGCTGTCTATCGGCGCTGTAAACACCGGCGAGTTCCCGGCTATTAGCCCGATCCCGCCGCTGGAGGACACTCGCAAGGTCCGCCCGCTGCCTATGGCAGAGTCGGCTGCGCAGACGTCTGTGATTCCGGCCGTGTCTGCGGCTGAACACTACAGTGCGGATGATGACGCTGTAAGTGCCGTGACTGACGTCGATGCACCTGCAGTGGCTGCCGCTGGTGCTTCTTCCGCAGGCACCCCGTCCCGCGCACGCAAGCGCACCTTGCACGCCGTTGGCATGATCGCCGCGGCTGGCGCCTTGGCCTTGACCATTGGCGGCTTGAGCGCGTTGACCTCGTCGTTTATGCAGGAGCGCGACTCCGTTGTTGACAACTACGGGCATGCAGAGACCTCCGAAGTCACCTCCGAGGCAGAAAGCAGCACGGAAAGTAGCACGGCAACCTCCAGCGAGAAGCCGTCCACCAGTTCGCAGGAAGTCAAGCCTGTGACTTCCTCGTCGCAGGTTGTTGAGGCACCGGCTCCGGCTCCTGTTGAGGCTCCGGCGCCCGCACCAGCCCCGGTCCAGGCCCCAGTTCAGGCCCCGGCACCAGCTCCGGTCCAGGCACCTGCTCCGGCACCAGCGCCCGCTCCGGCTCCGGCACCAGCACCTGCCCCTGTGGAGGAAGCGCCTGCACCAGCACCTGCGCCTGAGGTTGCTCCGCCAAACGAGCACCCGCATGAGCAGAACTTTGGGCCGTTCAAGGTCCGAAGCAATGTGCCGTTGGATCAGCCGTTGTATAGGGTTGCGCCGTAGCGTCGGCAAGCAAAAGCTCCCTGCTACGCTGCAAGAATGACTTACCCCTACGTCGCGCTGTCCGTGCGGGCGAATGGGATCCATCCCTCCAACGCGCGGCTGCTCACCATTGACGCGGTCACGTTTGATGCCGCCGGGCGCATCGGCGAGGAATTCCACCAGGTGCTCAACCCGGGCACGGATCCGGGCCCGCGCCACACCCACGGCCTTGAGGTGGGCGATTTCGCGCAGGCACCCCGTTTTGCCAGGCAGTTGCGCACGCTGGACAAGCTTATCGACGCGAAAACGTTAGTTCTCTACGACTCCCCCCTTGACTGGGGCATGATCGTCTCTGAGGCGAAACGGGCGATGAACGCTGCGGCGCGCGCGAACCGCTCCCGGCGCGGGCGTGGCAACAAGCACCGCCAACGCGTGGGGCACGTGCCAAAGCCGGAAGCGATTGTGGATGTGCTGGCTACTGTGCGCAGGCAGGGCCACATTCCTGTGGACGCGAGGATGGAGCACGTCGCAGACCTGATTGGCGTGGTGCCGGTGAGCGGCGATGCTCGGGTTCGCACCCTGATCGCCATGTTCCTGGCGCTGAAGGAGGTCGGCGAGGTGGTCTCGCTGAACCCGGCTGACCTTGCCGGCGACCGTTTTGGCCTGCAGCGCTCGCAGGTGCGGGTGGATGCGGCGAAGGCCGGTAACTCCTCGCGCGCCGCCGGGCACACGCAGACGGCCAACGCCAGGAACGCGGAGCGTGTAGTGTACACGCCTGCGGAAGGCCTGCAGCACGGCATGGAGTTTGTGGTCACGGACGATGTGACCGTGAACCCAGATGTGCTGATCGCCGCGGGTGTGGACGCTGGGCTGAAGTATGCCGAGAAGCTGACCCGTCAGACGTCTGTGGTGGTGTCCGAGGCGTTGGCAAAGGGCGTTGAGCTGCGCGGCAAGGCCATGCACGCGTTCCGGAAAGACGTGCCAATTTTGACTGCCAGCGAGTTCGAAGCCGCCGTGCAGACAATGGCGGACAACAGTGTGGGTGCGGGAGAGTAACCTATCCTGCATGACTGACAACAAGCGCTCTACACAAGGACGCTTTACCCGCCTGCGATCCTCGTTGGCGCTGGGTGCTGCGCGTTTGGCCACCACGGCATCGAAGGCCACCGGCCGCGGCGCTGGCGGCATGATCGGCGGCCTGGTTGCGGGTGCCATTGACCCAAACATTATGGACACGGTTGCCGCTGGCCGCCCGGCGGTGCTGGTGACGGGGACCAACGGCAAGTCCACAACCACCAACATGCTGGCAAGCGCGTTGCGTTCTAAGTACACGGTGGCCACCAATGATGGCGGCGACAATATGGACGCTGGCATTATCTCCGCGCTTCTGGCGGGCAAGGACGCCTCCCACATTGTGCTGGAGGTTGATGAACTGCACGTGCCGCACGTGGCCAAGCGCCTCAAGCCGGAGGCGATCGTGCTGTTGAATTTGACGCGTGACCAGCTGGATCGCGTGGGTGAGATTACCAAGATTGAGCGCGCGCTTCGCGCCGCGGTGCAGGAAAACCCGCAGGCAACGATTGTGGCGAACTGCGATGACATACTGATTACCTCCATTGCCTTTGATCACCCGAACGTGGTGTGGGTGGCCGCTGGCGCCGGCTGGACCGGTGATTCCGTGACCAACCCACGCTCCGGCGGGCACATCGTGCGCACGGAGGACGACTGGTTTGCGGTCGAGCCGCTTGAAGACGGCCGTGAGTTCCGCCGCCCCACCCCCTCCTACAGCGTGGACGCGGATGGCCTGCACACGCCGGAGCGCACCGTGGGGTTGTCGCTGCAGCTGCCGGGGCGCGCGAACCGCGGCAACGCCGCCCAGGCCGTGGCGTGTGCCGTGGAGGCCTTCGGCGTTTCTTTGGAGGACGCCGTTGCCGCTGCTGAGGGCGTGAACAACGTCGCCGGCCGCTACACCACCGCCCACCTTGGTGAGCACGAGGTGCACTTCCTGCTGGCCAAGAACCCTGCCGGCTGGCAGGAGGCGCTGACCATGCTGGATACGGACGCCGCGGGCATTGTCATCGCCGTGAACTCCCAGCAGGGCGACGGTGAGGACGTCTCCTGGCTGTGGGACATCACCTTTGACAACTTCGAACGCATCCCCGTCAAGGCGTCCGGTGAGCGGGCGACGGATCTGGCGGTGCGCCTGCTCTACGGCGGCGTGGACAATGAGCTGATCCATGACCCGGTTGAGGCGATCCGCGCGTGTCCCCCGGGCCGCGTTGAGGTGCTGGCAAACTACACTGCGCTGCTGAATTTGCGCCGCGCACTTGCAAAAGAGGAGGACTACCGTGCCTAACCTGACAATTGGCCTTGTACTCCCTGACGTGCTGGGCACCTATGGTGACGACGGCAATGCGCTTGTCCTGCGCGAACGCGCCTGCCGCCGTGGCATCAACGCGGAGATCCGCCGCATCATGCTCAGCGATGAGGTGCCTGCGGATTGTGACGTCTATACGCTCGGCGGCGGCGAGGACTCCGCACAAATCATCGCCGCCGCGCGCCTGGCCGCCTCCCCGGGCTTGCAGGCCGCAGCCGCCGCCGGTCGCCCCATCTTCGCGGTCTGTGCCGGCATGCAGATCCTCGGCCACACCTTCCATGCAGGTGGCAGTGAGTGCCAGGGGCTTTCACTTATCGACGTCTCAACGCACCCCTCCCCCACCCGCTCCATCGGGGAACTCGCCTCGGTGCCAACACGCGCCGGTGTCACCCGCGCACTTACGGAGCCACTAACCGGGTTTGAAAACCACCTCGGCGCAACCACGCTCGGCGCGGATGCCTCCGCGTTGGGCAAGGTCACCCGCGGTGTGGGTAATGGTGGTGATGCTTCTGGTTCTGGCTCTGGTGACACTGTGGAGGGCGTGGTGCAGGGCAGCATCATCGCGACCTACATGCACGGCCCCGCACTGGCTCGTAACCCGCAGCTTGCAGACTTGCTGCTTGCCCAAGCATTGGGCGTGGAGCTTGCTGAGCTGGAGCCGCTGGAAATCCCTGTGATCGATCGCTTGCGGATGGAGCGCCTCGGCGCGAAGTAGCGCTGGCTTGGCTTGGTTTGGGTTGGTCTGGCTAGAGCTTCAGGCGGCCGGTGAGCGCGCGGGAGAGCGTGAGTTCGTCCACGAACTCCAAGTCCCCGCCCAGCGGCATGCCGGAGGCCAGGCGCGACACGGTCAGATCCGGGAAGTCCTTCAGAAGGCGCGCGATGTAGCTGGACGTGGCCTCGCCTTCCGTGTCTGGGTCGGTGGCCAGGATAACTTCGGTGATCTCAGGCGCGTCCGCGCCATCAAGATCTGGGAGCACCCCGCCGATGCGCTGCAGCAGCGGCGCAATGGCCAGGTCCTTCGGACCAACATTTGCCAAAGGATCCAGCGCGCCGCCCAGCACGTGGTAGCGGCCGGAGTACTCGCCGGTGCGCTCGATGACCTGGATGTCTTTGGCGTCCTCAACCACGCAGACCGTGGATGTATCCCTGCTGGAGTCGGCGCAGATGCGGCACACTTCTTGGCGTGAGACGTTGTTGCAGATGCGGCAGAACATCACGCCGTCGCGAACCGCGGCTAGTGCTGCGCGTAGCCGGTCAATGTCTTCCGGCTCAGTTTTGAGCAGGTGGAAGGCGATACGCTGCGCCGATTTCGGGCCCACACCCGGCAGCCGCGAAAACTCATCAATGAGATCCTGCAGCGGTCCTTCAAACATATGACTCCTCGATCCTGAAAAAACGCCCGGCCGAAGCCAGGCGTTCAACTATGGGAAAAGCGTGAGCTAGATGATGCCGCCGAACGGCACCTCGCCCGGGCCTGCAGGCTGCGCACCGAACGGGCCGCCCTGGCCCTGCGGAGCCTGGCCCTGAACCTGGGTCAGCGGACCAATCTTGTCCTGCGCCAGCTGGCCAGCCTTGTTGTGAGCGTCACGGTAAGCGGCGAGGATGAGGTCCTGCAGGGTCTCAACATCGTCAGCGTCCACAGCCTCCGGCTTGATGGACAGGTCCTTGATCTCTGCACCACCGGTCATGGTGATGGTGACAAGGCCGCCACCTGCGGTGCCTTCAACCTCAGCGGCGAGCAGTTCTTCCTGCGCGCGCTGCAGCGCTGCCTGTACCTCGGCGGCCTGGCGGATCAGTTCCTGCATGTCTGCGGGCATATTCGGCTGGGTCATGGGTTCCACCCTTTCTGTAGTCAATAATTCGGCAACCAGTCTACAGACCGCTTACAAAGGGCGTGCCCCTAGCTCGCTGGCCAGCAGTTCCATCGCGATCGCGGTTGCGTCTCTGCGATCAATCGTGCCTTCCTCATCACGCGCCTGGTCCTGCATGTCACGCTCTTCGTCTTCCTGCGTGTACTCCTCCGGCACAGTCTCCGGCGCGGGAGGTGGTGGCGTGTTGTCGTCCCAGGGGTCGTAGGGCGGCTCGTCATCGGCTGGGGGTTCTGGCGGTGGCGGGATCTCGTCACGCTCGCGCTTTGCCCTCGCCGCAGCCTGGGCGCTGGCCGCCTGGACGGCGGCGCGCCAATCATCCTTCGCAGGAGCCGGTGGCTTCGGTGATGGCGCAGGGGCAGGGTCGTCGGGTTCGTCAGCCTCTGCTTCCTGCGCGCTTTCCCGGTTCGGGTTCCACACCTGCTTGCGCTCCACAGGTTTGAGGTTGGCTGCGGCCGGATCCGTACCGACGACGCAACGCACCCCCACCTTCGCATCCAACTTCTCCGAAAGCACAGCGGCGATGTCGGCGTTGTTGTTATCAGCGTTGATGCGCTCTGCAAGCGCGCCCGTGTGGTGGCCAAGGACCAACGTGTCGCCATCCATGCCAAGTGGGCGCGCCTCAGTCAGCATGATCTCCGCAACCTTGTTGCGGCCACCAACTGCTTGGCGAAGCTGCGTCCAATCCGCCTCAATCCTGACAAACAGCGCATCGGTGTCTGCCTGGGCGGCAGGTGCTGGGGCCGGTGTGGGTTCAGGCGTTGGCTCAGGCTGCGGTGCTGGAGGGGGTTCTGGAGTTGGCTCTGGCTGTGGCGCCTCCACTGGTGCAGGCTTCTGCGGCGCTGGGGTGGAGGTGCTGCGCACGTTGCGGTTCACGGCGGCGGCAGCAGCAGCGGCCGCAGCGGCAGCGCTTCCCCCACCAGACTGCGCCGGACCAGACTGCGCGGGACCAGAAGGAGCAGAAGGAGCAGGAGAAGCAACACTGGGCTGCAGCGTCAGCAGGTGCGCCATCATGATCTCAAGCAGCAGGCGCGGGGCGGTCGCGCCGCGGATGTCCACGATGCGGTCGTTGACCTCGGAAGCGAGCTGCGCCAACTGTTGGGAGGAAAACTTCTCCGCTTGGGCGCGCAGGATGTCGGCGCGGTCCACCGGGGCGTCTACAAGCGACTGCCCAAAAGCATCCGGCACGGTGCGGATCACCAGCAGGTCACGGAAGCGGTCCAGCAAATCCAGGGCGAAGCGGCGTGGCTCGTGGCCGGACTCCATCACCGCGTCGATGGTGTGGAAAACGGTGGAGGCGTCGTGGGCAGCAAGGGCGTCCACGGTGGCGTCGATAAGCGAAAGATCCGTGACACCCAACAGCGGCAAGGCAAGCTCATAGGTCAGACCGTTCGGGCCGGCGCCGGCGAGCAGCTGATCCAGGATGGACAGCGTGTCACGCGGCGAACCGCCACCCGCGCGGATAACCAGCGGGTAGACGTTCTCATCCACCACAACACCCTCTTCGGCCACCACGCGCTCAAGCAACTGCCGCATCGCAGCCGGCGCGAGCAGGCGGAACGGGTAATTGTGCGTACGGGAACGGATGGTGGGCAGGATTTTCTCCGGCTCCGTGGTGGCGAAGATGAAGATGAGGTGCTCTGGCGGCTCCTCCACAATCTTCAGCAACGCGTTGTTGCCGGCCGCGGAAACCATGTGCGCCTCATCAATGATGAACACGCGGTAGCGCGACTCAGCCGGCGCAAACAGCGCACGTTCGCGCAGGTCACGCATGTCCTCGACGCCGCCGTGCGACGCCGCGTCCAACTCCATCACATCCAAGTTGCCGGAGCCGCCCGGGGCCAGCGCCACACACGACGGACACTCACCACACGGCGTGGACGTCGGCCCATGCACACAGTTCAGCGAACGCGCAAGGATGCGCGCGGACGACGTCTTGCCGCAACCACGCGGACCAGAGAACAAGTACGCGTGCGCGATACGCCCGTTATCCAACGCGGTGGACAGCGGTCGGGTCACCTGCTCTTGGCCGATGACCTCACCAAACGTCGCGGGACGATATTTCCTGTACAGAGCCACGTTCAGCAGTCTACTGAAGGGCCCCTACACCCTCGAGACATGCAAGGAGCACGCAGGTAGCCACGCCATCCATCGCGGTTTCTACCTCTTCAAGCGGCGGCAGCGACGGCGCGAGACGAATGTTGCGGTCCTGCGGATCCCGTCCGTGCGGGAACGCGGAACCAGCCTTGGTCAGCGTGATGCCCGCTTCCTTCGCCAGCTCCCACACGCGCGTTGCGGACCCGCCGAGCACGTCCATAGAGATGAAGTAGCCGCCCTCCGGCTCGGTCCACTGCGCCACGCCGTACTCACCCAGGCGCTCGTGCAGAATGCGGATGACGGCCGCGAACTTCGGCTCCAGCGAACCGGCTAGCGACTTCATCTGGTTGTATACGCCCTGCTCATCCCCAAAGAAGCGCGCGTGCGCGAGCTGGTTGATCTTGTTGGGGCCAATGCCGCGTATCGACGCATGCTTCCCCCACCACTCCAAATTTCCCTCCGACGACGCGAAGAAGGCCACACCCGCACCCGCGAACGTGATCTTGGAGGTGGAAGACATGTACCAGAAGCGGTTCGGGTTGCCCTTCTCCGCCGCAATCTCAATGACGTTCGGGTTCTCCGGGAAGTTACCCGTCAGCGTGTGGATGGCATACGCGTTGTCCCACACAATGCGGAAATCCTTCGCTGCCGTCTCCATGCTGGCCAGGCGATCAATGGTCTCACGCGAGTAGATCGCGCCCGTGGGGTTGCCGTAAATAGGCACCGACCACATGCCCTTGACCTGCGGATCCTTCACCAGCTCTTCCACCACGTCCATGTCCGGACCCTCCGGCGTCATGGGCACGGTGACCAGCTCAAAGCCGAAGTGCTCCGTGATGGCGAAGTGACGGTCATAGCCCGGGGTTGGGCACAGCCACTTGACGGTTTCCTCATCCTTCCAGGGGCGCACCGAATCGTTCGTGCCCCAGATGTACGCAAAAGAGATCAGGTCAAACATGATGTTTAGCGACGAGGAATCTGCCGCCACAATGTTCGCCACATCAACGCCCAGCACGTTGCCCCACAGCTGGCGGATCTCCTCAATGCCCTGCAGCCCGCCATAGTTGCGCAGGTCAACGCCCTTGGCGTCCTTGTAGTTGCCCTCCCCCGGCAAGGACAGCAGCGCGTTGGAAAGATCCAGCTGCTCACTCGACGGCTTACCGCGCGTCAAGTCCAAGCTGAGGTTGCGCGCTTTCAGGTCTTCATAACGCTGGCGCACGTCCTGCGCGAGCGCTTCAAGTTCCTGCTGATTGAGGTTGGCAAAAGCGGTGCTTGTGGTGCCGTCTTGGGTAGTCATGCACTACATCGTACAAAACGCCCCCACGCACAAAAAGGGGATCCCACGCACCTGCCAGAGCTCGCTGACCCTTGCTGCGTTCCCGCCCTGGGGGAGTTCACAAGATAACACCGCGTGGGATCCTGCATGCCACTGTAGCCGGGAAGCCGTAAAAGACACAACCTGCACGTGCTGCCTGCGGTTTTGGTTCAGGCGGGGGTGTGGACTAACATGGCCAAAGACGCATTCGGAAGTTACTTTTTCGAGTGTCGCTGGAGGATTCGACTAGCGGCCTATGTCACACGCCTGGAACGCGTGCGGGTTTCACGACCCTCGTGGGTTCAAATCCCACATCCTCCGCCAAACACCGGCGCCTCGGTTTGATGGGGCGCCGGTTTTTTCGTTTGCGTTAGTGCCTGGCTGCAGCCATGAGAAGTTGCGGGTTAAGCGACAAAATGTGTGCTTTTTTGGA
>NZ_KV786452.1:32895-51548 GCF_001806945.1 Corynebacterium sp. HMSC30G07 | reverse complement strand
GCCGAGAAAAGCACACATTTTGTCACTTAACCCGAATAACCGCCTGTCCTTCCATTCCTTCTTCAAGAGGCGCTCCCCGACTATCGGGTTGAGCGCCTCTTCCCATTCCCAGTTGAAAGGGTTAAAGCGTTCAGCCCAGTTAGACTTTTGCCACTTAACCCTCTTATGGGTTAAACCCTCTGAAACGCTGGCTGGGAGAGCTCTCCCATGCTTGCCGTTCATCCCGGAACCATTGGGGTACTACGCCTCTCAAGACAGTTCCTAATTGGCTACTCCCGGAAGGAATCTGTGAGATAGTAATCCCCGTGAAGAAACCTGTCATTTGCATTGCCACTGCCGTAGCAGTAGCTGTCAGCCCAGTTGTCACTATTACGCCCGCTCATGCGGCCCCAGCCTCGCCAATCAACCAGCAGGATGAAGACAAGACTGAGGCCATTGTCAGTGGCGTCATCGGAACCCTCGTTCTTTTGGCCGCAGGCGCGGGTGGCGCTTGCTGGGCAATGCAGCAAGGCATCATTGCGAATCCTGCACCGCAGTTCATTCCGTGCCACCCGGCGCCAGCCCCTGCTCCGGCACCGGCACCTGCGCCAGCACCTGTTCCTGCACCACCTGCTCCACATGTCGAGGCGGCCCCGGCGCCGGCTCCTGCGCCTGCTCCCCGTCCGGCACCGCGCACCAAGATGTACCCGAACTGCCGAGCTGTCTGGAACGATCTCGGTCGCCCGATCTACCGCAATGACCCCGGCTTTGGCAGCCACCTTGATCGCGACGGCGATGGCAAGGGCTGCGAACGCCGCCCACGCTAGCGCCAGCAGCTGAAAGCAGCCGAGCTAACACACCTAGTCAAAAGAAGAATCCAGCCCGCCTCGCAAGAGTCTGGGCTGGATTTCTATCTATCGCGGGTCCTTTTCACAACCAACCCCGTCACCATCACGGTCCAGGTGGCTGTCGTAACCCGGTTGTCCCGCGTGGATTGGCCCGCCGATGGCGTCCCACACCGCCCTGCAGTTCCTGTAATACGCGGAAGGTTGCTGCGGCGCCTGCGCAGGTGCGACGAACTGCTGCGGGACTGCTTCCTGTTCAGCGCGTTCCCGCTCAATCCGCTCCTGCTCCAGGCGCTGCTCCTCGGCCACACGCGCACGCTCAGCAGCTTCCCGCTCCTCCGCCAAGCGCGCCTCCTCCGCCCGGCTCGCTTCAGCTTCAGCAGCCTCCCGCTCACGCTCAGCAGCTCCCGCATCAGCCGACGTAGTCACGGACGCCGCAGACGTACTCGCAGCCGGCGAGACAGAGGAAGACACAGTCGTCGGCGGAGTACTCGACGACCCCGAATCACCGTCTTCCTCCAGCGGCGTAATCACCGTTCCAACAACGAGAGCGACGATGCTGCCAATAGTCACCACGGGCCAGTGACGATTCACTTTCCGAGGCGGCTGCACACCACTCATCCCCTGCAGCACCACCCGGTCAGCATCAGTGAGATACTGCGCGAGGTTCTCGTTGGTCTGCAGTGTCTTCCGATACTGGCGAAAAGCCTTTTCATCCTTCGCCGTGCAGTACATCCACCATGCACTGGGGGCAAAGAATGCAAGGCCAAACAGGATGAATCCCGCGGCCTCTGCGAAAGATCCCCCATCAACAACTCCAACAAGGATGCTAAGGAAGCCCCAGAGGAACCCGCCCCACGCCAGAATTCTCTTCCAGGCCTTCGGCTTTTGGCCCAAAGCCGAATCGTCCACGTTAGGCAAAGCGGTCACGCTACAGCTACCTCCTGGCGCTCATGGCGGGGATGGTTCCGCCAGCTCTAACTAGGAATCAGTTAACCACGAATCACACCCCAAAGCACCCCACACAACACCCCGCACAGCACCCCGCAAAACCCCAAACCACTAAGGCAAGATCAACCCGGAAATAATCCCCACCGCGAAGGCACCGGCAACAACAAAAATCCACCAAGGCTTAATCACACTGGGCAGTTCCACTCCGCGCGTTCCTTGGGACTCCTCGTAAGCCGCAGCCGCGACCAACGGGTTGTGATACCCGTTTCGGTGCAACGACTCCAGGTATTCACGAACTGTCTTTCTGTCCTTAAACGACGCGTAATACCACCACACCCCCGGCAGAAAGAACGCCAGCCCAAACAGCAGCATGCCTACAAATTCCCGCCATACAAACACCTGTGGGGCGTAATCCGTTGCAAAGATGTCCAGCACAATGATCATGAGCCCAAAGAGCGCCGCCGCCGTGGCCCAGAATCCTTCCCACAGGCTGATCTTGAGATACTCGTCAGCCCAATCGTTTGCAGACCCTAGTGTATTTGCTGGTGTGCTCACGTTGAGTTACCTCCTCGTGCGTCTCGGCGGGAGTGCCACCTGCCGTACTTAGGGTGCAGTAAACCACGGATCACCCCACCAGACCCGGGTGCTGTACCAAGTCCCAGAAGCTTCACACCGCATGCACGGGAAACCTCAACCCACCCCCTCGGCCACTCACCCTCAGAGCCAGTTTGCTTATCGACGCCACCGTCCACCACCACAACTGCCCACCCCAACTACACTGACCTCGTATAACCCCCACCCCGATCCCGTGGAGCGCCCATGTCAGATGTGCACGATCTTAAGGCTCGCGTGCAGCGTCTAGAGCGCGCGCTCGCGAAGCTGCTCGGCACCGACGACTTCGAGGCCTTCCTCGCACCACCAGCGCCAGCAGCACCACCAACACCAACACCAGCGCCCACACCAACCAACCTCAACCCCAGCACTACCCACACCGAAACTAACAACACCGCCACAGTCTCCAACGCCTCCTCCCCAGACGCAAAGCTCCGCCTGTTCGCCGACTACTTCCGTGGCCGCGAGGACGTGTACGCAACCGCTTGGCAAAACGGCGAGAAGAAAGGCTGGTCGCCGGCCTCCTACGGCCGTTATAACCGGGACAACCCGAACCTTAAGCCGCTTACCCCGCAGGTCCTCGAGCAGCACCTTCGCCGCGACAACACCCTCCACGTCGGCCTGTACCCGCTGTGCCAAGGCGATACTTGTTTCCTCCTGGCGTGCGATTTCGACGACGCTGACTTCCGCACCGCCGCCCGCACTTACGCTGACACGTGCCGCGAGTTCGGCCTCGACCCGCTCATCGAGATCTCGCGCTCCGGCACCGGCGCCCACGTGTGGCTTTTCTTCAACGAGCCAGTCCCCGCCTCCCTCGCCCGAACCGTAGGTATCGGCCTCCTCGCCAAGGCCAGCCCGAAGCAGTACTTCGCCAGCTTTGACCGCTTCTTCCCCTCCCAGGACACCCTGCCGGGCAAGCGCCGCGGCTTCGGCAATCTCATCGCGCTCCCGCTCGCCGGTCAGCATCGCGCTGAGCAGCGCACTGTCTTCGTCAACCATGACTTCGAGCCCGCCGAAGACCAGTTCGCCGCCCTTGCCAACACGACCAAAGCCTCCAAGCGCAAGCTCAAGGAGATCGCAGCAGAACTCCAACCGGACCCGGAAACCCAGCTGCCCCAACCACCGACCAAGGCAGAACTCAAAGCCCTCAAACGCACCGGCAAGGTCCAAGTAACGCACGATTCCCGCGTCCACATCAACCTCGAGGGCGTCGACGCCACCACCGCCAACGCGCTTCGCCACCTTGGCGCGATCCCCAATCCGCAGTTCTACATCCGCCAGGCCCAGCGCCTGTCCACGTACCAGACTCCCCGCCTGATCATTCGTTTCGACGAACACGACAACACCCTCACACTCGACCGCGGCACCTTAGACGACGCCATCAGCATCCTCAAAACCGCCGGCTACACCGTTACTCGCCGGAGCAAAACCCCAAAGCCGCGAACTATGCCAGCCAAGTTCACCGGCGAGCTCTACCCCGCGCAGCGCACCGCCGTCAACGCAATGCGCAAACACCGCACCGGCGTTCTCGTCGCCCCACCCGGCGCCGGCAAAACGGTCATGGCCTGCGCACTAATCGCACACCGCCAAGTCCCTACCGCCATCATTGTCCCCAACGTAGAGCTCGCCGCCCAGTGGCGCGACGCGCTCTCCACTTTCCTTAAAAGCCACGAAGACACGCCCGCCATCGGCCAACTCGGAGGCAAGTCGAAAAAGCTCAGCGGCAACATCGACATCATCACCGCCCAATCAATCAGCCGCACCGACTCCCGCACACAGTTCCTTGCCGACTACGGCTACATCATCATTGATGAATGCCACCGCGTCGGCGCCGCCGGCCTTACCCGCGTACTCGCAGACCTCAACGTCCGCTTCGTCACCGGGCTCACCGCCACCCCGTTTCGCTCCGACGGTCTCGACGAACTCCTGCCACTTATCTGCGGCCCCATCCGCCACACCATGGAGATCGAGCGCCCCGGCCCGAAGCACTACGTGGTGCAGAGCACCGAGTTCACCTTTGATGAGCCCCACCTCTACTGGCCCGACCTCGACAACGCGCTTGCCGCCGACCAAACCCGCAACACCCTTATCGCCGAGACAATCGCCCGCGCCGCCACCAGCGGCATGAACGTCCTCGTGCTGGTCAAGCGCCGCGAGCACATCACCGCACTCGAAACACTCCTCGCCCGCAACCACCCGGATCTCCCTGTCCCCGTCTTCACCCTCCACGGCGCGCAGCACGCGAAAGACCGCAGCGCCACCCGCAAAAAGCTCAACACCACACCCCGTTTCGTACTCATCGCCATGACGCAGATCGCCGGCGAGGGCGTGGATCTGCCAGCGCTCGACGCGCTTGTTCTCGCCGCCCCAGTCGCATTCAAAGGCAACGTCATCCAGCAAATCGGCCGCGTCACTCGCGACACCGAGACGTCCGCCACGGTTTTCGACTTCCACGACCACCGCGTCCTCGCGCTCACCGCCGCATTCCGCAAGCGTCGCTCCGTCATCCGCGCCCAAGGCTTCACCGAATAACCAGAGCTTTTGCTTCCCGACGCCCACCAGATCCCCCATCCACGACCGCGTCTGACACCACCCACCGTACTTAGGGTGCAGTAAACCACGGTTCGCCCCACCAAACCCGGGTGCTCTACCAAGTCCCAGTAGCTTCACACCGCATGCACGGGAAACCTCAACCCACCCCTGCAACCACTCGCCCTTCAGGAGCATTTTGCTTATCGACGCCACCGCCCACCTCCCCATCTAACGCTTCCTCACAGCCGACGAAACACAAAAGGCCCAGTGGATCACACACCGGGCCTTGAGAGATCTTGTGGGGCCAGCGGGGCTCGAACCCGCGACCAGCGGATTATGAGTCCGCGGCTCTAACCGACTGAGCTATAGCCCCTTGAGCACTAGTTGCGCAGCGATAACTATAGCTTGCTTCCCCTGCCTTTCTTTCATTGGTGGTTGAAGTTTTCTCAGAGCCGGTAAGGTAAGCGCCATGTATCAATTCATCGTCGGAGCTGCAGCTGGTTACGTTTTGGGGACGAAAGCAGGGCGTAAGCGCTATCACCAGATTGTTAACGCAAGCCAGGCGGTGATGAACTCGCCAATCACAAAGTCTGTAACCAACTCCGCCCGCAGGGCCATTGCAAACAAGATCGACCCAGAACCGCGCATGAAAGAGGTTCGAGGCCGCAAGCGTGGTGGAGACCAGATTCTCGAACCGGATCACGACTAATCCACAACTACAACTGGGCCTACTGCGCCACAAGCTTTGCGACGATGCCGTCCAGGATGTCCTTCTCACTAATGATGAAACTAGAGACACCCGCGGCATCCGCAAAAGCAACAGAACCAATCACATCGGCGCGACCCGGGTGCATCACCGGGTCCTCAAGACGCTGAGCAGCAGTCTTCAAACGCAAGTCAGTAGTGACCTCACGCATGCGTTCAAACGAGATCTCTAGCATGTAGATCCGCTCAGGATCATAAGTGGGCAGGTGCTGAGCAATCGCAGCGATCGTTGTAAAAGCACCTGCACACCCCACGAACTTCGTAGCCTGATCAAAAGGCACTTCAGCTGCAGCCCCAGCAGTGCACTCTCGAATGTGAGCGCCAGCACTCAAATGTCGCTCGCCCCGCCGTTCTCGCGGTCCAAGCTTGCCAGCTGCCTTGTCATCTTTCCTGATCAGCTAATAGATATAGTCAGCGCCGCACGACAACATGCGCTGGGCACCATCCCCAGCACTTTTGCTTTGCGACGAGCGCGCACTTGTGTGCACCTCCAAAAGTTCTCCTCTAAAGTGCATTTGAGGGGAGGGTGAATGAACAAAGATTCTCGTATCAAGATTGCTGCCAAGTGTTCAGACCACCGATTTAGTAACGCCATGGTGAGGATCGAGTAACGCCCGGGTGAGTATCCAGTAACACCCGGGCGTTTGGGGGGTTGGGTGGGGTTAGCGTGTCAGGCGCATGTTGTCTCCTTCTAGTGTGATGATCTCCGCGCCGACGGCGAGCCGGTTGAGTATCGACTCAGCGATGACAGCGTCGGGGATGGACTTGCACCATTCGATGGGGGCGAACTGGGATGTCACGATGGTCGCTCCGCGGTTTTCTCGTTCCGCAATGATGGTCAACAGTTGATGCGCGGTGGCTTCGTTGATCGGGGTGGTGAGAAAATCATCGAGTACGAGCACATCGGTGTTGTGAATCGCTTCGAGGAACTTCACGCGCTCAGGATCCGAGTGATGCGGCACGGCGAGCTGGTTAGCCAGAGAGTCGGTGCGGAAGAACTTGGCGGAGTAGTCCTTTCGGCAAGCTGCGTTGAGCAATGCTTGGGCGAGGTAGGTCTTGCCGACGGAGGATTTGCCCAGGATGACAACGTTTTTCGAATCCTGGCACCATTGGCATTGAGCAAGTCGGGCGATTTGCTCTTTGTTGATGTTGCGGCTGGGTGTGTAGATAATGTCTTCGACACAAGCATCGAGGTTTGGCGATCGGGATGCTTTGAGCAGTTTGTTGACTCGTCTTTCGCGCCTGGCCGCGACTTCTTTATCGAGCGCGTAGAGGATTTCGTCTGAGAAGCTCCACTGGTCGAATGCTTGATCCGCGGCAATGTCGATGACTGTGCGGCCGAAGGCAGTCATCCGTAGTTGCGTGAAGATATGCAGGACTGATTCGTCTAAGAATCGTGCGGTTGTTGATGCTGGTTGTGGCGCATCCATGGTTAGTTGTTTCCTTTCTTCGTCAGGTTTTCGATGCTGAACTGCTCCGCGCCGCCGAGGTACGCACCGCGTGTATCACGCGTGGTAGACGCTTTTGCGGTGGTAGTGGAGGTGGGCACGGCATCTCGCGTGTTGGGGTGAGGCTGTGTGGTGGTGCGCCCCGTGTCTTCTTTGCGCACGGCTGCCATCATGTTCTTCACTGCGGTGTAGGACACTGCCTGGCGTCGGCCTTCAAGGTCGACGAGTCGCCTACAGGCTTCTTCCAAGATGGGCTTGTTGTCGTGTTTTCCCATGGAAAGCACGTTGCGGCATGAGAAGAACGCTTGTGCTTTGATTGGGCGCGCATCCATCAGTTCAGCGATGACTCGGCGGGTGTGCGGCCCTACCCGGGCAGCTTCGCGTAGGAAGTATTCACAGGTCCATAGCCCATGGGTGTTGGCCATCTGCGGCGGGATGTGGTCAGTGTCGGTGACGAAGGAACCGCGTTGGTGCGCAATCGTATGTACTGCTTGTCGCTCGCCGGCATCGAAGACCGTGAGCGTGTTGCCGGTGATGCGGACATCAACAGTGTGGCCGACAAGTGTGTAGGGCACGGAGTAATGCACGCTGGCGACGGTGATATGGAAGTCGGGAGCGACTTTGGCGCGCTTCCATTCCGTGCGCTGCCACCGCTGTTTTGGCAGTTCAGTGAGCAACTTTGCTTCAAACTCTTCAAACAGCTGCCGCCGACTGGTGGTGTTTCCACGAAACGGGGTGTGCGTATTGATCGCGTCAACTCGTTTGAGTATGCGACTGTTAAGTTCATCAAGGCTGACGCACTGATGATCGTCAAGAGCATGGATGACCTTTTGGGTAACGATCTTGACTGCTGCCTCAACATTGGCCTTGTCTTTCGGCCGTCTTGCACGCGCTGGCAGCGCAGCGGTGTTGTAGTGCTCCAGAAACTCCTCGTACGTGGTGTTGACACGACGATTGCGATCAGCAGCACTTATCGCGTTCGACGCCGTCGAGGCGTTATCTGGGACGATGACCTCTGCCACCCCGCCGAAGTACTCAAACGCCTGCATATGCGCATCCAGCCACGCTTGTTGGCGTTCATTGATACACGCACAAGCAAACAGCATCCCGGAATACGGCAGCGAAGCGACAAACACACTGAGCTTGCTTGGACGTCCCCCGGTGGGGTCGAACAAACGCATCTTCGTTCCTGCCCAGTCCACCTGCATAGTGTGAGCTGGTGCGTGCACGATCCGAGCAGTTACCCCGGTGGCATCTACGTGCTGTGCTACAAGCTGGCGAAACCGCTCGTAGCTGTAGTACCGCTGCCCCGGCAGCGCTGGCGTTGAGGTGTACTTCCCCCACAGGACCTGCAGCGTGGTCTTATGTCTTCCGGTCCGTGCTTTCACCACGGAATCGAAATCAATCGGGACGAACACACCCTGACCTGTGGATCTTCCGTCATGAAACAGCACAGCTATGGCTTGATCATTGAGCCCAGTAATCTGGGCCGCGGTCGTGATCTGCTCTGCTTGCAGCACCTTACGAACTTTTTGCACCGTGGAATGCGAGCATCCCATCGTCGCTGTGATCTGGCGAACGGACCAGCCTTTGAGAACAAGGTCCATCACCGCCCTGTAGTCAGTCACAATCGGACTCCTTTGGCAATGCCGCGTGCCCTGAAGTCACGCGGTCACCAAAGAGTTTCCCCGAAAACTGCAGTGTTACTCGATACTCACCATCGCGATACCCGATACTCACCACGGTGTTACTAAATGCACGCACGCAACATCGTGCTCATCGGCGAGACGTTGAATACCCGCCGCGGTGGCGGTTTTCCTTTTCTCTCGTAGTTACCGAATAGTGAAAGCGCGTGGAGTGAGTGTCCGAACACTGCGCGATGCTGCGCTTACCGAGCTAGTGAAGAAGTTTCACCAAGCTAATTACGGTGCTTACGACATTCGCGAGATGTGGCGCGCTCCTCGACGCGACTGTACCAATGTCGGATACAAGCGAAACGCGAGGCTGATGTTCCTTGCATGGTTTTCAGCCAAGGTGATTGAACCGACCTCCGGAGCGGTTCAATCCGAAACAGCAAACTAATCACCCACGTCACTGCTAATAACGTTGCCGGATTCGAATAAGCACACGACGGGGACCCCTTGCCTAGTATCCTCTAGCCCAAAAACTCAACCACCGCCAAGTTGGTGAAGTCACTAGCATCAACCGTGTCGAAAGCCTGGCCTCCAAAACAATTGCGCCTGGATCATTCCCAGCCAAGGTGTCAATACGATGAGATCCCGTAGCCCGCCTGTCAATCAACCACAAGGTTCAAATTAACCGATCGAAGCAGCATTTCTCCCTCGGAAACGTCAACCTTCCCGTACTCCCTGCTCGGGAGTACGATAGTTCGAGCATGGAGATCTGCCGAAGCTAGAACCCCAACCGCGACGGCCACCTTCCAAAAAGGGGTATCATTGACTTCGCTAAAAACCTTGGCAGTAGTAGAAATGAAGCTGTGGCTCGTTGAAGCGACTGCTCCGTTGTATACATTAGAATCCAACAACACCAGAGTATGGTCATATCCATCGTCTTCACAGAACGATTGCCTATCTAAAATACCGGGCCGAACAGCAACGCTACCAGCAGATGGCCAAGCTGCGATAGGAACGTCACCTATGTTTCGCACAGATACCTTTCGATTAGGGAAATAATCGGTTATTGCCTCAGCAGCCTGCCTTGAGATCGCCCTGTCTGTGGCCACGTCGTGCCCCACGTACTGGCCAAACAGCAGCACACCTGCTACTGCTTCCAGCTCCGCAGTGACATTATGAAACGTGCTCTCGATCAATAGCTCACCGATCGGTGGGTAGCCGTCGAATACATCGTCCGGAAACGCTCTCAGAAGGGTGTCAGCTTGGTATGCACCTAGAGTTCTAGCGAACTTCACTCGAAGTCTCCTTTAAAATCCGTGCGATAGCTTCGTATAAATCGTCCTCCTCTTGGAGTTGTACCCCCAGAGCCTCACCATGCCCAAGTATTGTGGGGAGCCCTTCCAAAGAGGCAACCCGCATCCTCTTAAAGCTTTCCGGGTCGCCAACGCCAATGACTCGATCAGATCGTTTTTGGTCGGCAATAAGTCTGAGGGTTTCGACCATGGGAGAGAAATTATCCGAGCCTAATTTTTGGAAGCCCCCCACCCGGACACCTGACGCCACCAGCTCGGCGGCCTCTTCGGAAGAAAGATTGCCAACAAAGCTAAAATCGCCGTACCCACAGTCTGAAGAATCCTCGTCACTTTTAGCGACTGAGGGCAGTAGACCGTATCTGTACACAAGATGATCCGGGAGAAAAGCTGCAGATCTTTCGATGTTTGCAACTTCGGACGGCAGCGCAATCAACGGATTGGCTTTTGAAATTTCCCTCGATTTGGCACTCGTATTGGCCCCCCACGCGATTCTCTGGGCAAAGTTTGTGTGATAGGAGGCAGAGTGTTGAACCGCCTGGTCGGTAACCGTAACCTGGCGATCATGCAGCCTGCGCAGCAGCACTACTTCGCGACAATGCCTAAGTTTAATTCCCGCTTTCGCAAGTCGAACAGCCAGGTTATAGTCCGACCCCGAGGTATATTTCTCGTCATATCGAACTGCTGCCAACAGCGATGACTCGATGAGAAGAGTAGCGTGAAGGAATACCTTTCCACCATTCAAAATCGTATCCCTCGACGACTCTCGCCCCCGCAGGAGTTCCATACTGCCAGTCACGTTATCGAAGTTAAATGCTGCGCCGTAGGCTCCACCATCTCCTGCACGCAAGCTTCCGAGCCTCGCCTCGAGAGACCACGGCAACATTATGTCATCATCATCATGAATTGCGGTATAACGTCCTTTGACCAGCTCTAGAGCCTTATTGCGGAGCACCGGAATACCACTTTTTTTAAATTTAAAGTATCGAACCCTCTCATCAGAAATAGAGCGGACCACGGCTTCGGTATTATCAGTTGACCCGTCGTCGAGAACTAAGACCTCAAGGTTTTCTACGGTCTGATTCAATGCCGATCTAATCGAATCAACGATGTAGTCAGCACGATTGTGGGTGGTTATCACTACGCTCACAAGTGGGGCACCAAACTGCCTATTGGAAAGGTTGCGTACACGCGTCGGGTCATTCTTTGCAATAGACGCGTTCTCGGCGACCACCGCCTTATGTTCAGGATCAGCGTCCGCAATCTCTCTCGATGATGGGTGCCAGACATGGTACAGGCCAAATTCTGCGTCGTTCACCCAGCGCAGGTGATTTCCCTCGAAACGCGCACGCTTCGCAATATCGTTATCCTCCCCACCGTAGATTTTCATCCGCTCATCAAAACCGCGTACCTCGGCAAAGGTAGACGCCCGATATGCCTGGACCCCCATTCCCCACCGCGGACGCCAGATCGCCTCCTTGTCGAGACGCTCGAAATCCACATCTTCAACCAAGTCCTCAGGCGAGATATGGGATGGCAGGTCCCGGAAAGAGAACATGAGAACTTCATGAGACGCAGCCTGCAGCTCCCGAACCGTCGCGGCCAGCACTGTCGGAGAAAAAATCAAATCAGCGTCAGCAAAAATCAAAAATTCCGATCGTGCCTTAGCCGCCGCAGCATTCATAGCGAGGGACCGCGACCACTCAGTCGCCGCTACACGATAATATTCAGCACCAAATTCTTCGCAAACCCGCATTAGCTCATTCGAGTTATCGCTTCCATAATCCAGAACAATAATTTGACTGCTGACGTCAGTCGACTTTGCGAGCGATCTCAAACAGAGCCAAACTCGGTCAAGCCCCCAATTGCGTACTGTTAGTAATACTGAAATTTCAGCCATCGATACCCCTTACGAGGAAGCTTGCCTTCGAATTTTTAATCTTCATCAAGACTGCCAATTCCCCCAAATCCACGTCTTCGCCTTCCCTGTTGGTAACGGCAACCTTTAGCACACCATTACCGACAGTGTTGCTGATCTCGGTCATAGCAATCAGCTCTCCTGCTTCTGCTAATCGGATAACTTTCGCGGGATACCCCAAGCGCGGATAGATAGGCCATCGCTCCACTTCCTCGACCACGCCATCAGGGCCTTCCAGCACCACACTTACAGCAAATCGACGATTGCTTATCGAACGATGCAATAGAAGACAAATAACCATACTTCCTACGGACCCGTCGATCACATAACTCTTGAAATTCAAAGCACTCTTTACCTGTCATCTCTCATAAGGCACGGTAGAACTCAGACTAGTTCAATCATATTGCCCCTGAGACTCACCGCTCCATTAAGGCATTCACCCACGTATTTTCGTTGATAAGTCTCGTTAAAAGCTACGGATTAAAGTGCCTCAGTTCCGGCTCGTGCCTTCGCTAAGCGACCAAAGATTAACGGAAATACCACGGTGAAGATAACTGGGTGGCTCTAAAGCCACTCCCTCACCCAGAAGATCGTTTTCAAGTCCGGCGCCGAAACGTACTCAGAACACAATTTCTCTAGAAAATCGACTGGCGTTGCTCACGCCACCAGTTTGTAGCATCGAGATAGTGTGATTCAAATTCATCGGGGGTAATTTTTCCGTGACCCGGAATCTTGCCGTCTGTTAGCACTAACCTATTCCGAGCATTTTCGAAACTAGCACCTCCGACAGTCCCACCTATTGCATTGAGGAACGCATTGTAGTGTCCACGGCGATGAAAATCGTCAGACGAGCTCTGATAGTAGTAAACAAAGTTCGAAGGAGATTGGTTTTCATAGAGAACATTCAGGTCGAAGCGTTCAGGAAAAGCAGCCACTACCCGATTTCGGTCGAACCCCTGCCAGGTGCATCCGAAATAACGTTTTATTGCTCCCGGATAGTATCGCATAACTGCGGTTTGGGGGTCTTGCACGAAAGCGAGTGACTCCGGAAAGAGCGTCGAAATACGGAGTGCGGCAAACCCCCCTCCGCTTCCGCCAACGAAAGCAACATGCCTCGCGCCAATCTGTCGCATTGCTTGCCGCACAACGTTTGCAATTTGGAGCTGCGGGTCCCAGCCCGCACCACCAAGATACCACGCTAGGCGCATCACCTGATCCTTGGAGAGGTTTAATGTAGGGTCAGCGAAGTGCAGGGATGGAACATCAAACTTCTGAATTGACAAGTCCCGTTCGAATCGTGGGTAATAGAGTCTTTCCGGTGCAATAGCCCCATGAAATACCACAACAAGTGTATCGCCCCTTTTGAGCCTGCTAAGAAAATCAAGCGAGGCCCCATTAGGCAGCGGGATGGAATGAGCGGCCACTAAACGCGTCCTAAATTTCAGACGCTGGAGCGAGCGATGATAAACCCTAGGTAGCCCACGGTAATACCCGGGCTCTTCCAGCAGTCCCGTCTCCGTATTTGTGATGAGCGACATTCCCCAAACGTACCAGCGCATCGAAAGAACTACACGATTGACATCAGGCTATTTGAATAAACTCTTCAAACTCCTTGAATTTAGGGGGCTCATAAGTCGCTGAAACGTCGCTAATTAACCGCGCCGCCAAATCTGGCCGGTCATTTGAAACGTATTGGGCCCACTTCTGATACGCGCGAGTTACCCACCACGTTTCCGTATCCGCGATAATCCTGCCTTCGTGGAGCCAAACTGAGCGGCTGCAGTATTCCTCAACCTGCCCTGGCGAGTGGGAGACCAGAAATACGGTACCGGCCCCTCGAATCAAGTCATCAACACGCCTCTTAGAGCGTTTCGCAAACGTTGAATCTCCGGTAGAAAGAGCTTCGTCAATCAGCAGAAGATCTCTTGGTACTGAAGTGGAGATTGAAAACTTCAGCCGCGCCTGCATTCCGGATGAATACGTTCGCATTGGGCGTACTGCTGCCTCTCCCAGCGCTGCCCAGAGCACAACATTCTCGACCATTTCGGCCACTTCATCGGATGGAATTCCCATCGCAAGTAAACCCAGACGAGCATTCTCCCAAGCATTTAGATCAGGTTGAAGCGCTGCAGAAACACCTAACAAGCTAGCGTCGGACGCGACCAATACCTCACCTGATCTGGGACGCAAATTCCCCGCAATCAGCCCGAGTAGAGTCGATTTTCCCGACCCGTTGACTCCCAGAACCCCGATCGCCTCGCCAGGAAAAGCTACAAGACTCACATCCTTCAAGACTCTTACAGCGGGAGCCTTTCTGCGAGTCAGCCCCAACCGCGGACCGGTGGAATAGCTGTGGGACACATTCTTCACAAGAACTGAAGGGTTAGCGTCGGCCATAGCCGCCCTCCCCTCTCCAGAAATAGAGCCCTCCAAAAACCAAGAGGCCGACAGTCCACGACAGCAAATAGGTCATAGTAAATTCGGTAGGGGGCTTACCGTCGAGAACGACCACCCGAAAAGAAGTTAGAAACTGGTAAATCGGGTTAAGCACCATAAGATCATGAAGTACAGGGTGGGAGTCGAACCTCGAAATAGGGTAGAAAATACCCGAAAGAAAAAAAAGGCATCGCATGCAAACATTCACCACATTCCCCAGATCAGGGACGCGATCCACGGCACGTGCAACAATTAGCGTCGCTCCCAGAATGAAGAGATGCGCCAATAAGTAGAGCGGAATAACTAGCACCGCCCATACGGAAATCCCCTTGTCTGGCTGCGCCAATGTCGCGACCACTAGTGACAGGGACATCGGCACAAGATTTTCCATCATCTGCCTACTGATCGAGGAAAGAAGCGCGCACACCGCTGGAAAAGTAAAAGCATCAAGCAAGTTGCGATACTTGTCCAAAATACCAGCAGCACCGTTAATGCCTTTGGAGAAAAATCCGAAGACAATCACACCGAGGATCAGAAAGCCAACAAAATTGTCGATCCCTCGATCAACCCGGAGCATCACGCCAAAGACCAACGAGTAGATTGCAACTTGAAGAAGCGGATCAACGACAATCCACGCCCGCCCTAAAAAGGTGCCCGAACCAACCTTAAAAGCACGCGCTTTGGAATCTGCGTAGATAAAGTGCCGTCTAGCCCAAATCGCTAAAAAGTATTCTCCAAGTGGAAGTCGCCGCGTCGCAACGTGCAGGTTGGCGCGGGATACGGTAACAGACGGCACAGCACTAGAACCTGTCTAATTCATCTCGGATCATAACTGCCAGCTCCCTAAGTTGATCACGCGAGAAATGTCGTGGGTCCTGTGTACCAGCAGCATCGGTGAGCGATGACAGCTCAATTATTTGTATGTTTTCTTCGCTCCCTGCAAGGTCTCGCCAAATCTCGTTTCGGCTTTTATAGGCAGATTGGCTCGCTCCTGTTGAAGATTCTACAAAATCTTCAACAGGCAAGATTACGATCAAGTTACTGTCCTGCTCCTTTGCGGCTGCAACGAACTTCGAAACGGCAGCTGAGTATTCCTCGAGACTAGGATCAATACCTCTAGGCCAGTAGGCCGGTAGGTAGTCTACGAAAGCTGCGTAAACCATTGTGGGCCTCCATTCACCAAGAAAGTCGCCTCCAGCGAATGCACCTAGCGTGAATGTCCGAGGCCAGTTGTCAAAGTCTATCTTCCTCCCGTCACCCAAGTAGTGCGCGAGCGCAGCGGATTGACAGTTCGCCATAATTCGGACCGCAGGATCTCCTCCCCGAGTATCGGTTAGAGCGGAAATCACCCGCTTAGCTTCCGGCTCATCTGGATCCATCACCGTGATCCAATCCGGAAGAACTGGATCCACAGGAAACTCGACACCCCTGGACTGTTTGAAAGACTTCATCTGCCACGCAAGCGCGTTTTCGATACCCATATTCATCGTCCGGCATGAGAAAGTAAAGTGTTCCAGCCCCTGATTCGCACGGATACTCGCAAAGCCGACCAAGCCGTACGAGCCATAGTCATCCCACACAAAAACGGATGCCTCATAAGTTTCAGTCGATATTAAGGATTCGGAAATCTCTCCGTCGCGGACACGCGTTTTCAAAAAGTTAAGCTGGTTGGTCCTGTTGATCAATTCTTCAATTCGGCCGGAAAAAGGTAGATTGTCTGCCATCCGAAGAAACGAGACTTTAACTCCCGAGCTTCGCAAAAATTCGGTATTTGAAACCCCACTGGATTCCTTGTCGGCACGCTTCCTCTCAAGAATTCGATATCGTTCAACCCTGGATGAGCCTCCTACGGTTTCTTGAATCGATTCAGACAAGAACTGGTCAAGTACAGGTGTAGTTGCGTCAATAGTAATGATACCTTCGCATGCAAACTCAACTTCCTTAAGGTTTGACACATTGTCGTCGACAAAAACTACATCCGGAAAGCGGAGATTCATATCTTCTACAATGCGCCGAACTCTTACGCCTTTGGGCTCAAACGCGATTTCATTAAAAACAAACTCATCCCCCATTCCCAGCTCGGCGAGCTTTTCTAATGCGGCAGACTCGTCGTTCTTTGAACAGATAGCATTCACAACCCCCTGCCTGTTCAGCGTCTTAATTGCTTCCATCCTATTTACGAACGGCCGAATCGAATCCCCCTCTGCCAAAGTCCCCTGCCACAACGTCTCGTCAAGGTCCCACACAATTAGTTTCACCATAGCGGCAACCATCTCCCATCGGTTCCGAATTACGATCAATCATAGCCACTCTATAGCCCCACTCAAACATAAGAAAGGATAGAGTCAAGGGATGCGCAAAGTGTTTATTTACGGTTCGTGCGTGACCCGAGACAGCGTCGATTTCTGGGACGAACACAATTTAGAGCTTCACGGATACGTAGCTCGCCAATCGCTCATATCAGCGACCAGCAGCGTGAACTCTACAGTTGGTTTCAATCTAAATGGTGTAACCTCCAGCTTCCAGAGACGGATGATAAAGAATGACCTTCTAGGAACTGCCATCAAGCAGGTAAAAGAAGCGATAGATGACGGAGCAGTTGTTGTCTGGGACTTAACCGATGAACGAAACGGCGTACTAGCACTTGAGGATGGACGAATCGTCTCCGCAGTTGCGGAACGAACGAGTGGCCTGGTTCGGACTGCTCAAATCCAAGAAACCATCCGTTTTACAGACGACAAATTTCTGCCACTCTGGAGACAGGCGTTGGGGCATTTTAAGAGGAGTTTGGGAACCCGCATCGAAAAAATCACAATAAACGCAACCCCTTGGGCGACCTCCTTCCCAGACGGGCAGCCGATTCGGGAGTCATTTCCAACTTCCAATCAGTTCAACTCGGCCCTAAACATAATGACCAACTACGCTAAAGAATTAGGTTTCCAAACTTTTGAAGTCCCTAAGGAGATAGTATTCGGATCAACAGATCACAAATGGGGCCCTGCACCATTTCATTATTCGGACAATGCTTATGTGGCGATGGCCGAAAAGATCGGTCGCTTCGCTTTGATGAATGGCTAATACAGTGTCAAATCAATTTGCCCGCTTGTCTATCTACATTACTCGGGGCCCGCAATCCTTCACTGCCTATTGCTATCGCGCATCCATGTCTACAGCAGTTTCTAGCATTCGACCTCCGGCTTCGCTATGCACCAAATCAGGCGACAGACACTACTTCTTCAATGGTGTCAGGCTCGATTGCAAACCGAAAAAGCGTATATCCCCGACTGTAGATAGAAACTTTGTAGCGCGCTAACAAAGCTCAACGCGTTTATCAACTTGCTGCGGGCAAAGCGGGTAGCCGCAGAGCACCAACGAATGGAGAGATAGGCGGAACCACGGGTCAGCGTGGCGATATCAAGGCGTAACCAGCCGGAAACATACTCTCCCAAGAGTTACGAATCGCCTGTATTGCTATTCAGGATGCTTCGCATTACAACCATTGCAGGTAGCGCCAACCATCACCCTCCGACATAGAATCCAAACCGATTGTCCGGTACACCGAGAACTTCTGATTAGGATGACGGGTCCCGGATCTTCAAATACCGCGCCCGAGGATTCAGCAAATGCGACACACCTGTCAGATGCGGGTTTTTGGTACCGGTGTTCCGGAGACCCGGTACTGCCGTGTTCCGGGTAGTTGGTACCGGGGCCGGGCCGACGGAGTCGGCCCGGCTGTTTGCTTTATTCGTCCGGTTCTATTGGGGCGGTGGCCTTGCGCATGTCGAAGTCTCCGATGCGGATTCGGTGGCCGTTGTTGAGGCGGCTAACGAGTGAATCGGCTCCGACTCTGTCGGGGAGGGCTTCGACCCAATAGGCGGCGGCCGATTGGGAGGAGATCAGTGTTGGGAGCCGACCGTCGCGGTCGAATATGATCTTGCTCAGGTCTTCTTGCCCGCGCTGGTTGATGCTCATGGTCATAAAATCGTCGATAAGGACATCGACATTGATCAGTTTCCGCATCTTATCGAGGTAGTTTTGGTCAGTCGGTGAGAAGACCGCCAACATGTCTACGAGTTGGTCCAGCCGGTAGTAGGCCACGGAGTATCCGGCTTGACATGCGGCGACGCCGATGGCGCAGACTATGTATGTTTTCCCTGTTCCGGTCGGTGCGAGGATGTGAATGTTGGTCGGGTTTTCCCGCCAGTTGGTCGCCGCGATTCGTT
>NZ_KV786452.1:0-32875 GCF_001806945.1 Corynebacterium sp. HMSC30G07 | reverse complement strand
GGTTTTCCCGCCAGTTGGTCGCCGCGATTCGTTTCAGTTGGCGCATGTTGATGCCGCGTTGCTCTGCCCAGGTGACTTCAGCCAGGCGGGCGCTTGGGTATCGGAATTGTGCCTGGGTGATGGCTTTGGCGATGTTGCGCTGTTGCCGTTGTGTGTAGGCCTCTTCGACTGCTGCGAGGAAGATGTCCTCTGGTAGCGCATCCGCGTAGGCCTCGTCGTTGACTACCTCGTAGAAGACATCAGCGAAGGTCGATACGCGAAGCTTTCGCATTTTTGCCCGTACTGTTTCATCGTCGATGTTACTCATGGTTCACACTCCTTCTAGTTTTTGTAGTGGTCAGCGGGCCGGATGAAGACGGCATCAGCTGCGTCGCCGGTAAGCGGGGCGCTTGGGCGTTGTTGGTTCTTCGTCGCGGGCTGTGTCCTTCGCCCTGGTGCAGCAGGGTGCTGCTGAGCGTGCGCAATGTCAGTCTGGATGCGCTTGATCACAGCCATAGTTGGAGCCAGCTTCTTTTCTAAGACCTGCTGGCATGCTGGTTCGAGGGTGGCTTTGCTGTGCTTTTTGCCCAGGTTGGCCAGTACGTTGCGTGCTTGGAGAAGTCCGCGGGGGACGGCGGCACTATTGCGATCGAGGATCATCGCTATGACCGTGTGCGTTGCAGAACCGAACGACGACGCCCAGGCCAAGAGTTCGTCGCGGGTGAGTGCCTTGTGGCCTTCGTCGTCGCTGCTTGGCCCATGGTTGGGATCAGTGGAATACCGGTATTTGAATCCGTGAAGACGTGTGTGCTCAGCAACGAGTTGATCACCGTTGAAGATGCTCACCAGTTGCGGGGTGAGCCTGACCGTCACTGCCTCTCCTACCAGCTGAAATGGCACCGAGTAGTACTGGTAGTCACAGGTGATGTGCCAGTTACGGTCGACTTTGCACCGCTTGTAGGACACTTCCGTAAACGGTGTCGGCGGCAGGTCGCGCATCACTGGTGCTTCTTCTTGCTCAAAGCGCATGCGCCGTGTTGTGCCATCAGCCCGCGTCATTGCGCTGTTGATATCTGCAAGACGGTCAGCGATTGCCTCATTGAGTTCATCGAGGTTGTAGAAGACCTCGTCGCTGAAGTATCCGAGTATTTTGGTGTAGGCGATTTTCACAGCACGCTCTACTGCCGCTTTGTCGCGGGGCCTGCCGGGCCTCGTCGGCACAATCGTGACCCCGTAGTAGTCGGCAAACGCTGCGTAGCGGTCAGTGACCATCCGGTAGCCTGAATGCTTCCTCGGCCGGTAGGTCGCCGTAGAGGCATTATCTGGCACGATGACCGCCGGTAATTTGCCAAGATAGTTCAACGCTTTGACGTGGCATGCAATCCAAGCCGGCATCTTCTCATTCGCAGCAGCAGTGACGTACATCAGCCCTGAGTACGGGCATACCGCGACAAACAGCGACGCCTTGAACGCGATATCACCACTGGCCTGATCCACCACCGACACCTTGTCGCCAGCCCAGTCAACGTACAGCTCTTGCCCCGGCTCATGAGTGACGACTTCGACGAGATCGTTGGCACGGAGAAATTCATTGAGCCCACTGCAAAACTGGGAGTACTGATACTTTGTCTTGTCCGTCGGACACGGCTGCGACAAGTAGTCCATCCACAGCTTATGCCTGGTCAAATGCTTCTGGCTTTGAAGCTTGCATGCGAGGGCTTGAAAATCAGGCTGGTCGTAGGACATCGTCCGCTTACTCCGACCGTCGCTGAACCGATCATCGAACCAACCCGGTGGAAGTTGACAGAAACGCTCTGGCGTCAGTGCCTCATCAGCGATAACTTTCTTTGCGCGGGATACTTCTCGTCGTGAACATCCCAATGCGTGTGTGATCTGCGCATAGCTTGCACCGTCAAGGCACATCGCGATGATCTGTTTGAAGTTGGCCACAAGGACCGGCTCCTTCCAAGTAGATGTTGACGCGACACCAGCGGATTGTGGTGTCGCCAGCATCAACTATGAAAGAAAACCCCTTGCAGTACCGGGTACGCGGAACACCGGTACCAACTACGCGGACTCGCGGTACCAACTACCCCGAATCGACAACACCTTGACAATAGACCGGGATCAGGTTACCCGGGGACGCCAAACACCGACCGAAAGAGGGATTCAGTAAACACAAGAGCCTTAGTCGCGAAGTCGAACACTGTCACATCCTCTGCAGCTACAAGCCATTTTCGACGATTTTTCTTTATCAGCGCTCACAAACTTTGTAGGTTAGGACAATCGCTCCAAGAATGCCTTTTCCGAGAACTTGTCTTTAACGGCAGAAATAGCCTTTCCAGATTGCGCTGCATAAGCCGCCGGGTCATTCCAAAATTCCTGAACGATCCTCTGAACCTCATCGGGCTCGGCGTATACAGCACCGTCTCCAAAGTTTGGTTGCATGTATTTCGGGAGGACTACTACAAGCCCCCTAGACATCGCTTCAACGGCAGCCATCCCAAAAGACTCAGTGAGAGAATCCGCGTGATAATAGACCCAAAAGTCCAGCGAATCAAGAAAGTGCGCAATAGGTTCCGCGTTGAATTCGAGCAATTCTGCGTGGCCGGCGAATTCCTCTACAGCTGCTGGCCCCAACGAGTCTATTCCGCCCATAATTCGTACATCATATACATCGTTATTGAAGTAGACCTGTCGAATGGTAGATAACTTAGACGGCCATTTAAGTTTAGAATCTCTGGAATGACGTCCGAGCTTCGGCCTATCTGAACCCACACTTCGTGGAGAATCCACCACCAAGTCAGAATCAACGAAACCAGGCCAAGTACCTTTTTCGAGCATCGATCCAGATACCAATGGACGCGCAAGAGCCTGTGTCACACCGCTCTCCGCGAAAATTCGAGGTTTAGTTCCAAACAAACGCTCTGCTTTCGAGCACACCTCATTAAGGTCAAACACAAAGCCGCGGCCACCAGCCAACACAGGCGGGTTATTAACCACGATTATAAGCTCGTTAACGACGAAATTTGATGTCAAATTCTCGGCAAACTGGAGCACTGACGGATGCCGTATGACCAGTTTCTCAATAGTAATTTGGTCATTCAAAGAGACAACTGAGACGTTCGGTTTCCCCGCAATTGCTAGAGATCTTTCAGTTACTTCCCTGCCGGTATTAACCGGAGAGAAGAGGTGCAGCATTCCGGTCCTTAAGCCCGCTGTGCTTGCCGCGGAAATTTCATTCAACGTTAAGGACGAAGTGCCTCCTGGAAATGAGAAATCTGTACCGAACACAACATCAAATGACCCCAGATGCTTTCCACGATTTCCCGGGAGCATGTTTAAAGGAGTGGCATCAATTTTAGGATTCGCCCAACTCACAGAACCACGAGATTCGCGAACCTTCTTGTGAAAGTCCGTGTACGCCCGCTGATAGAATAGCCGGGCCGGATCGATATAGCCGCGCCCAATCTCTCCCGCGGTAAGTGACGCCTCATGGGTACGGGTAAACGACAGGGGTGCGTCGCCTACCACTTCGACTGTCCGACCGCTTTGTTCACGCAGTCTATCGCGGAATTCTGCGTCACCACCTCGGTTGACTTGGTCCCATCCGCCTAACTTTTGCAACAGGTCACGGCGAACAAGCAATGACGAATAGTTTGCCTGGCAGAAGGAGGGATTATTGTTAATCCGCTTAAAATAGATGCCCTCCGTCGCGCGGACATGCCGTGACATATTGCCGGGGCAGAGAGGATCGGCCAAAAGCCGGGTCATCTGAAACTCGATCTTCTGTGGGTGTGACCAGTCGTCATCATCATGAACCGTAACAAACTCCCCGTTCGCAACGGCTAAAGCATCGTTTCTCGCCGGGTAAGCACCCTTATTCTGGTCATTGAGAATCAATCGAACGTTCTCATAGTTTTTGCAGATATTTACCAGCTTCTGCTGATGCTCTGCGGAAGAACCATCATCCACTACTATGACTTCGATATTCTTCCATGTCTGATTTCGTAAGCTATCTAAGGCAGTCTCAATGTGCTCACTACCGTTAAACGTAGGAACAATTACTGTTACAAGTGGTCCCTCTATATAAGCGAGTTCGGTGTCTGGCCTGATTCGATCTAATGCTGGACCAGACCTACTCGAGTCTAAGGCAATAGGTATCAACCCATTCTTTGCGAAGAGACTATTGATCACCTCAGCCCAGGTTGCCATTCCGTCATCCCGCGAAGACGCCTCGTTGGCCTTCATAAGCTCGAAATGAACAGGATCCCGGCGGGCGAGGCGATTTTGCCTTGCGAATTTTATTGCTTCGGTATGCCGACCTTGTGCCGCAAGCACTTCTGGATAGATATACAAGTCACTTCGGCCGAACTTCTTTGCTCCATGGATTTTCATTACAGCATTGAAGATCACTTCTGAGTCGTCAATATCAGATTCTGTGATTGCTTGATTGGCTAAAATCCGCGCTAGCGTTAGAAGTTGATCGCAACGCCAGTGCGCTGCCACATCGTTTCCAGGAAGCTTTCCGGCGCGCATTGTTCGCAAAATGCGCTGAATGTCGGTGGCGTCGTATTGCATTGACGTTGCAGCTCTTGCGAAAACGTCTCGCATCGCAGTGCTTTTGACCCGCAGCGCAAACGTTTCAAGCCGTCCGCGAATCTTCAGCGCGCGTTCCGCCATCTCATATTCAGGACCGATCCCACCCCGAAAGACTACCGTTCCGTCGTTATTGCCTAGATGCTTAACGTTAAGACCCTGACCTTTCGGTACTTCAACAACCTTGACTATCGCCTCGGGTTCAGCCGCATCTCGGTAGGCGCTTCCAACAAGCCCTAAGACTAGCGAGGCCATCCCCATTTCGACGGCGAACGACATGACCAGGAGACTTACACCGACCGCCTCACTACCAAAAAATACGGTGATCGCACTCGCCACAGCTGTGATGAGGTTGAATATTCCGAGAATAAAGAATCGGCTAGCCCCTAGATGCCTCAATCGAGCCAAGCCAGTTAACACCTGGCCGCCCCTTTGTGTCCTTTTCCTTTCAACTGCGTCCCTATGTCCAAACAGAAGGAGAAGAGTGGCAGAAACAGAAAGACCAGCACCAACCACAACTGCAACCCTTGTGGAGAGAATGGTAGCCGCCAAAACCGCCATCAGAGCACCAAAGACTGAGATAGCCACGGCTAGGCTCCCCAATTTTCGACCATTCCCGCGCCGTAACTGCGTAAGAGAGTCAGGATTACGAAACATAAAGTTAACCACTAGTACTTACCTCACAAGACTAGGTATCAGACCCGAACTTGGTATCTAACCATCCAGCAATGCTTTCCGCACCGGTCGCAGGTGGCGCGGCATGCGTCTTATCAACGATATTTTCACGGACAACGCTGTTTGCCAATGCAGAAACTGCGTGACGAATTTCCGCTTCATCCATAGCGCACAATCCCATTCCCAAAGCAGCGACCGTCTCAGCTCGCCGCACCTGATCGTCGGTCTTCGTGAATTGATTTGGCACGAATACCGCAGGCAATGACAGTGAGATACTCTCCTGAACCGAGTTATACCCCGCTGCTAAGACAGCAAATTCGAAAGCACTAAAGTACTGTGCCACCGGAAATGCTCGAACAACCTGTGCGCCTTGAACTTCTTTGGGATGCTGATCTAGCGGGTTTGCAACAAGCACAGGGCTGTACCCTTCGGCGAGAACGGCATCGATAGCTGCTCTTCTCAAGGCAGAAGCATCATTAATCACACCACCGCCAAGTTGTATGAGAACATACTTGGGCCCTAGCTCTAGTCCCAATTCTCGTTGCGCCGTGCGGGCCTCAATCATATCTTCGGGTGCGGTCATCACCACCGAAGGAAACTTCAAGACCTCAAAATTGCTATGCGATTCCTCAACCTGAACATCTCCATAGTCCCCCGGCACTAATACACCGTCACAATAGAGCTGTGGATTCATCAGTTGCACCGAGCTACGAGCTACCTCTTCGCGCCAGCATCCTCGACGCAACCAGAAAATCGGAACCCTATACCGCTGGCAGTTTTCCACAAGCGGTTCGTATATAAAGGTTCCATCAAATACAACCACAGCAGGCTCAACAATCTCGAGATAGAGCGAAAGCTGACGAGAAAATAGCTTTCCCCAAGTGTCATTGTCCAGCCCAAGAGTATTCTGGCTAGGAAAATAGTGAATATTAGAATTGATATCATTAAGCGATCGATACGCCGACGACAGTGTAAGCGTGATCGCTTCCAAGTTCTCGATTTTGGCGACGATAGCCGAAACTCTGGAGATATGCCCAAGCCCAGCACCGTTACTTGTGACGAACAAGACTCTAGGCTTACTACTCTTCGCGGTTTTAGCTGTCGGTGCGGGCTGACGAGAAAGCCTACGCCTTTGTCTCAGGCTTTTAGCGAGCCCGTCAGCTAGGATTCGTAGCTTTTTCGGTCGCACGGCCAAAGCAAATAGTCCAAACGCCGTCGCGACTGGAGGCAGCCACATAGCTGGCTTAAATCGCCCATCGTCCAAGCGTAATGTAAAAACCACGTTACTTAGGATGAGAGCCGATGCAGCCACTCCCACCATTTTCCTAAACATAAACCCGCTCTACGTTTGCTTCGTTCTATAGCCGAACCGCATTATCCGTGTCAGTAATACCCACGGTGTCAAAAAAGATTGCGGCGGCCCTGGCTAGGTTCTCTACATCGTAGGTCGAATGTGGCTGCAACAGCACCACAATGTCCGCTTCTTCTACGCTCTTCTCAAGGTCATCAACGCAATCGATCGACCAAGTTGTGCTCGCGGGATCATCGGAAACATTCCAATTTCCGACATAAGGATCGTGGTAGGAAACTTCAGCACCGAACTCCATGAACCGCTGAGCCACCGGCACCGCCGGAGACTGACGTTGATCGGCGATATCCGGCTTGTAAGTTACGCCCAGCAGTAGCACTTTCGAACCATTCAGTGCTTTCTTTTCGAGGTTCAACAGTCTCGAAGCTCGGTCAACCACGTAGGCCGGCATTGAATTGTTAATCTCTTGCGCAAGCTCTACGAACCTAAATGGGTAACCGAGCTCTTTCCGAACTTCGTAGGACAGGTAATTAGGATCAATCGGAATGCAGTGGCCGCCCACACCCGGCCCCGGATTAAAACGCATGAAGCCGAATGGCTTCGTCGACGCTCCTCGGATCACTTCCCAAATGTTGATTCCGAGCTCATTGCAGAACTGTGCCATCTCGTTCACTAGCGCAATGTTGACGTGACGGAAAGTGTTCTCCAAAAGCTTTGCTGTCTCGGCCTCTTTAGTACCTTCGACATCAACGACAGTGTCGATGAAGCTTCCGTAGAACTCTTTCGCCTTCGAGCTAGACTCTGCATCCAAACCACCTACCAATTTCGGGGTATTTGTGATGCCGAACTTTTTCGATCCTGGGTCAACGCGTTCTGGACTGTAGGCAACATGGAAGTCCTTACCTGCGACCATTTTAGAATGCCCCTCCAACAGGGGAACGCAGACATTATCAGTCGTTCCGGGATACGTTGTGGATTCGAGGATGTATGTGCTCCCTTTGCGCAGGTGACGACCGACGGTGGAAGTAGCTGCTTCGACCGCCCTCAGGTCGGGTGAACCTGCGTCGCCAAGCGGAGTAGGAACACAGACAACCACAATCTGACTATTGGCGATGCAAGTTGGGTCGACGGTAGCTTCGTAGCCAAGAGAAATCATTTCCTCAATATCGCCATCCGACAAGTCGTCGACGTGGGATTTACCACTATTTATCGCTTCAACGGTCTTTGCGTTGGTGTCCAAGCCCCAAATCTTCCAGCCTGCTTTTGCTGCTGCCTGTGCGAGAGGCAGACCAACGTACCCCTGTCCCACAATCGTTGCTGTTCTTTCCACAATTCCTCCCAATTTGGTCAATCGTTTACCGTCGATGATCTCGAGCGAGTAACAAAAGCCTGTCCGTTGATCAACGCATTAACTATACGTTTTACTCGCTGGCTCGCGCACATCTAGAACATGTTTCGAGTATCAACAACCGTTGCTTCCCCGAAATCATCTGCTTCGATCCTCTTAAAGTCGTCGTGCGCAACAAGCCCCACAACAACGTCGAAGCCTCGGAGAACACTGGGTACTTCAGCACTGAAACGCACATTTTCGGCTACGCTCAACCACCCGGGGAGCTCGGATGCCATCGGGTCAACCACGAGAATTTCGCTACTAGGCAACTCTCGTGAAAGCATTGAAACTACCGTGACTGCGGGCGACTCCCTGACATCGTCAACATTTTCTTTGAACGTGATACCGAGTACGAGGATTGAAGCGGTAACTTTTGAGCCAAGAGCTCCAATCACACGGTTTACAACTTGCTTAGGCTTTCCGTCATTGACCGCCCGTGCTGCTTCAATCATCGGAGTCGGTGTCTCCGAAGCGGCTGCCAAAAACCACGGATCAACCGCGATGCAGTGCCCGCCCACTCCGGGGCCAGGTTTCAGAATATTCACACGGGGATGGTGATTTGCCAAGGAAATCACCTCCCAGGCATTGGCCCCTAAGTCCCGAGAGATGATCTCTAGCTCATTTGCAAAAGCGATGTTGATATCGCGGAAAGTGTTCTCGGCGAGTTTTGTAATTTCTGCAGTTGTCGCATCCGTCAGATGAATCGTTCCATGACAAAACGATTCGTACAGCGCCTTCGCCCGCGTTGCGGCAGACTCTGTAAGCCCACCCGCAATCCTGTCATTCTCGGAAATCTCGAAGAGTATATTCCCTGGTAAAACCCGCTCGGGACAGTAAGCGAACTGGATCAAATCACTCTCAACGTGGTTGCAGAGATCAGGACGAGCCTCGAGGACCCAATTTCGGACTTGCCATGTTGTACCAGGCGGACACGTTGATTCTACGACGATCAGTTCATCGCCTTGCAGGCGTCCACTAACTTGCCTGATGGCTGATTTCAAATAGGCTAAATCTACCGTCTTGTCCTCGTCAATGGGCGTTGGCACTGCCACGATATAACAGTTCGCATCGGGGAGATTTTCCACCACTGTGAGCGATCCGGATTCAATGACTTCTCGCAGCACTGAGTCCAGTCCTTTTTCCACAAACGGCGCTCGCCCACCGGAAATGATTTGTCGTTTTATCTCGTCAATCTCGTAGCCAGCAACATTGCCGATTGCTCTGGCCAGCACAACGGCGGTAGGCAGTCCGATATAGCCCAGCCCAACGACGCAAACTGAAGCTCGCTGGTTTCGCTCACTCACATTGACTCGCTTTCTAATTCGCCCACGACCTTTTGGTAGAAGGCCACGATATCTGTTGCAATTCTTGGCCAGGTTCGAGTTTCAGCCCAAGCCTTTCCTTTCGAAACATCTTCGCAGTTTGTTCGGCAACTAATTATGGCACTTGCCAATTCTTTAGGGTTGTCCGCCGTAAAGTACTTTGCGTGTCCCCCGGTCACCTCCCTGAGCGCGGGCAAGTCCGATGCAACCACTGGAATCCCCAACGCTAACGCTGCTAATGGTTTGATCGGGGTCACTGTCCTGCAGACCGGTAGGTCTTTCCGTGGCACAACGAACATATCCAACGCACGGTACCACCGAAGCGCCTGATCTTGAGGTTGTCTCCCTGCAAAGCAAACGCGGGATGACACATCCAAATCCTTCGCCACCTGTTTCAACCGATTGAGATCTTCCCCATCACCGACAATGAGCGCCTGATACGTCGGAGGAAGCAAAGGCAAAGCACGTATCAGAGTCTCTAACCCCTCATAGTGAACCACTGATGTAACGGTGCCGATTGTGAATTTCTCCGGGTCCACTCCAGCCCGCCGCTTAGCTTCCTCTGCTGACAACTCGTAGGAGAAAATTGCTTCCTCAGCGGCGTTGGGAGCAACTAAAATTTTCCCAGGCTCAACTCCGCGCGCAATGAGACTGTCACGAGCGATTTCGCTTAACACCACCACCCCATTTGCACGCTTCGCCGCTTCGAGTTCTTTTTCCCGCCACCGCCGGTAATGTTCCGACTTTTCAGAACGTTGTTGTCCACTCCTGGTCGGAGCAGATAGCCATGTTTTCTCGATCTCGCCCCGCATCTCGTATATCCATGGCAGCCCTGCAATATCCGCAGCTCGGGATACGACCACTGCATTAGGGAAACCAGTAGTCGTATGTAGAACCGTTGGCAGACACTGGTCTGCCCGTTCTTTAATCCCGCTAGCAGCACGACAGATATAGCGTTTCACTGTTGCGGGGTGAACTCCGTCAACATCTCGAAAATAGTCGACTCCATCGATAATGTCCTGCGTTTTAAATACCGGCTCGCCAACCTCCGCCGGATAATTCAATCGCGTTTGAGCGGCTACCGGAAAGCCTGACTGCGCAATCGCACCCAATAACGCATGTGTGCGTTTTGAATAACCAGAGTTCGTATACGGAAGAGAGTTACCGCATGCATACAGGACCCCATTTTTAAGGTTTTGGCCCCCCACTGGATCGTTGCCATTTGACCTCAAAATCGGCGCAGAAAACCAATCCAGTTTTTGGCGACACCGAATGCGTACTAACAAATTCTTCCATGTCTCCAGAGGCTGTAAAACACTGAACTCCGCTTTCTTGATTGCCTCAGAGTACTCGCCTAGATCCTCTAACCGCTCTGCTTCGGTTAAGCTCACTTGACGGAGTGGACTAACCCCGAGTTTCCGACGCACCTTTGAAGCAAGGTCACCAGGGTCCAGCAAGAACTGCTGGGCAATATAAGTGGTAAAAGCACTGAAAGAACGCAGGGTATTTAGCATTTCTCACCTTCCAGTGGCTTTGTCCAAGATCACTCTTAAGGTACTTGGTACCACCGTCTTCTCTTCATGTTGAAGAGCTCTTGCGGGGCCATTACCGACCACTAGGCGTCTACGATCTCGACTCAGTTCGCACCAGAGTTCAGCAAGTGCTTCAGGGTCATTCGGTGGTACAACGTCCCCTGCACTCAAACTACGAATTATGTCAGCCGTTTCACCTTGAATTGCGCCACTAATATGAATCCCAAGCTGAATCAGTTCAAAGGTCTTACTCGGCACAGCTGCTTTCAGAGGCTCCCAATCCGCAAGATGAACCAGTGCGGTATCTGCCCACTCATAGTGATCTGCAATCTGCTCAGCACCAAGACGTCGATGGATTTCAATGGGCAAGTCACTTCCCTTAATCATTGACCTCAGCGCTGCGCTAGCTGCGCCTGCCCCAACCAGGCGAAGTTCCACTCGGCATCCTTCAGCATTCGCAATTCGGACAGCCTCGACTGCATTGGATAGTTGCTGCGCTCGCCCTAGAGTTCCTGCATAGAGAACCCGAAGCGGATCCTCTTTTCGCTGTGGTCCTCGTTTTTCCGGCGCAGACAGTGGAGGAAAAACATTGCGAATTGTTGCTAAGTAGGGTTTACGGCTTGGTTTGTTCTCGCCCATCCGCTCCGACAACAATTGTTTAAGATAATCAGATGTCAGGATCATAGCGGTGCTGTGCTCATAGCAAAACTGCAACGACAGGTGAGTCAACTTACTTACAAGCTGAAGTGGCCCCCTCTGCAAAAAGCGCTCGCGCAACGATTTCCGTCCTGTGCCGGCGTTCCAGGACGAGCTGTAATCAAGAAGGTCTGGCCAAGCGTCTCTTAAATCAATGATGTAGGGCCGATTAAATAGACGCCCCACCAGGTACGCTGCTACGGCTGTGGGCAACGCAGGTACGGTCCCGATCACTAGGTCAGGTTTGAAGTCGCGAGATTTCCGCTGCCGAAAACTAGTCACTACTGTGCTTACCGCTACATATCCCTGGTTTAATGCGCGGTAAGTTAAGGACTTATTGGAAGGAAGATATCCGCAGCGCCATATTTTTTCGCCGTTGGGGCCAACCTCGTAAGCGGAATGTCGATCGGTAATCGATTTGACGTATTCTATGAAACTAAGTTCACGGTTGTAATGAGGAGGTGGTGCCACCACCACTACTTCGTGTCCAAGATCCCTTAGATGGTTTGTCAGCCACGACCAGCGACGCTGAGGCACTCCGTTCTCCGGCCACCAATACTGTGAAAGTACCAAAATACGCAAGTGTATTTTCCTTTCGGTATTGGTAGTCCGAACTCGAAGTGGGGCCAGCGGGGCTCGAACCCGCGACCAACGGATTATGAGTCCGTAGCTCTAACCGACTGAGCTATGGCCCCTAGTTTGTGGGAAAGTATAGCCTTGCACCCCTGTCTGTAATGAAATGCCCTGGCCCCGACTTCTAGGTGCGCCGCCAACCCTGCCCAATGAGTGAACTGTAGAGCGCATCGGCGACCCGATATGAAGCTCGCCCTTCTCCATATGGGCTTGAAACGACCGCCATAGCTGCCCGCTCCTCATCGTCTTCCAGAATTCTGGCAGCCGCCTCTACTATTCGGTTCGAGTCCGTACCTACTAAACGGACAGATCCAGACTGGAGAACTTCATTCCTTTCAGTCTTATCCCGCATCAGCAACACCGGAACACCCAATGCTGGCGCTTCTTCTTGCACACCTCCGGAGTCCGTAATCACCATCCAGCTACGTCTCAAAAGTGCTGTAAATTCTGGATAGGGCAAGGCATCGACCAAAAATATGTTGTCTTTACCCTCCAGTGTCTGCTGGAAGACTTTTCTAATTAGCGGGTTGGCATGAAGGGAAACCACAAACGAAGTCTTGCTGAACGATTTGGCGAGTTGGCTTATCGCAGATGCAATCTCCTCTAGCTTGTTCAGATTCTCTCTTCTGTGCGCCGTCACCAAAACGAACCTTGTGTCCCGGTTAACGAGGTCTTTCACTCGGTCATCAGAAAAGTCGACATCCCATTCTGCAACCTCGAAGAGAGCGTCGATGACTGTGTTCCCGGTTATGACAATCTTTTCCTTGGGGACGCCTTCAGCTAATAAGTTTTGCGCAGCATCTCCGGACGGTGCACAGTGTAGGTCTGCAATTTGACTGAGTAGCCGGCGGTTTGCTTCTTCAGGGAATGGAGCACGAATATCTCCGGTCCGCAATCCTGCTTCAAGATGCGCCACCTTTACTCCCCTGTTAAACGTTGCCAACCCGGCAGCAAAGGCAGTCGTAGTATCCCCTTGGACGAGAGCTAGCTGAGGTTCAACGTCCGCAATGATCGAGTCGAGGCCATCAATTGTCGATGCTAGTAGCTCATTAAGTGCTCTTCCCACCGGCATCGCCGGGAGCTGATAATCAGCCTGAATACCGAATCCCTCGACAATCGATGTAAGCATCTGCTGGTGCTGTGCTGTCGAGACCACGACCACATTCAAGTCGTCATACGACTTCAATCGACGGATAACCGGTGCAAGTTTGATGGCCTCGGGTCGTGTGCCATACACCACCATCACCGTCGGGTTTTCACTTACCATTCCTCGTCCAAGCTTCTTTCTCCGCTCAAAATCCATGGACCTCAAGCCTTCTATGCGTCCCATGAACTCTACCGGCAGTTGTGAAGCCAATGCGAACTTCAAGTCCCAATTACATTAGCCACCAATTGCTAATACGTTCTATGAACAGTCGACAGACCCCGTATCGGACGGCCCTAGTGCTAAGTAAGCCCAGCGACAATCCCATCCAGGATGTCTTTCTCACTAACCACAATTCGGCTCGCGTTTGCTTCGCGTCCGAAGAAGTCAATCAGTTCTTCGACAACGGCCGAGCCTGCTGCAATCACGTCTGCGCGGCCCGGGTGCATCACCGGGTCCTCAAGACGTTGAGCAGCAGTCTTCAACCGCAGATCAGTCGTGACCTCACGCATGCGATCAAACGAGATCTCTGACATGTGGATCCGCTCAGGATCATAAGCGGGCAGATGCTGAGCAATCGCAGCAATCGTAGTAAACGTACCTGCACACCCCACAAACGTCCGAGCATGTGCAAAAGGCACCTCGGCAGCTGCCTCTGCAATACGCTCACGAATGTAAGCACGCGCAGCTGAAGTCTCTTCCTCCGTAGGCGGATCCGTACGCATGAAACGCTCAGTCACGCGCACACAACCCATACGAGTGGAAACAGCGTGGCCCTCCATAACGAACTCAGTAGAGCCACCACCAAGGTCAATCACACAGAAGGGACCGCGAGCCGGATCAATATCAGCAGTTGCGCCGGCGAACGACAGTGCGGCTTCCTCCTCGCCAGTGATCACCTCCGCTTGGGCACCAGGTTGGATACGGCCGAGCAGATCACGGGTCATCAAGAAGAAATCCTCGCGGTTGGAAGCGTCACGAGTTGCAGAAGTAGCAACCATCCGAACCTTGGATACGCCCTCGCGCTCCATCGTGTCCACGTACGCCGCGAGTGCTTTACGAGTCCGCTCAATTGCATCCGGGTGAAACCGCCCTGATTCATCAACACCCTGTCCCAAGCGAACGATGGTGTTCTCACGAGTTACTTCACCAGTAGCAGTGTCGTGAATCAGCAGGCGAATCGAGTTTGTGCCGCAATCTACCGCTGCTACACGATTGGCAGTGGCACTCATGCCAGCCCCTCCCCTGCCTCTTCAAGCGTGATACCGAGGTCTGCAAGCGTGGGCCAATCCGCAGGGATAGCAGTACCGCGCAGATCACCATGCTCCGCAGCAAGAGCAACCGCCTCGGTACCGAAGCGGAAGTGATCAGGGCCTTCTGCAAGCGCGTAAGCAATGAGCACGTGCAAGCACTTCACACGATCCGGCATACCGCCGCCAGAAAAGTCCGTACCTAAGTCATGCAGGGCATTGCGCTTAGCCAAGAAGTGCTCATGGGCCGCCTTGTAATCCGCGCGAAGCGCCTCACCCTCTTCGGTATCTGCGTTGAGACGAGCCTCCATCCACTTCATCACCTGAGCCACTTCCAGGCGTGACGCTTCAGCTGTCAGACGGGGGTCAGTCAGGTAGTAGAGCGTGGGAAACGGTGTGCCATCGTCAAGCTTGGGCTCCGTTTTTACCACTGCCGGCTGGCCGTCAGGCGTGCGGTAAGAAACCTCCAAAACGCCACGGGGCGTGCGGCCGAGCTGAGTAGTGATGGTGTCAATATCTTGCTGGGTGACAGACATGCACCCGATGTTACTGGGCAGACGCTACGGACCACATCTTCGATAGTCAGTTACGGTGCGGGCTCTTCGGGATTTCAGTCTTCTAGACAGAATTTAAAGCTCACCAAGATTCTCTATAGATCAACTACCGTTTCCACCAGTTTCAGACCCTGAGGGTACCTGCTTGGTTGTGCCAACAGATAAGCTGACGACAAAGTGCAAAAAGCAAATGGAGGCCAAATGAGGGAATCTGAAATCTTCGTAGGCTCCGTAACCGAGTTCCTACGGGTCTTGGATCTTTATTATCAAAACCGGATCGAAGACTACCATTCGGCACAGGTGGCCAGTATCACCTATTTTAGGGGACACTCAAACGCAGAGTATGAATTATCACCCTCGCTTTACCGAATGTTCCGGGGCCCAGGCGGATTACACCTGACGCTATATAAGAACGAACAAGCTTTAATTCACGATTCTCTTCAGCTAAATCCTTCTGAATTTGATCTCTCGAACCCCTTCGAAATTCTATGCAAACTGCAGCACTTCGGCCTACCAACGAGACTGCTCGATGTATCTTCTAATCCGCTAGTAGCGTTATATTTTGCAACCGGAGGATCCCCAGATACGCTCGGTGAAGTAATCCTAGTTCCCCCTTTTCCTACGTTTCCGAGCGACGCACGTTCCGTACGTATTCTTTCCGAGTTCGCGCTTCGAGGTAGTTGGGAACATTTCGCTCCAGACCGGTTTGCTGATGATCTATCTAAAAAGACCGGACACCATCGCTACAGCGATTCCGAGGTTTTGCGAACTTTGACCATTCCCTGGACACTCGTGAAGCCCCTCTACACGAACCCCCGTCTGCGTGCACAACAAGGCGCATTCATGCTGTTTGGGGGTGAACTTGTGACAGAAGCCGACCCGACCACTGGTAGACTGTCCTTCCGTCCTACAACAGTTGACAGACACGCGATCCTTAAAGCACAACAAAAGTTTTTCCAGACAGAAGAAATAACGATGGGTCGAATGCTAATCACAGGTACAGCAAAGCTCTCGATTCGTAAGCAGTTGGACCGTCTCGGCATCAACCGAGCAACCCTTTTCCCAGAAATTGAGCACCAACTCGGTTATGTTATCGATTCTTACCGCTCTGGCTATCGCGGAAGCGAGCTTGGCTGGGAAAGACAATTTCAGCCAAATAATGAGTAAGGCAGCACAAATCTCAATGAACGGCCCACAGCCTCTTCTAATCCAGCTTCGAGCATTCGGCAGTAGCAGGTGCAATCGCATAAAACCCGCGGCGGGGGGAAGATAAACCACCATTAGAAGTCTCAGGCCAAATGTGCTCTACCCTACTCGCTTACGGTTCCCACCAGCTATCACCGTTAGCTCCGCTTTATTGCTCAGCAGTTGTTTCTACAGCAACCTCACCGATTGACTGCCTCGGGAATTCTTGGTTATCCAATTGAGAGGTGTCAACTTCAGGTGCCGGTTCCTCCTCGGGCGCAAGCCCCTCCTCGGGAGCAGGCTCTTCTGCAGGAACCTCTTCCGACGCCTCGGCCTCAGGAATCTCGCGGAGGCTGTCCCAGAGGAACTGGTGCCACTCGCGGTCGTCAGGCGCTTCCTCGCTAGTAATCGCGGGGTTTTGCGTCATGCGCGGATCGATGATGCGCCAGGCAGTCTCCCCCTCCGCAAGCACGCCGAGACGCCGGCGGGCCTCCTGCTCCACATAGACCGGGTCTTCATAGCGAGCGATGTCCGCCTCCAACTCATCTTTACGCTGCTGAAGAGCCTCGATAGACGCCTGGGCGCGCGCGATTTCGCTGCGGCCCTCGTAGTAATTGCGCAGCGGCACCGCAATCGCGATCAGCACGGTGAGGATCACGGCGATCAGGATGCCCGTGGATGCAAGATCCTGTTGCAGGATCAAAGGCTTGGTGCGCCCCCGTTTCTTGCGGGCCTCGGCCTGCTCACGCTGCGCGCGGTCCCGGGAAGCAACGGGAACCGTCTTCGGCGCGCGGCGCTTCCTGCGCGGCTTTGGTGAATCTGGGGTCATAGTGATTGTTGAGCTTAGTCGGGGGTGGGGGCGTTTGGGGTTTTGACGTGGCACCCTCGGGTCAGCAGCACTCGTTGAAGGCTACGCAGGAGCTACATCAACGCGATCTTCCTCAAGTTCTCACGAACTCGGGCTGCAAACTGCGGGCACCCCGCAGCTATAAGTGCTTTGTCAAGGGGCTGACTTCCCGGCTTGTTTCCCCAATACTCGAATTGCTCTTTAGTTACACGCAAGATCGACGCTGGATTTGAGTCAGCTACAAGTAGGAAAAAGTCGTCAGCAGTATAAATCTCATACGGCTCTGCATCTTCGTTATCGGTGAAGTCCACTGGCGAATTATTGGTAAGAAGCACATCCGCCTGGCAAGCAATCGCCGCCGCATGCACGTGGTAGTCCCCTTTGTCCCTCCCTGTGAACGGCGCATGCCCCGGGAAAACCTCAACTACCTCATCAATCAGGCCCCTTATCTGGTTAAAGTGCGCTTTCAGAAGGTCACTACCAGCTTTGGGGCTTCTTTTTCTCAAATGGTAAAGAACTTCAACCATGACATCGTTTGTGGAACACAGCTGAAACATGCCTTCGTTTTCCTGCCGGAGGAAGTACAGCCAATCCCGGCAGGTCTTACTAAAGAGGACATTCGCATCCACAAACACTCGTTGCGTCACAGCACCTCATTCTAGGAGAGATGGCCAGATACGAGAAGAAAATAGACTCGACCTTAGAACTCAATATCGAGAGTTTCTCGGTTCTCCCATTCAAAGTCACGCAGGCGAGCAAACGCATCACGTCGCTCTTTAGCGCGTTGCGACTTGAGTTCCATTACCGCCTCACGCTTAAAGCGGGTATGCGTTCCAACCTTGAACGACGGGATTACACCTTCACGTGCCCACTTCAGCAGCGTGGGCCTAGAAACCCCCAAGATATCTGCCGCAGCATTGCTTGAAAGCTCTTCGGGCACGCGCGAAATCGATACTTCACCGTTTCGTGCAATCGATGCCAGCGCTTGCAAGAGCACATCTTCCAAACCGGAAGAAAGCGGCAAAGTTTTTCCGTTGTGGTCAACTAGTGACAGTGAAACGCCTGGCTCCAACTGCACATCACGAGCATCACGGATAGTGTTTTCGCTGATCGTAAGTTGGCTTTCTTGCATAACCTTTGCAGACATGAAACACCTCCATAATGCTCAGTGCTGCGCAATTTGATCTGGAAGACCAGACTACGGGCTTTTCACTTGCAAGTGCAATCCAAAATACCCCCGCCGCGATCCCCCAGGGATCAACGACAGGGGTACCAGAGATGCGCTTACTTGAAACGCGGGAAGGCGTTGCGGCCTGCGTAGACAGCGGCCGGACCAAGCTCCTGCTCAATGCGCAGCAGGCGGTTGTACTTAGCAACACGCTCGGAACGTGCCGGCGCACCAGTCTTGATCTGGCCGCAGCCAAGGGCCACAGCGAGGTCTGCAATCGTGGTGTCCTCAGTCTCACCAGAGCGGTGGGACATCATCGTGCGGTAGCCGTTGCGGTGAGCCAGGTCGACAGCGTCGAAGGTCTCGGTCAGCGTGCCGATCTGGTTGACCTTCACCAGCAGCGCGTTGGCTGCCTTCTCGTTGATGCCGCGCTGCAGGCGGGTCGGGTTGGTGACAAAGAAGTCGTCACCAACAATCTGGACCTTGTCACCAATCTCAGCGGTGAGCTTGACGTAGCCCTCCCAGTCGTTTTCATCCAGCGGGTCCTCGATGGAGACGATCGGGTACTCATTGATCAGGTCAGCGTAAACCTTCGCCATGTCCTCAGCGGAGTGGCTTCCACCCTCGAAGTTGTATACGCCGTTGTCAAAGAACTCGGAGGAGGCAACGTCGAGGGCGAGCGCGACATCGTCCCCAAGCTTGTAGCCAGCCTTCTCCACAGCCTCTGCAATCAGGTCAAGTGCTTCCCTGGTGGAGCCAACAGACGGAGCAAACCCGCCCTCATCACCAAGACCAGTGGACAGGCCCTTGTTCTTAATAACAGCCTTCAGCTCGTGGTAGACCTCAGTGCCAACACGCAGCGCCTCAGAGAAAGTCTCCGCACCAATCGGAGCGATCATGAACTCCTGAACATCCACACCAGAGTCAGCGTGAGCGCCACCGTTGAGAATGTTCATCATCGGCACCGGCAACACGTGCGCGTTCGGGCCACCGATGTAGCGGTACAGCGGCAGGTTCGCGGAATCAGCCGCAGCCTTCGCAGCCGCCATGGACACACCCAGGATTGCGTTTGCGCCCAGGTTCTTCTTGTTGTCCGAGCCGTCCAGCTCAATCATGATCTGGTCAATCACACGCTGGTCATCAGCCTCAACACCAACCAGCTCATCTGCAATCTTCTCGTTGACGTTGTGAACGGCCTTCTGCACGCCCTTGCCCTGGTAACGCTCGTCCTCATCACGCAGCTCATGCGCCTCGTGCTCACCCGTGGACGCGCCAGACGGTACGGCGGCGATGCCGTGGGAACCGTCATCCAAAAAGACCTCTGCCTCAACGGTGGGGTTGCCGCGGGAATCAAGAATCTCGCGAGCAAATACGTGGATGATGTCGGACATGCCGGTTCAACTCCTTGGTGGTGAAACAAGTACTAGTACGTGTCCAATTGTTGCACGTTTTCACCCCGCATGCATTGAGAACACCAATTGTTTATCGCCGGGTGCAGCTAGCGGTGTGCTGGCTGGTTCAGCGCGTAGTTGGCGGCCGCGTCGCGCACCTTTGCCACATAGTCATTGGAGTGGTTGTAGGCGAAGATGGCCTGACGCCAGCCGTCCTCAGTAGATAGGTCGCGGCCGTTGGCGCACAGGAGGTTGGCGGCACCCAGTGCGGCGTCATCAATCTGCTGGGGATTCGGATAGCCGTCACCGTCAGCATCGCGACCGAAGCGCGCCCAGGACTCCGGGATGAACTGCATGGGCCCAACCGCACGGTCAAACTCCGTATCCCCGTCCAACACACCACCGTCAGTGTCCGTGATCAGGGCGAAGTTGCCCGTGCCGTCCAGGGCTGGACCGATGATTTGCGGGTCCGGCGTTCCGTCTGCAGTCAACCTCGCCGGGTCAAAACTGCGGCCGGTGTAGGTGCCATGGCGGGTTTCCACCCAGCCGATGCCGGCAAGCGTGTTCCACTGCAAGTTGCACGCCGGCCACGCCTGCGCGGCAATCAAGGCGGCGTTGCCGTACGCGCGAAGCGCTTGGGGGTCGATGCGCGTCTCGTCCGCAATGGGCTGCGCCCACTCCCCTAGGTTGTTGGCGGTGCGGCCGGGCGCGTGGACGTCGATAAGCGGAGGCTCTAAAGCCGCATCCGGCGGCATGTGGGTGGGGACCGGCTCGCGCTGCGTGGGCAGCACCGGGGTGTTGGTGAGTGAGGCGAGCCAGGCCACAACTGCGGCGACCAACACAATGGTCAACACCACGGCGATCAGGCCCGCGCAGCCGCAGCCCTTCGCCGCGCGGGAGGCACGCCGGGTAGTCATGGCGAGAAATTCTAGCATGAGTCACACGCGTCACTTCAGTAACAGCTATAGTGCTTTTATGCACAAAACTCGTATTGCAACATGCCTGGTAGCCGCCGCCGTCGCCCTTGCGCCCGCCGCCGCTGCCGACAACTCCCTTGTCCAACTCATCCGCGTAGTCAACGGCGAAGTTGAAACCGCAGACTGCAACACCCTCGGCGCAGCACTGCGCGTCGCCGGGCTTGTGGACGCAGACACCACCCGCTCCCAGCTGGTAACCAAGGTCAACGGCGCGATCGGCGCTGACTCCTCCCTGCGCCTGGTTACCGCGCCGACCGTGAACAAGCTGGGCGACCGCGCGCTGCAGTGCGGTGTGGTCAAGCCAGACCCGGTCACCCCGCAGTCCCAGGCAATTGAGTTTGTCTCGCAGCTGTCCTCCCGCGCAGGGCTCCCGGAGCTCCGTAACCTGCTGCCGTAATTTCTGGGTTTATTGCTCCCGGCGTTTGCCTTCTTCCCACAGACGATCCTGTTCGGCGGTGGGGACTAGGCCGGTTGAGCCGTCGAAAAGATAGGGCGCGCGCTGGCGCATTTTGGTGACGAAGGCTTCGGCCACATCGTCGAAGGTGAAGGCTCCGCGCTCTGCGGCGATCTCGGCGTGGAACAGGACCTGCAACAGGACGTCTGAAAGTTCCTTGCGCAAATTCGCCTCCGAGGTGGGGTTTGTGATCTCCTCGGCGAGCTCCTGGGATTCCTCCAGCAGGTAGGGAATCAGCGCCTCATGCGTCATCGCCTGCTCCCACTCCCCGCGCGTACGCGCCGCGTGCATGGTCTGCACGGCCTGGTAGACGGGGTCTTCAAGCGATGGGACGCGGATGCCCTCGCGGTCCTCGGTGGTGACAATCCACTCCGCACCTTGTTTGTGCGGCCACGCACGGGCGTGCTCGGGGACCTCGGGGGTGTACTCAACCGGGCACGTAATGTGCTGGGCAATTGTTAGCGGAACCATGTCAGGCCAGCGGGGGTCAAGCACAAGCGTAGGCATGCATGCGATGATAGAACCCATGACTGATCTTTCGCAGGCACTTGCAAACCACGCGCCCACCCACGGCGACGTGATGGAACACACCGTCAGCTTCTCCCCCATCCGCTGGAAAACCGGCTGGCCGCACCACTTGCGCCGCGTCCCGCCCTTTCGTGACGACGCTACAGCGACCATCACCCGCAGCGAAGTCTTCGACTTTGCGTCTGTAGTCAAAGAGTCCGGGTTTGCGCGCGAGTACATCATCGACTTCCTGGGCGCCTGCTTTGCCTACATGGCCGGCAAGTCCAACCAGGTCATGCAGCTGCAGTCCTTCCTGCGCAACAAGGGCAACGCCGCGAAGCTTCTGAATGCCGTGCGTAAGCTGCAGGACGGCATCGAGCCGGTTGAGGCCTACGAGCTGCTGGTGGGCACTGGTCTGCCGCCGAAGTTCGCCTCTGCTATCGCCTACTTCCTTGCCGGCGAGCAGGAAGATGGCGAGGATTCCAAGCCCGCCATTATCTGCTCCAACCGCGCACGCGTTGCCGGTCTAACTAAGGACGCCGACTGGAGCGCTGAAGAATACGGCCAGTACCTGGACGCCCTTCGCGCTGCACGCAGCGGCGACCAGGCGTTGGATGCGGTGGAGCTGGCTGCCCGCGAAGCCGCACTGGCCGACACGGACAAGTAGCCACTAGGATTGGTTCACGACCGAGAGGGACGCCTAGCTTCCCGTTGCGCTAAGCACTCGGTCGCTTTACATTCCGGGTGGGGTGGAGCGCAGCGCCCGGGCGTTGAGCTCCCGGCGCGCCTGCTCGAGGGCGAGCAGGTCGGAAAATAGTGCGTTGTAGGCGGTTTCGTCGTCAGACGGGCGCATGCGCTGCAGCTGGGCTTTGAGCTGGGCGATCTGGTCGCCCACGCGTGTTTCCTGCAGGCGGGAAAGGACGGAGTCGATGTAGACGTCGATGTTGTCGGCGTTGATCTCCTCCACCGCTAGCTCCGCGACGAAGTTGCGGCCGTTGGCCTCACGCATCTCCCCTGCCACGGCGGCGATCCAGTTGGAGTTGCCGCTTGCGCTTGCCGCGCCGCCGACGGTGCCGATGGCTTCGCGCACCTCCCGGTACGCCGGGTTGGTAAACGCGTCCGGGTTGATGCCGTCGAAGTAGCTGCCGGCCTTCTCCGGGTACTGCAGCGCAGCCTTCAGTGACTCGCGCTGCGGCCACAGGATCGGGTCCGCCGGGTTGGGGGCTAAGAAGCGCGGTGCGGACGGGTCGGCAGACATGGTGGCCCCGGTGCCGCTCGCGGGGTTTTCTTGCCTGCGCCGCAGCTCACGCTTCGGGGCCTTCGCCGCCTCACGCACCTTGGCCAGCACTTCATCCGGGTTTGGCCACCCCACCCAGCCGGCGAGCCTGCGCGCGTATTCAGTGCGCAGTACCGGGTCCTTGATCTCCGCAACCACGCCCACGGTGCGGTTGACCGCCTGGACGCGGCCTTCGGCGTGGTCCAGCGAGAAATCCGCGAGCATAGACTCCAGTACGAACTCGATCATGGGAATGCGTCTGGCGACGAGGTCGCGCACGGCGGAATCACCACGCTCAAGGCGCAAATCGCACGGATCCATCCCGTCCGGCGCAACCGCTACAAACGACTGGCCCACGAAATCCTGATCCACATCAAAGGCGCGCATCGCCGCCTTCTTCCCGGCCTCATCACCGTCGAAGGTGTAGATCAGCTCGCCGCGGAAGAAATTGTCATCCAGCATGAGCCGGCGGATGGTCTGCAGGTGATCGCGGCCAAACGCGGTGCCACAGGCGGCCACGGCGGTTTCCACGCCAGCGGCGTGCATGGCCATCACGTCCGTATACCCCTCCACAATCACCGCCTGGTGGCCCGAAGCGATGTGCTTTTTCGCAAGATCAAGGCCAAACAAGACCTTCGACTTGTGATACAACAGCGTGTCCTGGGTGTTCATGTATTTGCCCATGGGGTCATCGCTAAAAAGCTTCCTGGCCCCAAAACCGATGACATTGCCGGCAGCATCCTTAATAGGCCACAGCAGGCGGCGACGGAATTTATCAATCGGGCCGCGCTTGCCCTGGCTGGTCACGCCGGCGGCGATGAGCTCCTGGACGTCAAAACCCTTGCGCAGCAGATGCTTGGTTAGTAGGTCCCAGCCGTCCGGGGCGTAGCCGCACTCGAACTGGTAGATGTGCTCGCGCGAAAACCCGCGATTCAGCAGGAACTCGCGGCCCACCTGCGCCTGGGGAGTCTCCAACTGCTCACGATAAAACTCATGGGCCGCCTTATTCACCGCCAGCAGACGCTGACGAGTACCCGGCTTCACATCACGCGCGCCCGTGGAACCGCCCTGGTAATTAATGCGGTACCCAATATGATCCGCAACCGCCTCCACCGCCTCTGGGAAGGTCAGCTGCTCCATCTCCATCAGGAAACTGAACACGTCCCCACCCTTGCCGGTGGAAAAACAGTGATAGTAACCGCGGGCGGGGCGGACGTGGAAGGACGGCGTCTTTTCGTCCTTAAACGGGCTTAAGCCCTTCAGCGAATCGTGGCCTGCGGGTTTGAGCTGCACATACTCACCGACGATCTCCTCAATCGGCGCGCGCTCACGGATAGCCTCAATATCACTATCCGGAATTCTCCCCTTAGCCATGGGCACATGGTAGCGCGTGGCACGATAGACACCTATGAAACGCCTCATTGCACTCGCCGCCTGCTGCGTACTCAGCGCGTGCACCACACCGGGGGTAGGCACGGGTGTGGGGCCGTCGGGGCTTCCTGCTTGTGGACGCCTCCCCGCACAAGCCTTAGACACCATCTCCTTAATCAACGACGGCGGACCCTACCCCTACCCGGTTAACGACGACAAACGCTTCGGCAACTACGAAGGCCACCTACCTAGCCAGGCGCGGGAGTACTACCGCGAGTACACCGTGGATACGCCGGGGGTGAACCACCGCGGCGCGCGCCGCATAGTCACCGGCGGGGGTAGCGACGGGGTTGTGGACGAATGGTTCTACACCGACGACCACTACGAAACGTTCTGTGAGATTTCGGCCAGCGAAGTTACGGCCAGTGAAGTGGAGGGCAAGTAATGCTGACTATCTGGGTAACCCGCCCCGTGCGAAGCGTGGCCGACCTCGGCGCCGCCATCAACGTCGCCGCCTACGGGCCCGAAGCCGCTGCCGAACGACCCGTCGCCCGCAACCTGGACGCGCTGGCGGACGTGTTGCGCGAAATTTCGCCGCGATACTCCAAGGTGGTGGTGGCGGATTGGGGGTTGACGGGGGCGTCGGCAAGCAACATGCTCAATGTGTTTGAAGATGCAGGCGTGCAGCTCGTGCGATAGCTACCTGAGCTACTTAGTCTGATTCGGATGATTCGTGTGCACCTGTTCCAAGTAAACCGTGCGACCATCTACAAAGAACCAAATCCGAGCAGAACCTTTCAACGTCGGCTTATGCTGCCAACGCTCAAAAGACTTCCCACCCCGTTGGACAGTTCCTAGCTCCCCCTTCAGCCGATAATTAGTCGGAGTAATTTGCAACGGCGTCCTTGTCAGAAAATCCCACGCGTCAGCCATGACATTTCTGGACGTAGCCACCAGGTCCCGCCACCCCTTGGCAGCATTCGATGTTGCAAAACGGATCCCCCCTTCTTAACCGCCGCCATGGTTAAGGGCGCCCCACTGGTTCTTCAGGAGTAATCCAAACCAAATCCACACAGTTCAAACCAGCAGCAATTGCAGAGGCAGTCTCCTCCCACGAAGTTAGCTCTGAAAGAGCAAGCTGATATTGCCCAGTGGCAAAGGACGCGCGCGCAGCATCCAGTAGGTCTTGTGCACAGGTCTGCCTGTCCTGCTCAGAAAGCGCAAACATCCAAGGGAACACGCGACACATACGCTCCGCCAGCGCTCCCTCTTCACTAGTAGCTGCCGTGACAATCTTCGCAGCGAGTGAAAGCAACTGAGCCCTACTCTCAGCCTCCCGCTGAGACATGAGAATCAACGCTTCCCCATCGCGGCGCGTAACAGTCACGGGATGATCTTCAGCCAACGCAAAAACCTCGGCGGAGTGCTTACTCAAATCAGAGGAGCGCCGAGTGTAATTCGGGCTATGCGCAACAGGGGTCATACGAGCATCCTATTCGGAACGTATTCGGAAGTCCATGGCTCTTCGCGAATTCCATGCCGCGGTTCACACGCGGCTGCTAAATGTCTGTGAGAACCCCTACAAAATACGTGTGGTTTCTGTCATACTTTTGCGGGTAAGTACCAAGGTTTCTACCCACGACTGGAGAAGCGCATGAGCTCACTTCTGCTCGTATTCGTCGGCCTGGCCATGATGGCCGCCGGATACCTGCTGTATTCCAAGTTCCTCGGCCGCAAGGTCTACCAGCTTTCAGACGCATACAAAACGCCCGCCCACACCATGGAAGACGGCGTGGACTTCGTGCCCACCAACAAATACGTGCTGTGGGGCCACCACTTCACCTCCGTTGCGGGTGCGGCGCCGATTATCGGCCCGGCTGTTGCCGTGATTTGGGGCTGGGTACCGGCGTTTCTGTGGGTGACCCTTGGCACGGTGTTCTTTGCGGGGATGCATGATTTGGGGGCGCTGTGGGCCTCCCAACGCCACCGCGGCCAATCCATCGGCACCCTGTCCGGCCGCTACATCGGCGCGCGCGGCCGCAACCTGTTCTTGGTTGTCATCTTCCTGCTGCTGCTCATGGTCAACACCGCGTTTGCCGTGGTGATTTCGAATCTGCTGATCTCCACCCCGTCCGCCGTTATCCCAACCTGGGGTGCGATCGTGGTAGCGCTGCTGATCGGCCAGGCCATCTACCGCCTCAAGTGGAACCTGCCACTGGTGTCCATCGTGGGCGTTGCCGCACTTTATGGCCTGATGATCCTGGGCGACCGCGTGCCGCTCGCTCTGCCAGAGACCATGCTGGGCATCCCGGCTCGCGGCTGGTGGATCATCTTCCTGTTCACCTACGCATTCGTCGCCTCGCTTCTGCCCGTGTGGGTACTGCTGCAACCGCGCGACTACATCAACGGCCTGCAGCTCTTCGTTGGCCTGATCATCCTCTACGGCTCCTTCCTGGTGGTTCGCCCAGAAGTTGCGGCACCCGCACTTCGCGACACCGTTCCGGACGGCACCCCCGGCATCTTCCCCCTTCTGTTTGTCACCATCGCCTGCGGCGCCATTTCCGGCTTCCACGGTGTCGTGGCCTCCGGTACGTCCTCCAAGCAGCTGGACAAGGAAACGGACGCACGTTTCGTCGGCTACTTCGGCGCAGTTGGTGAAGGTCTGCTGGCACTTGGCACGATCGTTGCCACCACCAGTGGCTTCAAGACGCTCACCGATTGGGAGAACATTTACAACGAGTGGAACGCCGGCGGCGTCAACGCCTTCATTCAAGGCGGCGGCGCGCTGATGAACGAGGGCCTGGGCATCCCAGCCTCCCTGTCCGCCACGATCCTGGCCACCATGGCCGTGCTGTTTGCCGCCACCACCATGGACTCCGGCGTACGCCTGCAGCGCCTGGTTGTCGGCGAGATCGGCGAGCTGATGGGCTTCAAGGTCTCCGGCCTGGTTGCCACCATCATCGCCGTCGGCTGCGCGATGGGCCTGACCTTCTCCATGGGCACCGACGGCTCCGGCGGCATGCTGATCTGGCCGCTGTTCGGCACCACCAACCAGCTCATGGCTGGTCTGACGCTGTCCATCGTCGCCGTGATCCTCACGCAGCTGCGCCGCCCGACGCTGCCGATCCTGCTGCCGCTGATTTTTGTCACCGCCATGTCCCTGTGGGCGGCAATCCTGCAGGTGCGCACGTTCTACAACTCCGGTAACTGGCTGCTGCTGGTCCTGGACGTCATCATCATCTGCTGCGCAATCTGGGTCATCGTGGAAGCTTTCACTGCGGTGTCTAAGGCCCGCCGCGAACCGGCAGTTGTGTGGCGTGATGACGAAACGATGCCGGGTGAATTGGCGGATGTTCGAACGTCTTAAAGCAATCGGCGCCGGGTTAGACGAGTTCTACAAGGCGCCATACCGCCGCGAGTTCGCACGTGCCGCGCGCGAGGAGGACGACCTGTTTACCCTGCTGGTCGCCTCCGAGCTGCTGGGCATCCCGAACCCGGCGACCTACTACACGCTGGAACTTATGCCACTTATGTATGAAGATTTCCACGCCTGGCACACCCGCATGGGCATGGAACGCTCGCCGCTGGATGGAGTCCGATGCTGCTAGAAACCGCGCCCGTGATGTTCTTCGGCGGCAAAGGTGGCGTAGGAAAAACCACGGTGTCTGCGGCAACGGCGGTGAGCTTGGCTGCTTTACAGCGGCGCGTGCTGCTTATCTCCACCGACCCCGCCCACAACCTCGGCCACATTTGGTCCACTCGCTTAACTGATACGCCGCGTCAGTTGGAGCCGGGGCTGGATGTGGTGGAGCTGGACCCGGCGGCGACGACGAAGCGCCACCTGGCGGAAGTCGAGCGCTCCATGCGCGCGATGATGCCGGAGCGGATGCATTCGGAAATCCGCCGTCACCTGGACCTGTCTCGCAACTCCCCCGGCATGCACGAGGCCGCGATGCTGGAGGCGGTTGCGGAGCTTTCGCTTACCGACGCCTACGACCACGTCATCTTCGACACCGCCCCCTCCGGGCACACCGCCCGCCTGCTTGCGCTGCCGGAGCTGATGAGCGCGTACACCGGTGGGCTTATGGAGCGCCGCGAGCAGTCCGACACCTTCTCCCGCGCCATGCGGGGTTTAAGCGGCAAGGTGGTGGACAGTAGTGATCCAGTGGAGCGGCGTAACTCAGAGATCCGCGCGGCGTTGTTGCGCAGGCGCCGGAAGTTCGAGCGTTTGCGCGAGGTGCTGACAGATCCTGCGCGGTGCGTATTCCACATCGTGCTCACCGCCGAGCGCCTACCCGTGCTGGAAAGCGCGGAGCTGCACGAGGAGCTCACCCACCACGGCATCCGCGTGGGCTCGCTGGTGATCAACCGCCGCAGCCCCGCAGGTGACGGTCAGTTCATGGCGGCGCGCCGCGGCGTTGAAGACGAGGCGCTCGCGTTGCTATCCACGCTTTTGCCCACGGTGCCGCGGGTGGAGTTGCCGTGGCTGGCCGGAGAGATCGGTACGCGTGAGGCGCTCGGCCAGATCGCCGCGGCGCTGTCGTAGCGGCGCTGTCGTAAAAGCAGCCTAGAAGAAGCCGTCGAACGCGGCGGCCTTCTTCGCGGCGCGCTCTAAGCGAGACTCGGTCATCGACGCGATCTGGTCCACAATCACCCGCTCACGCTCCATCTCCGTCTCCGCTGTCAGCCACCACTGCTGGAACATCGTGTCCAGGGTGCCCGGCGCGCCGGCCTTCAAGTAGTCGTAGACGCGGAAGATGCTTTCGCGCTGCCGGTCCTGGCGCGCCGTGTGCGCCGGCACATCCATCACGTAGAGCACCGCGATCGTTTTTAACAGCTTGACCTCGGCCTCAATATTCGGCGGGATGATCAGATCACCGTGGGTGCGTCCGAGCGCCTGGCCATCGTGCGCGTCTAGCGTCGCCTGTGTCACCGCACCCACGTAGCGCCCCACCAGCTCACTCGTTAACTGCTTCAGTTCCGTCCACGCGGCGAGCGTGTAGTTAAAGTCCGCGGCGCGTGAGATGGAGGGGAGGGATTGGAGGTGCGACGCGGCGTCGATAAGCAAAGAAGCACTACCGCCGAAAGCCAGGGAACCTTTCTCCGCCAAGGCGGCGAGCTCAACGAAATCCCACAGGACCTTCAGCGAAATGCGCCCGGAAATGATGCCGTCTTCAACATCGTGCACCGAATAGGCAATGTCATCGGCGAAATCCATCACCTGCGCCTCAATCGGCGGGCGATCATCCGTATGCCCCTGGCGAGCCCACGCGAGAATCGCCGCATCCTCGTCATAGGCGCTGTACTTCTTGTTCACCGTGCCGTCCGCGTTCGTGCGGGTGCGCGGGTACTTGCACGCGGAATCCAGCGCCGCACGCGTCAGGTTCAGCCCATAAGAATCGGCGCCGTCGAGCACCTTCGGCTCCAGGCGCGCGAGAATCCGCAGCGTCTGCGCGTTGCCCTCGAAGCCGCAGGCGGACACCTCATCCAGCGCGCGCTCGCCGTTATGCCCGTACGGCGGGTGCCCGATGTCGTGCGACAGGCCCGCCAGCTCACACAAGTCCGGGTCCAGGCCCAGGCCCGCGCCGATACCGCGCGCGATCTGCGCAACCTCCAGCGAGTGTGTCAGGCGCGTACGCGGCGTGTCACCATCCTGCGGGCCGACCACCTGGGTCTTGTCAGCGAGGCGCCGCAACGCCGCCGAATGCAGCACGCGGGCACGATCACGGGCAAACGCGCCACGCGTATCCGCATCCGGCGCGATCTGGGAACCCTTCGGCGCCTCGCTGACGCGTCGCGCGGCATCTTCCGGGGTGTAACGGTATCGGCTCACAGTTCTTAAGCCTATCTTTTGCGTAATCGGACTACCCTTGGGTGCCATGAAACTTCGCCACATCCCTGTCCTTGTCGCCGCCGGGTTCGGCTTGAGCGTCGCGCCGATCGCCATGCTTATCGACGCCCCATTAGCCCACGCCCAATCCACCATCACCGGCCCACGCCTTTTAACCGCGCCGGTGACCGACGAAGCCGGGGTCCTCTCCGCCGGCGATCTCTCGCGCGTTGAAAGTGCTGTGCAGCAGGTCAGCGCGGAAAAGGGCAAGTCGTTGCGCGTGGTATTCGTCTCGTCTTTTGATGGTGTGGCGCCGAACACGTGGGCATCCCAAGCCGTAGACGCGAACGGGCCAAACACGGCGGTGCTTGCGGTCTCCCCATCCGAGCGCGCCTATGCCATCGAAGGTGGCAACCAGTGGACGCAGCGCGAAATCGACGCCATGGACGCCGCCGCGTACCCGCGCCTGGCGCAGGAAGACTGGGCGGGTGCCGCGGTCGATGCGGCGGATGCTGTGATCAGCGCGGGCTCGGGTTCTGGCTCCGGTTCCGGTTCTGGTGACGGCGGCGGCGCGGGCTGGCTTGCCGGCGGTGCAGGCATTGCGGCGCTGGCTGGCGGCGGGTTGTACGCAGCGTCTCGCCGCAACACGAAAAAGACCACCGCGAAGCAGCTCGAATCCGCGCGCGCCTTGGATCCCGGCGACACCGATGCGTTGGGGCGCCTGCCAACGCACACCCTGGAACAAGTCGCGCGCGACGCACTCGTCTCCGCCGACGAATCCATCACACAAGGCAAAGAGGAACTGCGCCTGGCCACCGCCGAGTTCGGCGCTGATCGCGTCCGCCCGTTTACCTCCGCGATGAACACCGCAACCTCCACGCTGCAGCGCGCGTTCAACACGCACCAGAAGCTTTACGACGCAATCCCCGAAACCGAACCCGAAAAGAGGGCGATGTTGGTGGATATCGTGTCGTCCTCAGGCAAGGCGGAACAAGCGCTGCGCGACAAAACCGCCGAGTTCAACGAGATGCGCGGCGTGCTCATGCGCGCGCCGGAAGAAGTGGACAAGGTGCGCGCACGCACGATTGATATCCGCGCGCGCCTGGAACCCGCACAGCGCACGTTGGATGAGCTGCGCGCACGCCACACCGAAGAAATGCTGCAGTCCATCGCAGACAACGTCGACATCGCGCGCGATTCGCTCACCGAGGCCGAAAAACACCTCGACGAAGCATCCGAGCTGGCGCGCCAGGGTGCGGGTAGGCAGGCCTCGCTAATCGACGTCCTCAGCGCCGCCACCCGCGCCGTCGATCTTTCCGACACCAACCTCACCGCCATCGAACACGCCGAAGAAAACCTGCGCAACGCCCAGGCGAACCTGCCGGCACTGCAGCGCGAAATCGAAGACGAACTGCGCCAAATCGAAGAAGTCAAAGCCGCGCGTGCGCAGGGTGCGCAAATCGATGTTGCCGCGCTGGACGAAGTGGCGGAGGCGGCGAGGAGGGTGCTCGTGGACGTCGACAAGCGAGCTGCCCATGACCCACTCTCCCTCTACACCGAGCTGAGCGACGTGGACGCGCGAATCGATGAACAACTAGCCATCGCCCAAGGCGCGGCCGGCGACCAACACCGCGCGCTGCAACTCTTCGACCAGCAAATGCAAGTAGCCACCGCGCAAATCCAAGGCGCCGAAGACCTCATCCGCTCCCGCGGACGCATCATCGGCTCCCACGCCCGCACCCTGCTCGCGCAGGCGAAACGCGAATACGCCCAAGCGCACCAACTGCGCGTGCAGGACACCCGCGCCGCCATCGACTACGCACGCACCGCCACCAACACCGCCCGACGCGCCGCGAAAGCCGCCAACGACGACCTCAACCGCTACCGCGCCGCCCAAAACCGACGCACCGCGAACAACATGGCGCAAGCCGTGCTGTGGGGCTCCATTATGAGCGGCGGCTTCGGCGGCGGCGGGGGTGGCGGCAGCTTTGGCGGAGGCGGCGGGGGCGGCGGATTCTCCGGCGGCGGACCCATCGGCCGCGGGGGTACCTTCTAGCCACCCCCACAAGACGTAGCCGAGCCGAACTGGGCGTTGTGTGAAATTCCACAGCGCCCGGTTTTCTTTATCCACAGGCTTTTGCTTGGCGCACTTTCCTCATGTGGCGGGGGTGTTTAGCGTGCTGGGTATGACTTCGTTTGCTGGCTTGATTGCGTCGCAAAGCGTCGATGCCCTTGCGGACTTCGACCGCGACACCGCCCTTGCCGCACGCCTGTCGTCCACACTCATCGCGGACTGGGAAATGGTGCACAAGGCCTACTTTGGCACGCGCGCCGACCGCGAAGCCCTCGTGTTTGCGCGGGCCAACCAGGTGCCGCTTGAGCAGCTCATCACCATCGAAAAAGCACTTTTGCGTATCGACGACCCGTCCAACCACCCCACCGCCCGCCTCCACCTGCTGGCGCAACCACGCAGCCCGCGAGGCCTGAAGGCGGCGATTCGGGAGCTGATCCCGCGCGAGGAGAAACCGTACGAGCAGACCGCGTCGTTTTCGCGGTCGCGGTGCCGCACCCGTTCCCTGCGCGTTGCGTTGGACGAACGGTTGATGGCCGACCTCGAACACCACCTGCGTCGCGACATCGACCCGTCCCGCCCCGCCGGCCCCCAAATGGCGGCGAACTTTGCGCGCCTGCTCAACCGCGACGGCGCAGACGGTACAGGCGCGGGTGCTGCAGGGGCGGGTTCCGGCGCGGGCGACGCAAACGCAGGCGCGGGCGCGGGTGCCGGC
>NZ_KV786451.1:0-37175 GCF_001806945.1 Corynebacterium sp. HMSC30G07 | reverse complement strand
CCGAGAAAAGCACACATTTTGTCGCTTAACCCCCGAAATGTCCCTTAACCCGGAGCGTGCAGACAGCAAAAGGAAGACCCCCTAACCTTCCGGCTAGAGGGTCTTCCCTTATTCCTACTGTGGAGCATAGGAGAATCGAACTCCTGACATCCTGCTTGCAAAGCAGGTGCTCTACCAACTGAGCTAATGCCCCTTGCGAGTTCCTCGAGAGGATCCCGGTGGGCCTAGCAAGAATCGAACTTGCGACCTCATCGTTATCAGCGATGCGCTCTAACCGACTGAGCTATAGGCCCGTGGAACGAGATAGAACATTACCCAGCAACTTGATAACTACCAAATCGCCAGGTAGATGGCTATCTTTTTGGACTTATAACCACGCTATAACTCACGTTATAACGCTCGCTTAAACGCAACTTTAGCGGACTCGGTTGGACATTGTGTAGGTAATGCCGCCAACCATGTCTGCAATGGAGTTGTAAATCACCGCTAGAAGCGGCGAAATGACCGCGGTGAACACCACACCAATCAACCCCACCAACGCGGCGCCAGAGAGCACCAGAGCCATGTCAATGACCTGGTCCCCGCCCACGCCGCCGATCAGTGAGTTGATGGAGTCAATGACGCCAGTCTGCTCGAGGCCGAAGTAGATGAGGGTGGCCGCGAGCATCCATACGACGAAACCGACCAGCGACATGATGGTCGCCACCTTGAACACGGAGCCGACGCCGATGTGCTTGATGGCAACTTTGCGTGCAGCCATGGGCTACTCCTCGCCCTCAGGAGCCTCAGAGCCCGACTCAGAGCCCGGCTCAGCACCAGCACCAGAGCCAGACTCAGCACCATCCTCAGGAGCCTCAGCACCCACGTCCAGCGTCTTCTGGCCGGTTGCCACTGCGGTTGCTTCCTCTTCGCCTTCGTCTTCAACGTTGCGGTCGATGGCGAGCAGCTCCACGCCGTCTGCAAGGTCCACCAGGCGCACGCCCATGGTTGCGCGAGAGGACGGACGGATCTGGTCCACCTCGGTGCGGATCACGCCGCCGGCGGAGGTGATGGCGAAGATCTGGTCTTCCTCCTCCACAGCCAGCGCGCCGATGAGTTTGCCGCGCTTCGGGGTGTACTTGAACGTCATCACACCCATGCCACCGCGGCCCTGGGTGTTGTACTCCTCAATCGCGGTGCGCTTGCCGTAGCCGCCGGAGGTGGCAACCAGCAGGAATTCGCCGTCCTTGGCCACGGCCATGGACAGCAGCTGGTCGTCCCCACGGAATCGCATGCCCTTCACGCCTGCGGTGGCGCGGCCCATTGGGCGTAGCTGCTCATCGTCGGCAGTAAAGCGGATGGCCTGTCCCTGTTCGGAGACCAGCAGCAGGTCATCGTCCTCACCGGCAAGTACGGCGCCGATGAGGGCATCGCCCTCGTTCAGGTTGATGGCAATCAGGCCTGCGGAACGCGCGGACTCGTAGTCGGAGAGGCGGGACTTCTTCACGCGGCCGTCGCGAGTAGCAAGCACCAGGTACGGCGCATCCTCGTAGGACTGGATCTGGATGATCTGTGCGATCTTCTCCTCCGGCTGGAACTCCAGCAGGTTAGCCACGTGCTGGCCACGTGCAGTGCGGCCGGCCTCCGGCAGCTCGTACGCCTTCAGGCGGTACACGCGGCCGAAGTTGGTGAAGAACAGAATCCAGTCGTGCGTGGAGCAGATGAAGAAGTTCTTCACCACGTCGTCCTGCTTCAGCTCAGCGCCGCGGACACCCTTGCCACCGCGCTTCTGGGACTTGTACGCGTCCACCTTCGTGCGCTTGGCGTAGCCGGTGGCCGTGATGGTCACCACCACGTTCTCGCGGGCGATCAGGTCCTCCTCCGTCACGTCGCCGGTTGCGGCAACGATCTGGGTGCGGCGCTCATCGCCGTACTTGTCCACGATCTCCTTGAGCTCCTCGCCCACAATCGCGCGCTGGCGCTCCGGCTTGGCCAGGATGTCCTTGTAATCGGCGATCTGCAGCTCGATCTCGGCCAAGTCGTCGATAATCTTCTGGCGCTCCAACGCAGCCAGGCGACGCAGCTGCATTGCGAGGATTTCGTTGGCTTGGATCTCGTCAACGTCGAGAAGCGAAATGAGCCCCTGCCTAGCTTCATCCACCGTGCGGGAACCGCGGATGAGCGCAATGACCTCATCCAGCATGTCCAGGGCCTTGACCAGGCCGCGCAGGATGTGGGCGCGCTTCTCAGCTTCGTCCAGACGGTACTGGGTACGGCGGACAATGACCTCGATCTGGTGCTTCACGTAGAAGCGCAGCATCTGGTCCAAGCGCAGCGTGCGCGGCACCCCGTCCACAATGGAAAGCATGTTGGCGGAGAAGTTCGTCTCCAGCGCAGAGTGCTTGTACAGATTGTTCAGCACCACGCGCGGCACAGCGTCACGCTTCAGCGTGACCACGATGCGCATGCCGACGCGGTCCGAAGACTCATCATCAATAGCGGAAATGCCCGCCATCTTGCCTTCGTTGATCTGGGTGGCAATGCTCTGGATGAAGTTATCCGGGTTCACCTGGTACGGAAGCTCCGTAATGGTGATGACCTGGCGCTTGCCCACCTCTTCAATCTCCGTGACACCGCGCATGCGGATGGAGCCACGGCCGGTGGTGTAGGCATCCTTGATGCCGGAATCGCCCACGATCAGGCCGGCGGTTGGGAAATCCGGGCCCTTCACGCGCTCCATAACCGCGTCCAGGGTGGTCTGGTCATCTGCGTCGTGGTTGTCCAGGATCCAGTAGATCGCCTCCGCCAACTCGTTCAAGTTGTGCGGCGGGATGTTGGTGGCCATACCCACGGCAATACCGTTGGAGCCGTTCATCAGCAGGTTCGGCACACGGCTTGGAAGCACCGTGGGCTCCTGCGTCTTCGAGTCGAAGTTGGGCGCGAAATCCACGGAGTTTTCGCGAATGTCACGCACCATCTCCATCGCAATCGGGGTGAGCTTGCACTCCGTGTAACGCATGGCGGCCGGGCCGTCATTACCCGGGGAGCCGAAGTTGCCCTGACCGTCTACCAGCGGGTACCGCATCGCCCACGGCTGAGCCATGCGCACCAGGGTGTCGTAGATGGCGATGTCGCCGTGCGGGTGGTAATTACTCATCGTCTCGCCGACGGCCTTCACACTCTTGACGTAAGAGCGCTCGGGGCGGAAACCCGCGTCATACATCGCGTAGATCACGCGGCGGTGCACCGGCTTCATACCGTCGCGCACCTCGGGGAGTGCACGGCCCACGATCACGCTCATGGCGTAATCGATGTAGCTGGTCTGCATCTCCTCGTTGATATCAATGGGTTGGATGCGGTCGAAACCGTCACCACTCAAAGTGTCATCTGCCATAGGCGCCATTCTAGCCCCCTTCCTAGGCCTTGAGCTGGTGCGGCGTGGTATCACTTTGGTATGGCTATGACGTTGCGACTCACCACAGAAGAAGACAAAGCCCTCGTTCTGTTAGCCTCCGCGTGGGGCTGTTCCAAACAGGAAGCCGCCCGCCGCGCCGTGGTCACCGCCGCCACCCGCATGTTGGACACGGCGGCCGTCCAGGCACTCGCCCGCGACATAATCCCGGAGTACCGCGCCACCGAATCCCGCATCCGCCAGGCCCGCGCATGAGAAGCTTCACAGGCGAGCAGCTCCTGGCCATCGCAGACGAATTCTGTCCTATATATAAGGTGCAAATCCGCTCATTTGCAGCAATCGCCGCCTGCGCCGCCATCCCCGGCGCCCGCCTGCACGGCGTGCCTGTGTGCCAATCACCGCAGGAAGGGGCCTTTTTGCTTGCCGACGCCATACGCAACCTCTCCCCACTGACCTCCCACAACCCAGCGTTTGCAGATGTTGCACGCGATGTGTACCTGCGCTGGGCCAACGAAGTCGGCTGACAATTTGGGCGCAGCGTCTTACACTGGGCTGGAACCACCCTGAAAATCCTGAAAGTACACAGTAATGAAGCTGAATAAGCATGTCATCGCCCTGGCCACCACCACCGCCCTGATCGGCGCTGGTCTGGCCGTTCCAACCTCCAACGCCCAAGACAACGTGCAGCCGTTCGCTGCGATCACCGCGGCATCTGCAAGCAGCGCGGCGGTAGAGGGCTTCACCTGGCCAGAAAAGGACATCACCGCAGGTGGTGAGGCGAAGGTCACGCCTTCGAAGGCCGCACCTGACGCGGACACGTACCGCTTTGTCGGCCCTGCCGACGGCCTGGGCTACACCTTCACCACTAACGAGAAGACAGGTGAGGTCACCGTCAAGGCTCCGCTTAACGCGGAGCCCGGCGGCGGCGTCAAATTCACCATCCAGGTGTACAAGCTCAACGCTGAAGCGAAGAAGTACGAGAAGGCTGGCGAGTACGAGACCTCCGTCAACGTGGTGAAAGGCGGCGACAACCAGGCCACCAACTACGCAGTTTCCTACGACCCGCTGACGGTCAAGGAGGGCGAGAGCAAGGTTGCAGCCAACAAGGCAAAGACGCTGCCGAAGGGCACGATGTTCTCCGTTGTATTCGCCCCTGAGCAGTTCAACGTGTCTGTGAATAACCAGGGCCACGTCACCGTAACCCCGGGTTCCAAGGTGGGCGCAGGCTCCACCGCAACCGCACGCATCAAGGTGACCTACCCGGACACTTCCGTTGCGTACACCGACCTGAAGATCACGGTTTCTGACAAGGACGGCAACACCACCCCGCACACCGAGCGCGACACCGCAAAGTACTCCCCCACCTGGCCAGATACCACTGAGCTGGATGGCAACGCGGGCGCTGCGAAGACCGCCACGCGCTCCGGTGACGTCCCGGCCGGCACCACGTTCAAGCTGCGTGAAGACCTGCTGAGCAACCTCGGCGACTACGTCAACATCGAGGTAGCAGCCAACGGCAACGTCACCGTCTCCCCGAAAACGCCGGTCAAGGCCGGTTTCGCCTTCAACGTCCCCGTGGAAGTGACCTACCCGGATGCCTCCCACACCACCAAGGCAGTCCCGTTCAAGGTGACCAAGGACGGCCAGTGGCAAAGCCAGCAGGCCAAGGTGACTTACCCGGACATCACCACCCCGGCGGATAAGGCTGGCACCTCCACACCCACGGGTCAGTGGCCGGAGGGCACCAAGTTCGCTTCCCACAGCAAGCTGCCGGACGGCTGGACCTTCAACGTCAACGAAACCACCGGTGAAGCGACCATCAAGGCCGCCCCGAACTCCTCCGCCGGGCTGAGCGGCACCGCGTTCGTCCTCGCCACCTTCCCAGACGGCACCAACAACGCCTACCCGGTGAAGTTCACAACCGCAGAGCCTTCCAAGAAGCTTGCCGACGCCCACGAGGTCTCCTACCCCGCCACCACCGTAACCGCCGGCAAATCCACCAAGGTCAAGCCGACTGTCACGCCCGCGGCGCCGGCGGGCACCAAGTTCGTTGGCCCGAACCAAGACAAGGACGGGCTGAAGATCAGCACTGACGAGGCAACCGGCGAGGTAACCATCAGCGTTGCTGCAGGTACCAGCGCTGGCACCGCGGAGATCCCCGTGACGGTGCGCTACACGGACGGTACTTCCAAGAAGGTGTCGTTCAAGCTGACTATCAAGCCAGCGGCCACCACCAAGCCGACTGACCCGACTAAACCGTCCGAACCGTCTGAACCAACCCCACCAACGCCTGAACCAACCCCACCAACGCCTGAACCAACCCCGCCGACGTCCGAGCCAACCCCGCCGACGTCGCCAAGCGAGAGGCCCTCGCAGGATGGCTCCTCCGGTTCTTCGGAGAACAACGTTGGCCTGATCGTGGGCATTTTGGTAACCATCCTGGTTGCCATCGGCGGTGCGATTGCCGCGCTGCCGATGCTGCAGAACTTCCGTTTCTAGCCGCTGCCTAACACCCCAAACCGGTGGTTCACCGCCTACAGTGTGAACCATCGGTTTTTCGTTCTGCCTTGAACCATGAGGTGTTTTTATGAAGAGGGTCGCAACTGCCGCGCTGGTGCTGGCTGTGTCTGCTTCCGCCGTTAGCGTCACCCCGGCGCATGCGCAGGCGGGGATTTTTGAGCTGTCGAGTGGCTCCAGCAAGGGCTCGTCAAAGATTGACTATGAGAAGGATCCCAACGACCCTTCCATCGAAGTGCCCAAGAAAACCCCGCTGGGCAGCGCATATACCGGCAGTGCCCCGCTTTCCATCGCTCTGGCTGTTGGCCTGACTGCCTTGGCCGTGCAGCTGGTTGTGGATGCAGTGCCGCCACTGCGCCAGGCGGTTGATGACGCCGCCCGCGCCGCCGGCCTTGAGTGGGTACCGGGTTCCTCCGAGGGCAACCGGATTTTCGACGTCCCCGCGTGGATCACCTTCGCCCAAAAGCTGCAGGGCAACGTTCAGATGCCGCTGATGCCGTAGCGCTGTTGGTTTTTGGGGCTCCCCCGCTGGGCCGGGTGCTCCCCCGTTGTTATTCCTGACAAATCATGCAGCGGGCCCTTGCTGACCGGACCACGACCTGGGCAAACGCAAACTGCGTCGTCAAATTTGTCAGGATCCCCTCGGGCCCACTGACAAATGCGACATCCCGACGCACCCTAAATTTTTAAACGCCCAGGTCAGAGGCTTTTCGCCAAAATAGCGTGATCAACTTTGTCAGCGCACCAGCCAGGCACGGTAACTGCCGCCTCAATTTCGGCACTAATTTGACCCAAGTCAACATTCACAACATTCAGGGGACTCCCAGTTGCTCCCACGGTGTTACGCATGTTACTGTTGTTGCCGTTGTGGTTACAGTGACTTGTAGGTAACAGGGTGCTGTGGTGGAAGAACTACGACACCTGGCAGCGGCCCCGCTCAACCGAGCGCGGGCCGCTAAGCTTTTCCTCATGACTGACTTGAACAACCTTCTTACTGAGGCCAACCGCTCTAAGGTTGTCGCCGAGATCGCCGAGCTTGTAGACACCACCGTGGCCAACCAATCCGGCCTCACCGGCATGGCGCTAAAGTCCGCCGTTGCTGCTGGTAAGAAGGCTGACGCGGATGCCGTCCCGAAGGGTGTGAATCGCTACCTGCCGCAGGTTGTTTCTGAGCTGCAGCCGCTGTTTGAGCGCTTCCAGACTGAGGGCTCCGGCTCCTTCGGCGCATTCCTTTCCGACAACGAAAACGAAGTGGTAGAGAAGATCCTCAACGCCGCCGACGGCGCAACCGGCGAAATGCCCAGTGCCATTCAGAAGGTGTACTCCACGCTACGCGGCAAGGTTGGCAAGATCGTGGCGCCGGCACTGCCTGAACTGGGCAACATCATCGAGCGCTACGCAAAGTAGCGCTAACTAACACCAAACAGCCCAGAACACCCAGCTATTGCAGCTCCTGGGCAAATTCCAGCACCCGGCCAACAATAATCTCCGGCTCGCGGGCCCACCTGTTGTGGCCCAATCCACCGTCGAGTTCTTCAACGGTCGCGCCGGCAACCTGATCGACTAGGGACTGCGCGGAGGCATACGTGCAGTCCCGGTCGTTCTTAAATCGCGTGAGTACGACGGGGACGGTGATGCGCTGCATTGCGGCGTCGTAATCAATGTCCGCACCCGCAAGCTTGCCGCGCTTGCCGCTGCGGTTCATCCGCGCCCACTCATTGATGTAGGTGCGCGGGTGGCGTCCCCACGTGCCGCCAATTGAAATCTTGTCACCCGGCCAATAGCCCAACACTTGGCTTACCAGCCAAATCAGTTGGATGCCAATGCCGAACTTGAATTGGTCTCGAAGCGGAAACGCCTTGTGCCAGGGGTTGCCGGCGCCCACACCCAGCATGCCAATCACATTCAACGCAGACGCTTCCGGTCGCGCCATGAACAGCGTGCCAACCTGCCCGCCCATCGAGTGCGTCAAAAGGATCACCGGGTGATTCTCATCAAGCCCATGTTCCTGCTTGGCGTTGCTGATCGTCGCTGGGTAGTCCTCTGCCGCAACATGGTGATACCCCCACTGATTGCTCCTAGAAGCAACGTGGGGGCTTTCACCCTGGCCGCGAAGCTCACCAACCGTCGTGGGAAAACCAGCCTCGGTCAGCGCCTCGGCGATGGGGCGGTAGTAGCGCGCCTCCATCCCCATACCAGGGAAAATGACAACCAGTGGCCGTGAATTGCTCATGCGGCACAGCGTACCGTGCCTCACACAAACACACCCCGCCCAAAACCCGGGCCGGCGACCTACACGTCCAGGAAGCGGACGTCCTTCGCCTTGCGGGTGATGAAGCTGCGGCGTGCTGCTACGTCGTCACCCATGAGGATGGAGAACAGCTCGTCTGCACGCTGTGCGTCTTCAAGCTCAACGCGGCGCAGGATGCGGGTCTCTGGGTCCAGGGTGGTCTCCCAAAGCTCCTTGGCGTTCATCTCGCCCAGACCCTTGTAGCGCTGGATGCCGTCGTCCGTGTTGATCTTGCGGCCAGCCTCAAGGCCAGCAGCCAGCATTTCATCACGCTCACGGTCGGAGAAGGCGTAGCCGGGCTCGCTCTTTGCCCACTTCAGCTTGTACAACGGCGGGTTAGCCAGGTACACGTGGCCCTGCTCAATCAGCTCCGGCATGAAGCGGAACAGCAGGGTCAGAAGCAGGGTGGCAATGTGCTGGCCGTCCACGTCAGCATCGGCCATGAGCACGATCTTGTGGTAGCGCAGCTTGGAAATATCAAACTCGTCGTGAATACCGGTGCCCAAGGCAGTGATGATGGCCTGGACCTCGGCGTTCTTCAAAACGCGGTCCATGCGGGCCTTCTCCACGTTCAGGATCTTGCCGCGCAGCGGCAGAATTGCCTGGTGCATGGAGTCACGGCCGCCCTTTGCGGAGCCGCCTGCGGAGTCACCCTCCACAATGAACAGCTCGGACTGCTTCGGGTCCTTCGAACGGCAGTCAGCCAGCTTGCCCGGCAGACCACCAAGGTCGGTCGCGGACTTACGGCGAACCAGGTCACGCGCCTTACGCGCCGCTTGGCGAGCCTGCGAGGACTGCACCGCCTTGTTCACAATGACCTTCGCCTCAGCCGGGTTCGCGTCGAACCAGTCGGAGAGGTTCTCATTCACCGCACGCTGAACAAAGCCCTTGACCTCGGTGTTACCCAGCTTGGTCTTGGTTTGGCCCTCAAACTGTGGGTCCGCCACTCGGACGGAGACGACGGCGGCGAGGCCTTCACGGCAATCGTCGCCAGTCAAATTGGGCTCTTTGTCCTTGAGCAGCTTGTGGTCACGCGCGTAGCGGTTCATCAACGTGGTCAGCGCGGCGCGGAAGCCCTCCTCGTGGGTGCCGCCTTCATGCGTGTTGATGGTGTTGGCAAAGGTGTGGACGGACTCCTTGTAGGAGCTGTTCCACTGCATGGCCACCTCGGCCTCAAGGCCGTCGCCCTTTTGATCAAAACCAACAATCGTCGGGTGGATCTCGGTCTTGTTCTTGTTCAGGTAGTTGACGTAATCAATCAACCCCTCTGGGTAGTGGTAGGTGACCTTCTTCTCGCGCTTGCGCTTAACGTTCGGCGCAACCTCGTCACCAGCCTCAACCGGGTCACCATCGCCATCCTGATCAACCTCAGCCGCGGCCTCAACCACGGTGTCATCATCAAAGGAGTCGCCACCAATCAGCGCTGCGGTATCGCCCTCTTCGGCGATTGCCTCAAGCTCCAGCTCCTCCTCGGTGACGCGCTCATCCTTCAGGGTGATGGTCAGGCCCTTGTTCAGGAAAGCCATCTCCTGCAGGCGGCGAGCAATGGTGTCGTAGTTGAACTCAACCGTTTCAAAGATCTCCGGGTCCGGCCAGAAACGGATGGTGGTGCCGGTGCCGCGAGCGTTGCCGCCCTCAACCAGCGGCTCGGGCTTGGCAGCCTCGAACTTCTGAATCCAGTGCTTGCCGTCGCGCTTAATGTCCGCCTCAACACGGGTGGACAAGGCGTTGACCACAGAAATACCCACGCCGTGCAGACCACCGGAAACGGCGTAAGACTCCGAGTCAAACTTGCCGCCGGCGTGCAGCTGGGTCATAACAACCTGGATAGTTGGTGCGCCCGACGGATGCATCTCCACCGGGATGCCGCGGCCGTTGTCTACGACCTGCACTCCACCGTCTTCAAGCAGGGTGACATCGACGCGATCCGCATACCCCGCCATCGCCTCATCTACAGAGTTGTCCACAACCTCCCACACCAGGTGGTGCAGGCCGCGCGCACCGGTGGAACCGATGTACATGCCGGGACGTTTACGGACGGCCTCCAGGCCCTCCAGGATGGTGATCGATGAGGCGTCATAATGCGGTACTTGTTCAGCCACGGAAAGGGACTCTCCTCTTTTATTCTTCACAAGCGCCCATAGGCGCGTTTAACCCCTTGTATCTTACACGCTTGTGGGGCCATGCCTAGGCAGCACTCGAATCCGTTAGAGGGCGTTTTGTGCGCTTATCCGTAAGTGTCGCGCGGCCCGCGGCCTTTCACATGGAGCGGACCCTTGCGCCAGGACGGCGTCTTCGGCCCGTAAATGTGCAGTTTGGTCACCACTTCCGGCCCCACCTTGTCCGCAATGAGCCGCAGCACGGTGGATTGCATGTATTTCAGCTGCGTGGCCCAGGCGGTGGTGTCGCATTCGATGTGCACCTCACCGTCCTTAATCATGTGCACGGTGGTGTGCTGCGCGATTTTCGCACCCACCAGGGTTTCCCAGTTGCCCATGACCCAGCCGTAGGCCATGTTTTCGCTCCACTCGCGGCGCTTAATCTCCCGTCCCACCAGCGAGTTAAAGGAGCTCACCCGCATGCGGCGCGGAATCGCTCGCCCATCCAGCCCGGTTGGTCGCCCGGGGCCTTTCTTGCTTATCGACGCCCCGTCGAACCCCCCAACCTCCAACCCCGGCACCAGCGCTTCAGTGGTTGGGGCGCCAAGTGCTGCAGCGCTTCGCGTCGGCACCGGCAGTGTGCCTTGGCGCGAAAGATCCGGAACGCGCCCGCCGCGCTTGCGCGCCATCTCGCGGGTGAGAAGAAACGTGGTTTTAACCAGATCCTGCAATTGTGCTCACCCCGTTATCCATGGTCACCGTGTAGCGCGCGGCCACGGCATCGTGCAGGTTAGCGGGCAAGTCATCGCCTACCGCCGCCGTGATCAGCACTTGCTCTGCTTCTTCGGCAACGTGGACTAAACGCTCGCGTCTTCTGGCATCCAGCTCCGCAAATACATCGTCCAAGATCAGCACGGGTGCCGATCCCTGCTCAGAGAGCAACTGGTACTCCGCCAAATGCAGCGACAGTGCGTACGACCACGTTTCGCCGTGGGAGGCGTAACCCTTCGCCGGTGTGTTACCAAGCATGAGCACCAGGTCATCGCGGTGCGGACCCACCAACGTGGTGCCCCGGTCAATTTCCTCTTTCCTGCGCCGGCCCAACTCTGCCAGGAGCGCCGCCTCAAACGTTGCCGGATCACGCTCTTCGCCTAAGCCTTCGCCCAAGCCAACGGTGGATTTGTAGCGCACGCTTGCGGGGCGCGACTCCGGCGCCACGCTGGCGTAGGCGGAGGTGATGAGGGGCGCTATGGCGTCGATAAGCAAAAGGCGCGCGGTGATCAACTGGCTTCCCAAACTTGCAAGCTGGGCGTCCCACACATCGAGCGTGGACAATGCCGCCGCACCCGATTCATCCTGGTAGCCGCGGCGCAACACCATGTTTGAGGTGCGCAAAAGGGCGTTTCGCTGGCGCAGCACCCGGTCATAATCCGCCCGCACCCCGCCAATCCGTGGCGTGCGAAGCGACAGGAGTTCGTCTAGAAAGCGGCGGCGCTCCGCCGGCTCACCAACCACAAGCCGCAGGTCCTCCGGGGAAAACAGCACCGTACGCAACACGCCCAAAACCTCGCGCGGACTTTTCAGACGCGTGCGGTTGATCTGCGCCTGGTTCGCACCCGCGGCCTTAATCAGCAGGTGGGTGGTCAGCGCGCGGTCATTATTAATCGTGGTTGCGGACACGCGAGCGTTGTCCTGACCAGTGCGAATCAGCGGCGTGTCCGTAGACACCCTGTGGCTGCCCAGGTGCGAGGTGTAATACACCGCCTCAACGATGTTGGTCTTGCCATGCCCATTGCGGCCAGCAAAGACCGTCACCCCCGGCTCAAGGTCCAGATGCAACTCCGGCCACGAGCGGAAATCCCGCAGATCCAGCTCAGAGACAAACACTTAATCCGGCACTTAACCTGGCTTAACCCGGCAGACGCACCGGCATCAGCAGGTACGTGAAGTAAGTATCCGGGGTGGGGAACGTGCCGTCCGCATTCGCCTCCGGAAGCTCCTCCGGCTCCGGCACCATAATCGCTGGGCGCGAAGACTCCGTGAAGCCAAACATCACACGATCCGTGCCAATCACGCCAAGGCCATCACGCAGGTAACCAGCGTTAAAGGCGATAAGCAGCTCATCTTCACCAGTGAACGCAGCCGGGATGGTCTCAGACGCCTCACCGGAATCCGCACCAGACGCGTACAGCGTGAGCTCGCCCTGCTTAAAGTGCAGGCGGATCTGCGCATTACGGTCCGCCACCAGCGACACACGACGAATGGATTCCATCAGCGGCGAAATCTCCACCGTGGCAATGGACGTGTGCGTCTTCGGAAGCAGCGGCGCCACATTCGGGAAGTCCGCATCCAGCATGCGCGTGGTGGTTTCGCGGTTGCTCACGTGCAGACCAAACAGGCCGTCCGCACCAACATTGTCCGCACCGCCGACGGCGATCTCCACCGGCTCTTCAATATGCGTATCCAGCGTGCGGGCGTTATCCAGCAGCGTCTTCGCCGGGATCAGCAGCTTCGCCTCAACGTTTGGTGAGGTCGGCTCCCACTCCAAGGAACGCAACGCCAAACGGAAACGGTCCGTAGCCGTCAGCTTCAGATGCGTGCCGTTTACCTCCATGTGGATACCGGTAAGCATTGGAAGCGTGTCATCACGACCAGCAGCAGACGCCACCTGAGTCACTGCCGCGGTCAGGGCGGCTGGCGAAATCTTGCCCGTGACCTCCGGCAAGCTCGGCAGCTGCGGGTAATCATCCAACCCCATCAATGGCAGCTCAAACCTTGCCGAACCACCCTTGAGCTGCAGCTTGTTGCCGTTAGTGGAAACCTCCACCGGGCCAGAGGGCATATTTGCGACGATATCCGCCAACAACTTACCCGCCACCGCTACACGACCCGGCTGATCAATATCGGCGTTAATGCGAACCTTGCTGGAAACCTCATAGTCAAATCCCGCAAACTCCAAACCGTGATCATCAGCCGTAATCACAACAGCGCGAAGCACCGGCTGAGTGTTTTTCGTAGGCAGGGAGCGCGCAACCCACGAGGCAGCCTCAGAAAGATCTTCCTTCTGAACACGGAATGACACTGAGCTCTCAACCATGGCGCGCGCTGGCCCCCTTTAAACAAGATTCTTGGAATTACCGTTTTCACTCTAGGCAACCACGGCACAAATCTCACGCGAGGGGTCCCAGAAGTTTTGTAATTCGCTCGCTTGCCGACGAACTGTGCACAGCCCCTGTTTCTCCTAATGAATTACAAGTAAAAGAGTTGGTAAGAACAGTAAGTCCTGTGCAATCTGTGGATAACGTGTTGTTTGCGCAGCTCATCATACGCTTGAAGGGTGTGAGTGGCGTGTGGACAACGTGTGGATGAACGGCTGCGCGCTGTGGATAGATTTCAGCCATGGAATTCCATCCACATTTCGCCTGCGAGTTGTCCACCGATTACTCACAAGAATGTGTTGTTTGTCCCCAGGGGGTGAGCGGGGCTGGCGGTGTTGTTGCCGGGTCTCGCTGGCGTATCGCCATCACTCCTCCGGTCGGGAATTGCACAAGCGTAATTACACAGATGTGGATAAGTCTGTGGATAACTGTGAAATGTTGGTGTTTATGCAGTTCACAGGGCTGAACTTCAGCCTGGCGTGCTTGTGGCTTTGCGTGCCTCTCGACCAGTGGGGGACCTTTTTGTAATTGCGGCAGCATGTTGCCAAACCGGGGATAGTTGCATTGGCTGTCAGGTAATTGCCAGGTTCGGGGCCTGGTGGGCTCCGTGTCCAATGAGCCCGTGTCCAAAGAGTGACTGGACATGAGAAATGTCGTCTAGCAGGCAGCGAAACCCTGCTAGACGACATTGAAAACTGGCCTCCATTCCCCCAGGTCGAATGTGGAGACATTTGGCGGATTTTGCGTTGTCGTCTAGCGGCCGGTGCTGAGTGCTAGACGATAATGACAAAAGACCAGGTCGCGGCTCGGGTGAGCCCGGAAGGAAGGCGGGCAGGCCGGGCGGGCAGGGCGAGTGCGTTAGGCGCCGCGGGCGCGGTTCTTCACAATCTGGGTGAGCTCTTGGATTTCGTCGTAAGTCTCACGGTTTTCTGTCATCTCCTTGCGGATCTTGCGGTCCGCGTACATGACGGTGGTGTGGTCTTTGCCGCCGAACTCGTCGCCAATCTTGGGCAGCGAAAGCTCGGTCAGCTCGCGGCACAGATACATGGCAATCTGGCGCGCGTGGGCCACCTGCCTGGTCTTTCCGGCGCCAGTGAGTTGGTCGACGGCCACGCTGAAGTACTCCGCCGCGGCCTCTTTGATGGCGGTGGCGGTGATGTGGATATCGCTTTCGTCGGGAAGAATGTCCCGAAGCGCAACCTGGGCAACTTCCATGGTGATTGGCTCATTGATCAGCGAAGAGTACGCAGAGACGCGGATTAGGGCGCCTTCGAGCTCGCGGATGGAGCTTTGGAACTGCGTGGCAATGAGTTCGAGGACGTCGTGACTGACGTGCGTGCCGTCCGCAGCTGCCTTTTTTAGCAGAATCGCGATGCGGGTTTCCAGGTCTGGCGGCTGAATATCGGTGATGAGGCCGCCTTCGAAGCGGGTACGTAGGCGGTCTTCAAGCGTGGTCAGCTGACGCGGCGGCCGGTCAGAGGACAAAATGATCTGCTTGTTGGACTGGTGCAGCGCATTAAAGGTGTGGAAGAACTCTTCCTGGGTGCCTTCCTTGCCTTCGAGGAACTGGATGTCATCCACCATCAGAATGTCCAGGTCGCGGTAGCGGCGCTTGAAGGATTCCTGACGGTCATCACGCACGGAATTGATGTAGTCATTGGTGAATTCCTCCGATGACACATATTTAATGCGCAAGTTTGGTTGCAGCACACGCGCGTAGTTGCCGGCAGCGTGCAGCAAGTGGGTCTTGCCTAGGCCGGAACCACCCCAAATAAACAGTGGGTTGTAAGCACGGGCTGGATTCTCTGCGACGGCCACCGCTGCACCATTGGCAAAGCGGTTGGAAGAGCCAATAACAAAGTTTTCGAAGGTGTACTTCGGGTTCAGGCTGGCTTCGCGGTCAGGGTCGTGAGCAGGCTTTTCACGCGGAATGCGCTGCGGGACGACGGGGTGTGCGCTACCACTTGCCGCGACCTGCTGGGCGTGCATCTGCGCAAGCTCATCAAGACCCATCGGTATCTGCTCCCCCACCGGGGTCTGCGCTGTTTGGCTGGATGCCCACTGCTCCTGGACTGGCGGAATTTCAGGTTCCGGTTCAGGCGCGGCCATGGTTACCGCAAGTGTGCAGGGCGTTCCCAAACGCGACTGCAGCAGTGCCGTGATGTGCGGTGCGAGCGACTCCTCTACTACTGACTTGGCCGCGGCATGCGGTGCAGTGACTACGGCATAGCCGTTGACCAGCACCTCCGGGCGCACCAACTGAAGGTAGGCGCGCTGTTGGTGGGTCAGCGTGGGTACGGATGAGTTGGGACGCTCAGAAAGTTGCAACAACTCCGCAACGAGGTCACGCCACAGTGACTCGAGTTGCTGATCGGCCACGGCAGCTCCTCACAAGAATTAACAGCAATTCACAAGTTAGGTCCGGACAGATAAGCCCGCGACCTCATGTTCCACAAGGTTATACACACCTGTGGATAACTCTATCCACTGGGGTTATCCACAGGAGTGTGTTTACCTGTGGATAACTGTGAGTTTCTGTGTACAACGCTTGTACCTGCAGAAACTAGCGGAATTTCACGAAAGTCTCAACTAGAACTTCACAGTTATCCACAGGACTTCACAATTGGGGTCTGTGATTTTGTGGTGATAAAACATTGTTACCGCGTCCGACCTCGCACTGTCTAACAAATGCCTGTGAGTACCCCTGTGGATAACTTTCGCGCTCGAACACGTGTGTTGCACATAAATGAATAGACAATTACTGTGGCGCTGGATGGCTCGGCGATTCGCCCTCCCACCTGCAGAAAAACACACTGTTGTAATTCCGGGGGTACCCAAAAGAAAGGTTCCGACATGCGGCGCGGCGATTTGTAGCAACGCCTTTCAATCACGTACCCTGACATGGTCTGTCACATCAGTGACTTTTGGAGAGCACCTTCCCGGGACGGTGCATGCGAGCGCGATGATCCACATCACGCACCGCAATCTCACTTACAACGTTTCACCACCGGACGGCCCAGGCCCCGGAGCTGGTGCACACGCGGGGAATCCGCGTGAGTACAAGCTGGCCGTTCGTGCAACCGAAGGAGTATTTCCGTGTCTAAGCGGACTTTCCAGCCGAACAACCGCCGTCGCTCCCGCAAGCACGGCTTCCGTGCTCGCATGCGTACCCGTGCCGGCCGCGCCATCATCTCCGCGCGCCGCAAGAAGGGCCGCGCAAAGCTGAGCGCATAAGAGCGCTTAAGCCTATAACCAACGCGCGTGTTACCCCGCCCGCACAAACTGACCTCGTCCGCTGACTTCAAGCAGACGATGCGTCGAGGAGTGCGCGCGGGGTCTCGCACATTAGTGGTGCATGTTTACGCCCGCGAAGATCTTGTTGTACGCGGCGGGCCCCGCTTCGGGCTGGTTGTGAGCAAACAAGTCGGCAACGCTGTAATAAGGCATGCGGTGTCCCGGAGGTTGAGGGCTGTGGTGCTTGCGGGGGGCGTCGATAAGCTTAAGCCCTATCACGATGTAGTGGTGCGAGCACTACCACCGGCAGCAACCGCAACCAGCGAAGAGTTGGCTCGGGAGTTTGCATCCGCGCTGGCCAGGGCGTTGAAGAAGCGCTAAATGCCGTACTTCAACTTCCTGGGCGAGGAAATCCCCCAAGCCAAAGGGCCCCTAGCAAAAGCCATGGTGGGCGCGGTGCGTGGTTACCAAAAATACCTCTCGCCCCTTAAGATGGGTGGCACTTGTCGCTTTATGCCTGTATGCAGCGCGTATGCGCTTGAGGCCGTATCACGTCACGGAGCTGTGCGAGGTGGCGCGATGGCAGCGGCACGAGTGTGTAAGTGCGGCCCGTGGCACCCCGGGGGATACGACCCGGTACCCGGCAGCGCGGGCGAAGCGGAAAAGACAACGAGGAGAAACACCGAACAGTGCTGAACTTTATTTACTGGCCAATCTCGTGGGTGCTGCGGTTCTGGCACGAAGCCCTCGGCTTTGTCCTGCCCAAAGATTCCGGCATCTCCTGGATCCTGGCCATTGTGCTTTTGACCTTTACGGTGCGCATCTTCCTGGTTAAGCCCATGGTCAACCAGATGCGCTCCATGCGCAAGATGCAAGAAGTACAGCCGCGGATGCAGGAAGTCCGCGAGAAGTACAAAAACGACCAGACAAAAATGGCCGAAGAAATGCGCAAGCTGCAAAAGGAAATGGGCGTCAACCCATTGGCCTCCTGCATCGTGCCGCTGGTACAGATGCCAATCTTCCTTGGCCTGTTCCACGTGCTGCGCTCCTTTAACCGCACCGCGCGTCCGAACGACCCGCTGAGCGTTGAGGTAAACCGTGAGACCGCCAACTACGCCTTCCCAGCGGAAGACGTGCAGTCCTTCCTGGACGCCAACTTCTTCGGCGTACCGCTGTCGGCCTACATGTCTATGCCGGAAGCCGCGTTCGAGGCGTTTACCGGCGTTGACCTGACGCGAACCCACATCATTGCGGTCTGCTTGCCGCTGGTGATCATCTCCGCAGTGTTCGTGCACTTCAACGCTCGTATTTCCATCAACCGTCAGAATGAGCGTCGTGCAGCTGGCAAGGTTGCCGCACCGACTGGTGATACTGCGAAGATGATGGAATCCCAGATGGGCATGATGAACAACATGATGCTGTGGATCATGCCGATCATGATTCTGGCGTCCGGCTTCCTGTGGCACGTTGGCCTGCTGTTCTACATGCTGGCCAACAACGTGTGGACCTTCTTCCAGACCCGCATTGTCTACGACAAGATGGATAAGGAAGAGGAAGCAGAAGAAGCAGCAAAGCGTGAGGCAAAGCGTGCGTCTGCACCCGTGGTTGGTGCACGCACTGTGGATAAGCGCACCAAGAAGCAGCGCAAGCAGGGTAAGTAAGCCGCTAGTTTCACACCACATACCGGCCTCTTCGGTCCTTCGGATCGGGGTTGCCGGTTTTTTGGTGCCTACCTGCGGATATGGAAGTGGCTGTATGGTGTGTGTCGGCGTTGACTAACATCTAGGGAACAACACTGCGCCACTGCAGGTCACAGCAGGCCACTGCAGGCCACAGCAGAACGCCCACCTGAGCAAGGAGTACACAGCCGTGTCAGATCAGTTGCCCGATCAAGCCAGAGAGATCTTTGGAGACCGCTTAGACCTTGCGGTGGCGTACCACGATTCGCTGGCAACAACCGCCGCTGAGCGTGGGTTCATCGGCCCGAAAGAAGTGGACCGTCTGTGGGATCGCCACATTCTTAACTGTGCTGTGGTCGGTGAGGCATTCGAGCAGAATCTCAACGTAGCGGATATCGGTTCCGGTGCTGGCCTGCCGGGCATCCCGCTTGCCATTGCCCGCCCTGACTTGCAGATCACGTTGATTGAGCCGCTGCTGAAGCGCTCGGTGTACCTGGGCGAGGTCAAAGAGGCGCTGAAGCTGGATAACGTCACGGTTGTCCGCGGGCGTGCTGAGGAGCAGAAGAAAGGCCAGTTCGACGCAGTAACCTCCCGTGCCGTGGCGCCGCTAGGCAAGCTCGCTGGGTGGTCCTTGCCGTTGGTGAAACCTGGGGGGCAGATGGTGGCGTTGAAGGGGGCGTCTGTAAGCGAAGAGCTCGAACGCGACCGTAAGGAAGTGACCAAAGCCGGCGGCGGGAATGCGGAGATTTTCACTGTGGGTGCGGCGCTTGCAGAGCCCACCACGTTGATCAGGATTGTGCGGAGGTAGGCCGATGAGCAACGTGCGCTTATTTACGGTTGCAAACCAAAAGGGTGGTGTGGGTAAAACCACCACAAGTGTCAACATTGCTGCCGCTCTGGCTAAGCAGGGGCACAAGGTGCTGGTGGTGGATCTGGATCCGCAGGGCAATGCCTCGACGGCGCTTGGCGCGGAGCATACCTCCGGCACCCTGTCCTCCTACGAAATCCTGATCGGCCACGCAACGCCAGATGAGGCGATGCAACCGAACCCGGACAACCCGAACCTGTTCTGCATCCCCGCAACCATTGACCTGGCGGGTGCGGAAATTGAACTGGTCAGCATGGTACGCAGGGAGTACCGGCTTTACGACGCATTGAGGCGCGGCTTCCTCGAATCACACGGATTCGACTACGTCTTCATCGACTGCCCGCCGTCTTTGGGCCTGCTCACCATCAACGCGATGACCGCGGTGGATGAGGTGATGATCCCGATTCAGTGCGAGTACTACGCGCTTGAGGGCGTAGGCCAGCTGCTGAACAACATCGGCATGATCCGTGAACACCTAAATCAGAACCTGCACATTGCGGCTGTGCTGCTGACTATGTACGACGCACGCACGAAGCTTGCCGCCGACGTTGCGGAGGAAGTGCGCAACCAGTTTGGCGAGGTGGTGCTGCGTAACATGATCCCGCGCTCCGTGAAGGTGTCAGAGGCGCCTGGCTTTGGCCAGACGGTTGTGGAATACGACCCGACTTCCCGCGGCGCGTTGGCCTACATTGATGCTGCGAAGGAGCTGCACAACCGCGGCGACTACACACCACACCCCACTACTGGGCCGATCGGCGTGAGCCCGGAGGTATATGCCCAGCTGGATGCAGATACGAGTTACGAGATCGAGGAGGACTAAACAATGGCACAGGAACGCAAAGGCGGCCTTGGCCGCGGCCTGGGTGCGTTGATCCCCTCGGCCCCGGCGCAGATGGACAAGTCCGGCAAGACCGGCGGCATTGGTGGCGGGGCCTCCGACATCATCTTTGGCAAGGCGAAACCAGCCGAGGAAAAGCCTGCTCAGGCCGCTGGGAAACCGGCTGTAGAGCCGACCGGGAAGCCGAAGCGTCCGAAGGGCGCCCCGAAGGTTGGTGTGAAGGGTGCGCCGACGGTGGCGGCGAGCGCGGAGAACGCGCTTTCCCCGATGCCGGTCGGTGGTGCGCGCTACCAGGAGATCCCGCTTGGCCAGATCATCCCGAACCCGAAGCAGCCGCGCCAGGTCTTCGATGAGGACGACCTGGCGGAGCTGGTCCACTCCATCCGCGAGTTCGGCTTGCTGCAGCCGATCGTGGTGCGCGATACGCGCGAGGGCTTCGAGCTCATCATGGGTGAGCGCCGTTGGCGCGCGGCCTCCAAGGCGGGCTTCAAGCACATCCCGGCGATCGTGCGCGAGACCTCCGATGAGGACATGCTTCGCGACGCCCTGCTGGAGAACATCCACCGCGTCCAGCTCAACCCGCTGGAAGAAGCGGCCGCCTACCAGCAGCTTTTGCAGGAGTTCGGCGTGACCCAGGAGCAGCTGGCTGACAAGCTTGGCCGCTCGCGCCCGGCCGTGACCAATGCGATTCGTCTGCTGGGGTTGCCGGTTGCGGTGCAGCGCCGCGTAGCAGCCGGTGTGCTGTCCGCCGGCCACGCCCGTGCGCTTTTGGGCATCAAGCTTGGCGACGCCACAACGAACGCCCAAGACACCCTCGCCGAGCGCATTGTGGCCGAGGGCTTGTCGGTTCGCGCAACCGAAGAAGCCGTGACCCTGATCAATAACAACGGCCAAGTCCCGGAGAAGCCGAAGCGCACCCCGACGCCGCAGCCGGAGTACCTCCAGACCGCCGCTGAGCGCTTGGCGGATGTGTGGGATACCAAGGTGTCCGTGACCATGGGCAAGCGCAAAGGCAAGATCGTGGTGGAGTTCGGTGACCGCGATGACTTTGAGCGAATCATGGAGCTCATGCAGGGGTAATTAACTTCTGGATTCCATCGATGTCATTAAATGATTGAATCTGATGTAAACTCTCGGGCGTGAATAGTGCGGAGATTCAGCAGCTCATTGCGCGAGGGGAGTCCCTGTCGGTTGCATTCGCGCGCCGAGTTTCATCCGCATACATCAATGAGCGACGATTGATTGAAACAATGGCGTGCCTTGCCAACGCCGACGGCGGGACGCTGCTCATCGGGGTGGACAAGGACGGCACCGTCAGCGGCTGCTACCCCTTCCATGGCGAGACGACCGACCCGGCGCAACTCGCCGCAAGCGTCTTCCGGCATACCTCCCCCTCCCTTCCCGTGACCGTCTCGGTGGTACGTGTGGACGGCAAGGACGTCGTGGCGGTCCACGCGGACCCCGCCGCAAGCCCCGTGGCAACCAAGTGGGGTGTGTACCGCACGCGCCGCCTTAACGCGCAGGGCACCCCGGAGTGCGTTGGCATGGACCCGGCGTATCTGTTCACCCGCTACCGCGACGCCAACGGGATGGACTGGGCACTGGCGCCCGCCGCGGGGGCCTCGCTTGCAGACGTCAACCCGGACGCCATCAGCACCTACCGGGCACACCTCCAGGCCGCTCACCTGCGACAACTTGGTGATGAAGCACTGCTTCGCGCACTGGGCTTCTACAACGACTCCGCAGAACCGCTCAGCCTCGGAGCTATTGCGTTATTTGGTCACAGTGACGCTCTGCAGCGCTTCCTCCCCTACCACGGTCTGACTGTTTCGGATCGCCGCGTGCGCCCGGGCGCCACCCCGAAGACGATGCGCAGCCAGGCGCCACTTGCGCTGATGCTCGATGATCTCAGCCGCAACGTCGACACGTTCGGCGCCGCCTACCCGCTTGTGATCAACGCACTACTGCACAGGGACTACTTCATGCCCGGCCCCGTGTACGTGGCGTTGGACCAGCGCGGTGCCAAAGTCACCAGCCCGGGGCCTCTCCCCCGCGGCGTGGATGGCACTGGCGGGGTCCACGCGCCGCGCTCCATGTATCTGACCAGCGCAATTGCCCACACCGGCCTCACCCCAGGCGCAGGCACTGGGCTGGCCACGCTTGCGCAGGACGGCCACGCCGTGAGTTTTGAAGGCAGCCACGACCAGGCCGTCGTAGCCAGCATGCAGTGGGCACCCACAACAAGAAACATAAGCGAAGCCACCGGCAATGAGGCGCGCGTGCTCAAGATGATGGGCAGGGTGGGTGACGAAGGGGCGTCCAGTAGCACGATCGCCGAGATGGCCGGTCTGAGTAAGCAGCAGGCTTACCGAGCACTCCGCAAACTGGTAGACCAAGGCGCGATCCGGCGCACCGGCGAGACCAGAACTACGCTCTACCTGCCACTTTAGTCTCTAGGCACGAGACACGCGCCGCTAAGCCTTCTCCTCACGCAGCAGGTCAGAGAAGTTGTACGTGCCGGTCGGCTGGTCATCCATCTCCATCAGGTAGAGACGCTTCACCGCAACCACAATCGCCTCCGCAATTGCGTCGCGTTGCTTCGGATCTGTCAACACGGCAACGTCGCCAGGATTGGTTACGTACCCCAACACCACCTCAACGGTAGGCATCTGCGTCATGCGCAGCATGTCCCACGTGCGGGCGTGATTGTGGCAATTCTGCAGGTCAGTACGTGCAGCGATCTCGCGCTGAATGAACCCGGAGAGCACTTCGCCGGTCATGGAGGACGTGCCCTGCTCGGAACCAAAGTAAAACGTGGCGGTACCGTTGGCCTTTTCGTTGGCGTAGCGGTCCAGCTTCAGCGAAATCACCACGTCAGCGCCAAAACCGTTCGCTAAATCAGCACGGGCCTTCGTCGAAGGGTTATCCCCACGCGGCCGCGACAGGATCGTCTCCATCCCCGCGGCAACCATGCGCCCCTCAATGCGGCCAGCGAGATCCCACAGAATCTCTTCCTCATGAATTTCACCAAAACGCCCGGACACCGCCGAACCGTGATCGTCCCCGCCAAGCGCCGGGTCAATCACCACACGCTTGCCGGACAGGTGCGGACCCGCCTGGCGCACATGCTCACGCTCACGAATATTGTGCGCGGAACCGCCAGTAATCCGACGGCCCAAAAGGCTCAGCGCACGCAGCGTCTCGGGGCCGCAGACACCGTCATCTTCAAGACCGGTGTCCAGCTGGAAGTTCGCCACAGCCTCATGCGTATCCGGGCCAAAGCGCCCATCCACACGATGCTGATAAAAGCCCAGTTCATGCAGCTGATTCTGCAGCTGCGTCACATCATCGCCCACCATGAGCTGGCCCGGCTGATAACTCAGCACACGCGCACCCAACTTGTAGGACGCCTCGCGCAGCTCACGCAGCGTCAAATCATCGATAGCCCCAGAGGGAACGATGCCGCGGGACTGTTGGAAGGCGCGGATGGCTTGCTCCAACGCAGCGTCGAAAAGCATCTCCTGCTTCGAAAACTGCCTGGAGTTAAAGCCGCCAACACTGCCCTCAAAGCCCTCAAGAACGCCGATGCGAGCAAGCGCGGTGCGGACCTCAGCCACACGCGCGCTCGAATCACCGACGCGAAGAATTTCCGGCATATTACATCTGCGCCTGGAGGCGCTTAACAATCTCACTCTTCGGACGAACGCCGACAAACTCATCGACCTTCTCGCCGTCCTTAAACAGCAAGACAGTCGGGATAGACATGACCTGGAACATCGCGCCAAGGGTGCGTTCCTGGTCAACATTGACCTTGGCAACCTTGACCGAATCGCCCATCTCCGTGGCAATTTCGTCCAGAATCGGGCCGAGCTTCTTGCATGGGCCGCACCATTCGGCCCAGAAGTCCACCAGCACAGGGGTGTCGGCGTCTACCACCTCAGATTTGAAGGTGGCCTGGGTGACATCAATTGGAGCGTTCATAGCCTCACATCCTAGTTGGGCAATTGGCAAAGGTGTTACAGCGCGGCCAAGTAATGCTGCGCGTCCAGCGCCGCGCGGCAACCGGAGCCCGCCGCAGTAATTGCCTGACGGTAGGTTTTGTCCACCAAGTCACCCGCCGCGAACACGCCCGGAACACTCGTTGCCGTGGACGGATCCGCCACCGTGACGTACCCGCCCTCATCCACAGCCACCTGGCCCTCAAGGAACCCGGAGCGCGGATCGTGCCCGATAGCCACAAACAGCGCCGTGGCGTCCAGCACGGACTTCTCCCCGGTCACCGTGTTCACCACGTTCAGGCCCTCGACCTTTCCGCCGCCGTCAACCACGGATTCCACAACGGTGTTGGTGAGGAACTCAATCTTCTCGTTCTCACGGGCGCGGTCCAGCATGATTTTGGAGGCACGGAAGTTCTCCGAGCGGTGAATCAGCGTGACCTTGGAGCCGAACTTGGTCAGGAAGGTGGCCTCCTCCATCGCGGAATCACCACCACCAACAACGGCAATGTGGTGGTCCTTGAAGAAGAAGCCGTCGCAGGTTGCGCAGGTGGACACGCCGCGGCCGGTCAGCTCCTCCTCACCCGGCACACCCAGGTGGCGCGGCGCCGCACCCGTGGCCAAAATCACGGCCTTGGCCTGGTAGACCTCATCATCCACGTACACCTTCTTCAGGCCAGTGTCGGAGAAATCCACCCGAGTCACCAGCTCACTGCGCAGGTCCGCACCAAACTTCTCTGCCTGCTCGCGCATGTTCTCCATCAGATCCGGGCCCATCACGCCCGCATCAAACCCGGGGAAATTCTCCACCTCGGTGGTGTTCATCAACTCGCCGCCGTACTCATACCCTTCAAAGACCAGCGGTTTCAGCTCCGCACGCGCGGCATAAATCGCCGCCGTGTAGCCTGCCGGGCCAGAGCCCACAATGATCAGGTCGTGCACAGGGGCATCTTGCTTATCGACGCCCTCTGCAACCGCATTCGCACCAAGGTTGCCCACGTTAATAAATCCCGGATTCGTCATAGCTACGTAGTGTAGCGGCGCGGTACACATACGCCCCAGCCACTTATGCCTCAGCGAGTTACGCTTCGGCCACAGCCGCAGCAACCAGCTCGCGTGCGCGGAAGCGGCGAGACTTCACCGTGCCGGGACGAACGCCCAGTTTGGTGGCGGCGGATTCGACGCTCATCCCGTAGACGTCTATAAGCAACAGCGCCTTACGGTGCGTGGAGGGAAGATTCGCCACCGCCTGCCGCAACGCCAGGAAGGACTCCACCGTTGTCGTCGGATCATGCGACAAGAAACGGTGATTGTCCTGGGTGATTGTCTCCCCATCGTCATAACTGACCACGTTGCCGTTCCTGGTTTCCGTACGACGGTAGAAGTCATACGCCACATTGGTCACCGTGCGGTGCAGCCACGTAGTCATCTTCGCTTCCCCGCGGTACGTGTGCATACTGCGGCTGGCGCGAAACAGCGCCTCCTGGACAATGTCCTGGGCGTCAAACTCATCGCGCGCGTAACTGCGTGCAGTGTAAAACATGCGCTGGTGGTGGCGCTTCACAATCACGCGAAACGCACGGACGTCGCCATTTACGTAGTCAGAAGCCAGCTGGATGTCGGAGCGGTGCGGCATAGTTCCCCCTGTGTATCCCCCGAAAAAACATGACGGGTTTAACTATGCCCTGCCGCGGTGCCGTTGCGCTACAAAATGCGTGCACACTTTAGTGGACACGGGTTGCGTGAGCCCCCTCCCCACACGTTTGCAGCTACCTAGACCCGGCTACCAAGCGAAAAATCGCTTAGTAGCTGCATGTAGGTAGCTGCATTTAGGTTTGGGGCGGGGTTTGGGGCCGTGCAGCCCGCCGCACCTACTTCATGTAGCCGATGAGCGAGACGTTGCGCAGCGTCGCCTCACCAGCACCAGTACCGTCTTCACGCGGCGGCAGGTAGATCACCACGCCGCTGACCTCGCGCGCTTCGACGTCGATGTTGTTTTGGCCCTTGTGCAACGTGCCGCTGGCCAGCAGTGGGAACTGCGACCACTGCTCGCGGGTGATACCGGAACCAGCAGAGCCGTCAGAAAAGTCGGCGGGGAGGCCGTAGATTTCGTAGGGGCCGGTGTCGGTTGGGGCGTCGATAAGCATGTGCTCAAGGCGGAACGGGCCGGTGACATCGCCGCCGCGAAGGACCACCGCAACGTCGCGAGTGGTGGTCCAGGAGGTGGTGTTGTCCTGGTCCACGATGTTGTGTACTTGGCCGTCCACCGGCGTGCCGTCGGGGTTCACCGCGGCGGCGAGCAACGGGCGGATGACCACGGGCAGTGTGGAGGCCTCGGTGGTGGTCGGGTGCGGCGCGCTGGTGGTGGCGCCGACCGGGCTGACGGGGCCGTCGGATTCTTCGCTGCTGAACGTGCCGATGAGGTAGGCGGTTAGGGCCGCGATCATGATGACGGCCGCCACCGCAATAGCGGTCAGCAGCGCCACGACGACCGGGCTGAAGCTGCCGGCGCCGAAGCCGCCGCGCAGTGCGTCCGGGTCGTCTTCGGGTTCCTCGGCTGCCGGCGCGAAGTCCAGCGCAGCCGAGGCGTCCGGAGCAGCTTCCGCATCCGTTTCAGACACAGACTCCGTCACGGTCCCCGGCAGGTTCGCTTCCCTGCGCAGGGCGGCTTGGAGGTCGCGGAAGTCGTGGGTTTCAATCGCGTCGGCGTCTACAAGCGCACGCGTGTTGCGTGTGATCTCTTCAAGCGCATCGGAGTTCACGTTGGCGGTGAGCAGCTCCATGGCGGAGGCGAAGCTCGCGGCGTCTGTCACTGCGGAAGAGCCGGGCAGCACGGCCGGGAACGCCAGGCGGATTTTGCCCTCGGTGTCCACGCGCAGGCGCTGGCGGTTGTCCAGACCAAGCGGCACGTCCACGTTGCGGGCGGCGGCCATGGCACCGGCCAAAGGCGCAAGCGCGTTGGCCACGGCCTCAGTGTGCAGGGTCTGGCCGGACTCGCACACGGCCTTGACAGAGGTGCCCTCTACCCAGTCCGCCACGATCAAGGCGCCGGTGCGATACGACAGGATTTCAATGTTGTCCGCCACCGCGGGGTGGCCAAGCTTGGCCAGTTTGCGGGTGCGGCGGGCAACGCTTGCGGCGTCAATGGCGGCCTCGCGCGGGCTGGCCGGCGCCATCGGGGAGGCGCCGGTGGTGTCCACAAACGTCAACGCCACAGGCCGGCCGGTCGCCACCTCGCGGGCCTGCCAGAAGCGGGCGCCGGCGGTGGCGCCGTGGTCCCGGATGAGACGGAAGCGGCCATCTGAAACCAGCGCGCCCGGCACCAGACGGGGCCCGCGCACAACACCGGCGGACATCGGCGGCGGCACCGGCGAGGCGTTGAACGTATCGGCGGCGAGGAACTGGGTGGACATCTCGCGCGGGTCCACTTCACCGGTGTCAATGGCGCGCTCCTCATCCGGGCGGATGAAGCGGCCCATGCCCGGGATACGTGCCAGGGCTCGGCCCAGGTTCTGTACCTCTGGCAGGCCGGAGCGTGCCAGGACCAGACCGGTGGCAATGATAAACAGCACGCCCAGGATGCCAACCTCAATCAGGAAGCCAAGCGAAGGCAGGTGGATCAGCTCGCCCAGGAAGTTGGGCATGTCTATGCCGGCAACGTCGCGCACCAGCCAGCGCAGCCCGAACATCCCGGCCACGCCAATGATTGCAGAGGCCATCGCCCAGATAGAGGTGTGCAGCACTGAGCGCATGTCCAGGGTGCCCAGCTTGCGCTTGAGCAGCAGCGCGCCGATTGCGGCACCGGCAACAAACCCGAACCCGTTGGCCGCACCAAGCAGCACCACCACGTGCTCCGGGCGATTGGCTACCAGGGGCGCGAGCATGCTCAGCAGCACCTTGGTCAGGGTGATGCCGGCGATGATGAAGGTGGGTGTCCAGGCCTCTTCACGCGCGTAGAACACGCGCAGGTGCAGCATCACTAGCGCGTACGGGATCAGGGTGAACGCGGCGAAGCTGATGGTAAGCCCTAGGGTGCGCGCGGCCTCTGGGTCGAAGTCGCCGTAGGCAAACAGCGCGTGGCCAATGTCGGGGCCAAGCGCGGTCATGAACACGATGATGGGGATCAGCGCGATGAACGTCAGCTTGGTGCCTAGGGTCAGGTCGCGCACTACGGCTTCGTCGTCGCCGTCGGCGGCCTTGCGTGACAGTCGCGGCATGATCGCGGTCAGCAGGGTCACGCCGATGATGCCGTATGGCACCTGCAGCAGCATCCAGTGCTGCTGGTAGATAAACGGCGCGGCTTCGTGCGCGTTGGAGGCAATGCGGGTGGTCACAATGTAGCCGGCTTGGCTGATGGCCACGTAGGTGATGATCGCCAGCGCCATGCCGCCGAATTGCTTCAGCCTGTCATCAATACCCCACAGCGGCCGCAGGTTAATCCCCAGCTTGCGCAGTGCGGGCAGCATGATCAGGCATTGCACCACCACACCGGCCGTTGTACCCAGGCCAAGCAGGAGCACATGGGGGTTGCTAATCGACGCCGGCGCCGCCGCATTCAACCGCCCCGGCAGCGCCATATACGCGGCCAACACCGCGATGGAGACAATGTTGTTCGCCACCGGCGCCCAGGCGCCTGGCCTGAAGTGTTCCTTGGTGTTCAAAATTGCCATGAACAGGGAGAACATGCCGTAGAAGAAGATCTGCGGCAGCAACAGGTAGGCGAATGAGGTGGATTGGATGACGTTGACCTTGCCTTCGTCATCAAGAAACAGCCTGGTCAGCCAGGGTGCGGTGACGATGGCGACGGTGGTCACCACCACCATCAGGGTCAGCGTCAGCGTGAACAGTTGGCGCACGAAGCGTTCGCCGCGGTCCGGGTCTTCCTTCTCCGCACGTACCAGCACTGGCACCACGAGTGCGGTGAGCACGGAGCCGAGCACGATTTCGGTGATGATGTTCGGCAGCGTGTTGGCGGTGTTGAACGCGGATGCGACGGCTGGGCCGAGCGCCGCACCGATCATCACGGTGCGGATGAATCCGGTGATGCGTGAGATCAGCGTGGCAACGGCCATGGAGCCGGTTGCGCGCACCACGGACTGGCTGGAGTTCTCCTCCGTTGCCTCAGCCTCTTGCGCGGCGGGTGCCTCCAGGGTGGCCACTGCCCCACCACTTGCCCCTGCGAGGGTTTCGCCTTTGGGGCTGGTGGTGAGAAGCGACCGGTCCGGCTCGCCGGTTTCCGCCACCGGGTCCGGCTTGGGCTCGCGTGGCGCAGGCACGGGCGCGGGCGGTGCCGGCGCAACAATGCGCTTGCGCAGGTTCTCTGTCACGTCGCTGCTCCATTCGGGTTAGTGGTGGTTGGGGGCTTTTTGCTTATCGACGACGGCGGTGCCAACCCTCTCCTCCGCCTCCTCGCGCCCATCCCGATCAAGGCGAAGAGGGCGAAGAGCACGAACGCGCCTAAGACCAGCACCCAGCCGCTTAAGGCCAAAGACGGGGTGCGCACGGCGATGTCCACGGGCTGCGAGATTGCCTGGCCCTGCTTGCCGGCTAGGAAGAGCTGCAGCGTGGTGTCGCGGGAGTCTTGTGGCAGGTCTGCCGTCATGGTGACGGTGACGGAGCCGCGCGCGGGGATGCGGAACGTCTCTGGAACGTTGAGGCGTGCCCCGTCGGCGGCAACGTAGCCGATGGTGGTGTCCACCGGCAGCGGCATGCCGTTCTGGGCGACGATGAGCAGCGGGCTCGATGGCGAGGTCCTTGTGTACACGTTGCCCGGCGGAATCAGCGTGACTGCGGCGCGCAGAGCGCTCAGCTCCGCGCGTGATCCGGTAAGGCGGTCGCTGGTTTCGGCAGCGGCGGCGGCGTAGCCACCAATGGAGCGCCGACCCGTGGGTGCGAATGCCGTGAGGATATCGCGTCGCAGCGGCAGCGTGAAGCCGTAGCGTGTCAGCGCGATCGAGCTGTCGGAGGCCAACAGCGTGGACAAGTCATTGATAAACCGGGCCTGTTGGGTGGCGCTTAAGATTTCGGCGTCGGAGTAGGTGGCGCCGTCGTCGACAAGCAAAGGCTCGGTATTCGGCGCAACGTCCATACGCAGCACACGCTGCGCAAGCCCCTCGGGGCGGGAGAAGCCCTCGGCGGTCAGGTAGGCAATGGAGCCGAGCAGCGCCGCTGCGGAATCCGCGTCCCAGCTTGCGGGCGGGTTGAGCAGCACGTTGTTGGTGTTTGGCTCGGGTTCCTGCTCCGGCGTTTCTGGCATTTCCGGCACGGGCACCATGGCCTGGCTTGCGGCCAGCTGGATGGCGGCCACAGCGTTGATGTCGCGGGCAAGCTTGGAGTCCTTGGCGTAGTTAAAGCGGTACGCGGGGTTGGTGTACGCCATGGTGGACGGCGTCTGCCCCATTTGGGCAAGCGTGGCGTTGAGTGCAGCGTTGTAGTCCAGGCTGGCCACTCCGGGGGCGAGCCAGGCGCCGTTAGTCTCCGACCCCGCGGTGAGCACGCGCACCGGCACGGTCGGCTCGGGCGCTGCGGCCCAGTCTGGCGCGGCCTGCTCCTGGCGCTCAAGCGCACTCTTTGCACTACCGCCCACTTCCTCCGTGGCTGCTTGCACGGCGTTTTCCCAGGCGCCGCTTAAGCCTTCTTCCTGGATGCGGGAGCGAGTGTGGTCCGCCCAGCCAAGCGCTGGCGCCACATCGTCGGCCACGTATCCGGTAGCCGGAACCACGGTGTTGAGCACACCGGTTTGGCCAAGGATGCGCTCCAGGGTGAAGGGACCGCGCTCGATGGCTTCGCGCATCAGCCAGGGATCACCCGTTTGGGCTACCGCGTTGAGGTCCGTGTTCGCCCACGGCAGGGCTACGGTGCAGCCGCTGGCAGAAATCTGGCGCATTTTGTCCAGCCATGCGGCGGCGTCCTCGCTGCCAATGCCTGGTAGGCCAAGTTCCGCTTTGGTGTCGCTGCTCCAAGAATCGCGCAGTCGCTTCGGCTCCTCCACCACCGGCGGGCGTTTGTGGGACACGGTGTAGCCGCGGCTCATGCGGTCCACGGTGTCAATCAGCGCGGGGTCGATGGCGGCGCATACGGCATTGGACACAGCCCAGCCGGTGTCGGGATCAGCGATAGCGTCCAGGTAGGTTTCCGCAAGCTGGTCCAAACGCCCGCCCGGTGCGATCTGCCTAGCCAGTTGCTCAGAGGCCAAGATCAGCGGCGGGTCCATCGGTGCGTCGCCGGTTTCGCCCGGCAGGATGTCCACCGCCGCGGATATCGGATACAACGCCGTGAGCCCGCCCGGAGCCATCTCTTCCGAAGGCGCGCCGCGCGTGTTCAGGTGAAAGCGCTCGGTATCTAGGGTCGTGCCGTCTGCATCCGTGAGTTGCAGCATGACCGGGTAGGCGCCCACCCAATCCATGGGCAGCTCTACGTCAAACTCCACGTCGGTACTGTCGCCCGGCTGCAGCGCTCCCGGCACGTCAACGCGTTGGCCGACCTTGCTGTACTCCCCCACTTGCGCCACGGTTGCCACGCGCTGGTCGGTCACGGAACCGGTTGCCGGCCCGCGTCGGGACGTCACGCTTAAGCCCTCAAGCACCCCATCCGAGTGGTTCGTAACACGAAGTTTCACGTGAAACATTGCGGGGTTGGCGGCTGGGGTGGACAACGGGGCGTCGATAAGCAAAAGCTCCCCCCGCAACCCATCGTTAGGGCGAACGGAGGGATTTGCCCAGGTAGAGCCGACAGACGGGTGGTCCGGATCCGTAGGCACCGGAATTGCTGCGGCGGGCTGGATACCCACAGACGCGAGCAACACGGCGCACGTAGCGGCCGCAAGCCGCGGGCGAATCATCGCGGGGTGGCCCTTCCGGAGGTGCGTTCCTTTCGTGCCAAATCGGGCATACGATCCACCGCAATGCGGGCTAACTTGCGCTCATCCGCATACGCCAAGCGCTCGATGAGCTCGCTCATTGGCACCCAAGTGACCTCGGTGACCTCCGGGTCCTCATCATTGAGGTCCCCGTCCACGTAGCGCAGCAAGTTGTGGTGCACGGTCTTGTGAATGCGCACACCATCCGAGACAAACCAGTAATCAATGGTGCCAAGCGTGTCAAAGGCCTCACCGTAAATGCCGGTTTCCTCCCAGACCTCACGCTCCGCGGTCTTCCACTGGTGCTCATTGTCCTCAACGTGGCCCTTGGGCATGGACCACAACAGGCGGCCACGACGATCCAGGCGACCAATCAACGCGGCGTAGATCTTGCTCAGATCCACATTGCCGCCCTTATCTACGGCCTCAGCCATGCCGGAGACCACCAGGCCGCCTGCAGAGGTCTCGTCGCGCGTAGGAATGGAGGAGTCGTAGCGGTCCTGATACTGCGCACGCTTGCGCTGATCCGCGCTTGAACGACGCCTCCCGCCCCGGTTGTTCCGGTGGGCTTTATTATTCTGCCCCCCGCGGCGACGCCTGCGGTTCGGATTGTTCGGCTTGCCGCCCTCGGAGCTGTCGTGCTGCTGGCCCTGTTTCGAGCCCTGTTGCTGGCCGTTCGAGCCCTGCTTGGAGCGGCCCTTGCCCCGGCCGCGACGACGCCGACGCTTCTGCCCACCTTGGGAACCATCCCGAGGGGCCGAAGCGCCGGTTTGGGATTGCCGCGCGCGGGTGTTGTCAGTCATTCGCCTTATCGTATCTGGTATTGCGGGTTACGCGGGTATCGTGTCACGGGTGAGTGTTTTTGACCTGCCCGATGCGCAAGACCCGAACGCTTTGGCGGTAGTGATGGGGCGGTTGCAGTCTGGGGTGCAGGAGCACGCCGAGATCTTGCAGCCGCTTGCCGCTGCTTTCGCCGAACGGGGTGAGTCCTTATATCTTGTCGGCGGCCCGGTGCGTGATGCCATGCTGGGCAAAACCGGCAATGACCTGGACTTTACTACCTCTGCCCGCCCTGAGGTGATCAAGGAGATCCTTGAGGTGTGGGGTGAGAAGACGTGGGATACGGGTATTGATTTTGGCACGGTGAGCACGGTCAAGCGCGGTGTGCAGGTGGAGATCACCACCTTCCGCGCGGATCTCTATGACGGTGTGAGCCGCAACCCGGAGGTCACGTTCGGCGACACGATCGAGGGTGACCTGGTCCGCCGCGACTTTGCGTGCAATGCGATGGCAGTGGAGCTTTTGCTTGTCGACGCCACGTTGAACCCCCAATTCCACGACCCCTGCGGCGGCCTTGAAGATGTGTTGGCACGGAAGTTGGATACGCCGCAGGCACCGGAAGTGTCCTTTAGGGACGACCCGTTGCGCATGCTGCGCGCTGCCCGCTTTGTTTCCCAGCTTGGGTTTGAGGTGGCACCCCGCGTGTTTGATGCGATGCGGGACATGGCTAGTGAGATTGAGCGCATCACGGTGGAGCGCATCCAGGCGGAGCTGAACAAGCTGATGGCTGGTGCGGCTCCGTGGGAGGGCATGGATCTGCTGGTGCAGACCGGTCTTGCGGATTACGTGCTGCCGGAGGTGCCGGCGCTGCAGTTGGAGCAGGACGAGCACATGCAGCATAAGGATGTGTACCGACACTCGTTGACGGTGCTTCGCCAAGCCGTGGAGCTGGAGGACCCGGAGGAAGAGCCGGATCTGAAGCTGCGTTGGGCGGCGCTGCTGCATGATATTGGCAAGCCGGATACGCGCGCGGTGAAGGAAGGCGGCGGCGTGAGCTTCCACCACCACGAGGTGGTTGGCGCGAAGCTGGCGCGCAAGCGTTTGCGTGCGTTGAAGTATCCGAAGCACATGATTGAGGACATTGGTCAGCTGGTGTACCTGCACATGCGTTTCTACGGGTTTGGTGAGGGCCAGTGGACGGATTCGGCGGTGCGCCGCTACGTCACGGACGCCGGCGAGCTGCTCCCCCGCCTGAACAAGCTGGTGCGCGCGGATTGCACCACGCGCAACCCCAGGAAGGCGGCGCGCCTGCAGCGCACCTATAACAATCTGGAGGACCGCATTGCGGAGCTGGCCGCCAAGGAGGACCTGGCGCGCGTACGCCCGGACTTAGACGGCAACCAGATCATGCAGATCCTGGACCTCAAGCCCGGCCCGGACGTTGGCCGCGCCTGGAAGTTTATGAAGGACCTGCGCCTGGAGCGCGGCGAGCTTGAGCACGACGAGGCGGTTGCCGCGCTCAAGGCGTGGTGGGAGGAGGAGCAGCGTGCCTGAGTACTTCTACGCTGACCGGTTGTTCAACGCGTTAGAGCGCGAAGAGGTCGCGCCCGGGATGTTGTTGGTTGCCGCACCGGGGATGTACTCACCGGAGTTCGCGCGCACCGTTGTGCTGGTGTTGGAGCGTGACGTGGACGGCACCGTGGGCATCATCCTGAACCGCCGCAGTGACACGGCGTTGTTCAACGTCATGCCCGCGTGGGCGGATCTGGCCGCTTCCCCGCAGGCGCTCTACATCGGTGGGCCGGTCATGCCGCAGGCTGCCGTGGCGGTTGGCGTGACCAAGAATGGTGTGGATATTGAGAACGCGCCGCACTACACGCGCCTGGCCAACAAGTTGGTGCACATTGACCTTGGTGCTGACCCGTCGCTGCTTGCCAATGATCTTGAGGGCATCCGCGTGTTCGCCGGTTATGCCGGGTGGGACACGGGCCAGCTGGAGGAGGAGATCGAGCGCGGTGATTGGTTCATCGCGCCTGCGCTGCCAGGTGACGTGGTTGCGCCGGCGAGGGCGGATTTGTGGGGTGACGTGATGCGTCGACAAGCAATGCCCTTGCCCTTGTTCGCAACCTTCCCGACCCACCTCGAAGACAACTAATTTTATGGTTTCACGTGAAACATCCGCGGAGATCCGCAAGGGTGTTAAGGACATTTGGCTGGTCGGCCTCGGCCTGATCCCGCTTGGCCTGGCGTTTGGCGTGCTGATGACGCAAACGGGTTTCGCCTGGTGGTGGACCCCGATTTTCTCCTTTGTCATCTACGCGGGCTCGATGGAGTTCGTGGCGCTAAACATGGTGCTCACCGGTGTGGGCCCGGCATCGGCGGCGCTGACCGGTTTCATGGTGAACTTTCGCCACATTTTCTACGGTCTGACCTACCCGCTGGAGAAGGTCCGCTCCCCCATCGGCCGGCTGTACGGCACGTATGCGCTGACTGATGAGTCCTACGCGGTCGTCTCCGCCCTGCCGAAGGGCACGAAGCTCAGCGGGCCGCGCGTGATGACCATCCAGATTGCGGCGCAGACGTTCTGGGTCGGTTCCGGCATTGTCGGTGCGCTTGCGGGCGCGCTGATTCCGCCGGATCTTCAGGGCCTGGATTTCGCGCTGACCGCGCTGTTTATCGTGCTGGCGTATGAGGCGTTCCAGTCCATGCGTGACATCGGTGCGGTGGCCATCGCCCTGATCTTTGGCCTTGTCGCCTGGCTGATCGCCCCCGGCCAGATGTTGATTGTTGCTCTGACCGCCATGTTCGTCCTCATGCTGGTGCGCTTTTGGCGTCCGCGTCTGGACGCCACACTGACCCACACAATCTAATGGGTCTTCCTACCGGTGTAACCCTGGCCATGGTGTGGGCGGTGCTGCTCCCCGTGGCTGTTGTCACGGTCGCTCTGCGCGCCGCTCCCTTCCTTTTCCGACGCCTCCTGCGCGGCAGCCCCCTCCTGGAGTTCCTCGGCGTGATCATGCCCGTCAGCGTAATGACGGTGCTGGTTGTCTACTCTATCGCCGGAGCCACCGATGCGCCCGGCGGCGTTACGGCCTCCCTCCTTGCCGCAGCGGTCACCCTGGGGCTTCATGCTCATCGACGCTCCCTCGCACTCTCCATCTTCACCGGCACCTTCCTCTATGTTGTGCTGGTGAACTGGGTGTTTTAGTGGGGTTTGGTTGTGTGAATCTATTGGTTGCGCGGAAATATTTGAGAGTTTAAGTTGTGTGGGGTCAGTTCGCTGACAGGTTCCCATACGTTCACCTCAAGGAGTTTTCCCATGAAGCGTTTCACCGCTGCTTCTATTGCTGCCGCTACCGCGCTGTCCCTCGTTGCAATGCCCGCACAGGCTGCTGAGAAGAAGTCTTCGGAGATTTCTGACGAGTACGCTATCGGTTACATCTGGGGTGGCATTGTCAAGGATCGTATCAACAAAGGCACTGGTCTCACCCCTTCCATGAGGAGCATTCTGAAGAACTACAAGGAGGGTGACGACACTTCTGTTCTCGACAGCTCCCTGCGCAATGACGCAGCCAACGGCTACAAGGTCGGCACCACCTTCGACATCCTCCTTGGCACGGGTATCACCGCCCTCCTGCTCGCTCTGATCGGCGGCGCGGCTGCATACCAGGGCTTGATCCCGGGCGTTCAGCTCTAAATAGCAGTTTTACTGTTTTTAACCCGCTCACTTCCCTGCTTGGGATGGGCGGGTTTTCGCTTCTCTTGGTACTCCGCTTGGGTTCGTATCTGTTGCGAGGTCGTGGACCCGCATTTATGTTGTGGATCACAGACAGTTGAGAGCGTTCAACTTTCACCTGAAGGAGTCCCCCCATGAAGCGTTTTACTGTCGCATCCCTCGCAACTGTTACTGCCCTATCCCTCATTGCGATGCCCGCACAGGCTGCCGAGGATAAGAATTCCTCGACGAAGAGCTCATCTGAAATCACCCAAGCCGAAGTAGACGAGCATCACCGTAAGGCCATCGAGAAGGAAGAGAAGCAAAAGGGCACGGGTTTCTCCCAGCCTTACGTCAATTCTTCGAACAGTGGCCAGATCAAGAATGACGTCAGTTCTTCAATCAAGAACGATACGGCACGCGACTGGAAGATCGGCACCACCCATGATCTGATCTGGGGCACCGGCATTGTCGCGCTCTTGCTTGCTCTGATCGGTGGCGGTGCGTTCGCGGCACAGCAGGGCCTGATCCCGGGCGTGCAGTTCTAAGCTCACCGTCTAAGCGCTTATAACCCGCTCACTTCCCCCTCGGGAGTGCGCGGGTTTTTGCTCTACAGGTGAAATGTAGAGCGCTTCTCGAACGGTTGTTTGGCATTTTCTTATCAACGGACAGGGCGTGTGGAATCGGTCGCTATACTGAATGCAACCGCCAGCCTGGGTTGTGAATGTGCATGCGGAAATAGTGAAATAAATG
>NZ_KV786450.1:0-18326 GCF_001806945.1 Corynebacterium sp. HMSC30G07 | reverse complement strand
TCCAAAAAAGCACACATTTTGTCGCTTAACCCGGCCGGGCCGGGCCCCACCCGCAAACGGTCCGACCGCCCCGCCACACCAAATGCAGCTACCTACATGCAGCTACCTGCCATTTTTTCGCTTGGTAGCCGGGTGTAGGTAGCTGCAAACGCGGAAAAGGCGCCGCCTACTTGCGGCTGTGCGGCGAGGTCAACAGGGAACCCTGCCACTGGCCAAAACGGTCCGCCTTGGTTTGCGCCAACCCGGCGAGCTGGGCGGATTCGGAGATTTCGCCAGCTGGGATGACGCCGGGCTTGCCTGCGCCGGGGGTCATGAGCCAGATGCGCCCGCCGTCGGCAAGATTGCGGATGGCGTCTACCAGGGTGTCTACGAGATCCCCGTCCTCGGCGCGGTGCCAGAGCAAGATCATGTCACAAAGGTCGATGGAGTCTTCATCGAGCAGTGCCTCACCAATGGCGTCTTCGAGCGCTTCGGAGATGGAAGAGTCTGCGTCTTCATCCCAGCCAAGCTCCTGCACAACCTGGCCTTTGGTTACTCCTAGGCGTGCGGCGTAATTGTCTCCCCCGGTGGCTACCAAGGTGGGCGTCCTCCTTATTTTGAATGCTTGCTTCCCATACAGCTTAGCGCCGCCCTCCACCTTTAGCCTTTGGTACAAGGTATGACTTTTCACCCCCGCCAGTCCCCCGTCACGCCCCCGCCGCGCCCCCGCGACCGCCAACAATCCAGCACGCAGCCGCCCTAACGCTACCCCACGCGTAGTCGGATGTGACTGAAACACTCTAGACTTGGCCGGAGAACGTTACCTACAACACGAAGAGGAGTGCACGTGGCTGAGAACGCTGATCACGCTGCTAATGCCGAGAAGGTGGAAAACACTGACGTTTACGGCAACCAGCATGACACTAATATCCCCCTGCTTCGGGACGGTGTTGCGTCCTACCTCCATGATTCCGATCCGGAAGAAACGCAGGAGTGGATGGATTCCCTCGATGGTCTTCTGGAGGCTTCTGATCCGGAGCGCGCCCGTTACCTCATGTTGCGCTTGATTGAGCGCGCGAATGCACGACGTGTGCCGTTGCCGGCGTTGTCTTCGACGGACTTGGTGAACACGATTCCGACGAAGTTGGAGCCGGAGTTCCCGGGTGATGAGGAGATTGAGAAGCGTTACCGTCGTTGGATTCGTTGGAATGCTGCGGTGATGGTGCACCGTGCGCAGCGCCCGGGCATCCAGGTGGGTGGCCACATTTCCAGTTACGCGTCTGCGGCTGCGCTGTATGAGGTTGGTTTCAACCACTTCTTCCGTGGCAAGGATGCGGAGCAGGGCGGTGACCACATTTTCTTCCAGGGTCACGCGTCGCCGGGTGTGTATGCCCGTGCGTTTATGGAGGGTCGTCTGACGGAGGATGATCTGGACGGTTTCCGTCAGGAGCATTCGCGTGAGCAGGGCGGTTTGCCGTCGTATCCGCACCCGCATGGCATGCCGGATTTCTGGGAGTTCCCGACGGTGTCCATGGGTCTTGGCCCGATGAATGCGATTTACCAGGCTCGTTTTAACAAGTACCTGCAGGATCGCGGCATCAAGGATACGGACAAGCAGCATGTGTGGGCTTTTCTTGGCGACGGTGAGATGGACGAGCCAGAATCCCGCGGCCTCCTCCAGATGGCGTCGCTGTATGGCTTGGACAACTTGACCTTTGTGATCAACTGCAACCTGCAGCGTCTTGATGGCCCGGTGCGTGGCAACGGCCAGATCATCCAGGAGCTGGAGAGCTTCTTTGTGGGTGCTGGCTGGAACGTGATCAAGGTTGTGTGGGGCCGCGAGTGGGATGAGCTGTTGGAGAAGGACACCGAGGGTGCCCTTGTTCACATCATGAACACCACCCCGGATGGTGATTACCAGACGTTTAAGGCCAATGACGGCGCGTATGTGCGTGAGCACTTCTTCGGCCGTGACCCGCGCACGCTGAAGCTGGTTGAGGATCTCACGGATGAGGAGATCTGGGCGCTGCGCCGCGGTGGCCATGATTACCGCAAGGTCTACGCCGCCTACAAGAAGGCGCTGGAGACCAAGGGCAAGCCGACGGTGATTCTTGCGCACACGGTGAAGGGCTACGGTCTGGGCCACAACTTTGAGGGCCGCAACGCAACGCACCAGATGAAGAAGCTGACGTTGGATGATCTGAAGCTGTTCCGCGATAAGCAGGGCATTCCGATCTCTGATGAGGAGCTGGAGAAGGATCCGTACCTGCCGCCGTACTACCACCCGGGCCAGGACGCGGATGAGATCAAGTACCTGCAGGAGCGCCGCAAGGAGCTGGGCGGCTACTTGCCGGAGCGTCGTGAGAAGTTCACTCCGCTTGAGCTGCCGGACTTTGAGAAGTCCTTTAAGGCCATGTTCAAGGATTCCGGTTCACAGCAGGTTGCGTCCACCATGGCGTTGGTGCGTACGTTCAAGGCGTTGATGCGTGATAAGGAGATTGGTCGCCGCGTGGTGCCGATCATCCCGGATGAGGCGCGTACCTTCGGCCTGGACTCCTGGTTCCCAACCCAGAAGATTTACAACCCGAACGGCCAGAACTACGTGCCGGTGGATCATGATCTGCAGCTGTCCTACCGTGAGGCAACGGATGGCCAGATTCTGCATGAGGGCATTAATGAGGACGGCTCGTCGGCGTCGTTTATCGCGGCGGCTACGTCCTACGCCACCCATGGCGAGCCAATGATCCCGATGTACATCTTCTACTCCATGTTTGGCTTCCAGCGCACGGGCGATAACTTCTGGGCTGCTGGTGACCAGATGAGTCGCGGTTTCATCATCGGCGCAACTGCTGGCCGCACCACGCTGTTTGGTGAGGGTCTGCAGCACATGGATGGCCATTCCCCGATCCTGGCGTCCACGAACCCGGCGATGGTTGTCTATGACCCGGCGTTTGCGTACGAGATGCCGTACATCATCTCCAAGGGTATTGAGCGCATGTATGGCTCGAACCCGGGTGAGGATGTCATGTACTACATCACCGTGTACAACCAGCCGACTCACCAGCCGGCTCGTCCGGAGAACCTGGATGTTGAGGGTCTGCACAAGGGCATCTATCTTTACGACGCTGGCGATACCTCCAAGGAGCACCGCGTCTCCCTGCTGGCGTCCGGTGTTGGCATGCAGGCGGCGCTGAAAGCGCAGGAGATCCTGCAGGACAAGTTCGACGTCGGTGCCGCGATCTACTCGGTGACCTCCTGGGTTGAGTGTGCTCGCGACGGTGCACGTCTGGCCAAGGAGCAGCTGCTTAACCCGGGTGAGGACGTTGGTACGCCGTTTGTCACCGAGAAGCTCAAGCAGACTGAGGGCCCGTACATTGCTACGAGCGATTTTGCTACGGACCTGCAGGAGCAGATCCGCCCGTACGTGCCGGGTCAGTACATTGTGCTGGGTGCGGACGGCTTTGGCTTCTCCGATACGCGTGAGGCTGCACGTCGCTTCTTCAACATTGACGCTGAGTCCATGGTTGTCGCAGCGCTGATGGGTCTGGCTAATGAGGACAAGATCGACATGTCCGTGGCAGCGCAGGCTGCGAAGGACTTCGAGATTGATGATCCGACCGCGGCTAAGCCGGACCAGAAGGGCGAGGAGACCGGCCCGGAGAACGCGGCTGAGTAGCAACCACATCCAGTAGTCGCTCGATCGCCGCGGCCACCGCGCCCGGCGCATCCAGCGGCGGCATGTGGCCTGAGCCGGGCAGTACCTGCAGGTACGCAGATGGCCACATTGCCGCCAACCTGAAGGACTGCGATACGGGGGTGACGCGGTCCCTATCTCCCACCAGGATGTAGCCCGGCATACCGTCCAGCACCTCAGCCGCGCCGACTTCGGAGTGCGTCAACAGATCGTCAAAGAAGCCGCGGTAGGTGCTCAGCGGGGTGTTTTGGATCATGTCTGCGTGCAGACGAATCACGCTTAGCGGCACCGGCCTGAAGTAGAACCCCATCGCCAGCACCGGCGCAATCGTGCGCGTGATTCCGCGACGCATGCCTTCGGCAAAGTGCGGGGTAAAGCGCACAACGTATTCCAAAAGCCGCCCCAAAGGACCAGCCAGCATCTGCGGCAGGCCGTGGACGGTAAACGGCTCCACTGCCGAGGAGATCTGCACGCTACCCGCCCAATGGAAGGCGTCCGGATGCCTGCGCATCAGCGACAACGACACCGGCCCGCCCAACGAATGCCCCACCACAATCACCGGCCCCGTCACTGCCAAGTGGGTGAGGACGTTGATGAAGTCATCGGCAGCGTCGTCAATGTTCAAAAGCTCCGGCGGGCACGGACCGGAAGCGCCGTGGCCGCGAAGGTCTACCAGCACCTGCCGCACACCCAGCGGCCGCAGGCGGTCCACTACCAGCGCGAACGATTCGGAGGCGATGTTAAACCCGTGGACGTACAGGATCGTCGGACCCGCATCAGGCCCGATGTCGTAGTAGCGCACGCGGCCAACCACACCTGTTCTGTCGGGGTTTAACATGGCATCCACCCTATTATGTAAGGCATGCTTTCAGAGCTTTCGCTGCTTATTCAGGACCACTTCGACATCACCCCGGACCCCGCCGCTGCGCTTCGCGACTCGGAGCTGACCTCCCTTGACATGATCGAGCTGGCCGTGCGCATTGAGGATCGCTTTGGCGTTCGCATCACCGAAGAGGCCTACGCGCAGTGCGAGACGCTCGAAGACCTAGCCGGCTACATCGAGCAGCACGCTAGCGCTGAATAAAGCGCTCGATTACCGCATTGACGGCCGCAGGGTTGTCGGCGTTAGTGTTGTGCGCAGCCTCCGGAATCACGTGCAGCGCCAGGCCCTCGTCCGCCGCCCAGCGCTTGCCCATCTCCCCAATCCCGCCGGTCCGATCAAACTCCCCCACCACCAGTGCAGCCGGACAGAGTAGCTCCCAGGGCTTTTGCTTACCGACGCCCCTCGCCACCGCCTTAAACGTCACATCCGCAAGCGCCACGTATTCGCTCTTGGTGTATTCCTTGAGCATCGTGCGCGTGAGTTCTTGGGCTTTGGGGGTGTGGGAGGTTTCGCGTGGGGCGTCGTCAAGAATCTTGTCCCAGGTGCGCAAGTGGAGGAGCGGGCCCACGTGCTTGAGGCCCGCGATGAGCAGGGGGTTCCAGTATTCGCGGGTGAGTGGCATGGTTCCGATGCCGATGAAGCCGCTGGCCAGCGCTGGTTCGAGTTGCATGACGCGCTGGGCGACGACGCCGCCGAAGGACTGACCGACCAGCACCGGGCGCGTGATGTTCTCGGCGGACAAAATTGCGATGAGTTCGCGGGCGATGCGGTCCACGCTGATCGCGCTGAGTTCGTACGGACGCGACATCCCATGCGCCGGCCCATCCCACACAAACGTGTTCGCCTTACCGGCGAAGTGGGCAAGCTGCGCGCCGAAGAGCCGGTGATCCGTGAGCATGCCTGGCAGAAACACCAGCCAGGGGGCGCTTTCTCCTGCAGCGCGCGATACCCAGTAGCGGATGTCCCCGTGCGGGGTCCGATGCGTTTCCATGCCCGCGTTCATGCCTGCTAGCTTTCCACACTGGAGACTGCGCATACAGGTTCCCTCCTTCTTATCCTCTACTTCTAAAGTTGCCGGAGTTACCCATTCCCCCTATACTTTTGACCACAGTGGCGGCGTTGAAACACACGTACCGCGCTAATTCCGGCGGCCGGATCACTTCTTGTGGTTTGGCCGCTGAGCTTTTCAAAGGAAAGTACATGCTTATCGCCTACCTCGATGAGTTCGGACACCAAGGCCCCTACATTCGTCACGACCATCGCAAATACAACACTCACCCGTGTTTTGGCTATGCCGGTTTCCTCTTGCCAGCAGACGATGTCAGACGTATGGGCGGATACTTCAAATACGTAAAAGAAAAGCTGCTTGCCTGGGAAATTGAACACTCCGACATTCCCGCCGATCGGTGGGAAAAGAAAGGTTCGGCTCTCCTGACGACTGCGAACATCAGTCAGTACAGTGATGAGATTTTTCCAGCTCTCAGTCGCATCTACCGCAAACTTGGAGAGCTCAATGGCCAAATATTCTTCTACGGTCAGCAGAAACCCATTGGGCCGGTAAGCGAGACAAAAGAAACCTCTCAAGATCGTGAAAACCACTGTCTCATCCAAGCTATTAATCGGCTTGGAAAACTAGCCTCCGATAAAGGAGAGCGTCTCATGGTCATAATGGATGCCACCGACACAGACAACCGGGAGCGTGCCGTAGCCACACTCGCAGCCACGATCTATTCGCGGAATAACAAAGAGAATCGCAGCGTAATCGAAGTCCCCCTCCAAACTGAAAGCCACCTATATAACACTGTCCAAATGGCGGACTGGACATGCGCGCTTCTAGGGAGACTTACCGATTACCACTTTGCGGAGAGTTCCGAATTCTCCTGGGCAGTCGACTTGGGACGTGATGTGTTCAGGCTATCCGAGCCCACATTAAACTCCATCATTTGGTCAAACCTTGCCTCTAAGGATTCTAAGTGTTTTCCTGAACAACTCATCAACACCACTCGATTCTGGGAAATCGAACAACGCAGAGAGTCCCAACGCGAACGCAGGGACCTCAAAAACAGGGGAATGTTCCAGCGCCTCATTTCAGCAGGAACACCCGAATTGCATGCAAAACTAGAGCAAATCCGGAGCGAAGCAGAAAAACAAACGCCTTACCAGCCGGAAGCCACGTGAATTAAGGCCTAGGGATGCGAGCCAGCTTCTCGGTGTCTACAGTTGTTCGGTTGACGATGAGACCTCGAGGGGACTCAGAACCCGCTCCTGCCTCACGCAAACGAAAAATCCCGCGGCCACCTGGGAAGGAGGTGACCGCGGGATTTCCGCTGTTTTATTAACCGCCGAATCAGTTGAAACGGAGAATCTGATTCCGCTTGGAAGTGGGCTACCAACTCCGCTTCCATGAGTTAGCTTAGCCTAACCTGACCGCCTAGCAACAGGGGGTAAGGCAACCCTACCCCCGTCCGCTAGTCAGCCACGAAGAAGCGCTGGTAGTTCACAAACTCGTCCATACCCACTGGGCCAAGCTCGCGGCCTAGGCCGGAGTTCTTCACGCCACCAAACGGCAGCTCAGCGCCGCGGGCCTGCGGGATGTTCACGTGGATCATGCCGGTATCAATCTTGGCGGCAACCTTCTTCGCACGCTCCTCATCCTGCGACATCACGGCGCCACCCAGGCCGTAGTTGGAGTCGTTCGCCACCTCGATGGCCTCCTCTTCAGAAGACACCTTGTACACGGCAGCGACGGGGCCGAAGAACTCCTCGTAGTAGATGTCTGAGCCCACCGGGATATCCGTGATCACGGCTGGGGCGAAGTAAGCGCCCTCACCGTCGATGGTGCCGCCAACGTGCAGCTTTGCGCCGGCGTCGACAGCCTTGCCAACTTGCTCAACAAGCGTCTCGGCGGCGTCGCGAGACGAAAGCGGGTAGTACTCGCGCTTCCCCGCCACACCTGGGTTCAGCGGGTCACCCTTGACGTACTCGCCGGCCAAACGCACCAGCTCTGCCACGAAGTCGTCGTAGATGTCGTCCATGACAATCATGCGCTTGTTGGAGGTGCAGGCCTGGCCAACGTTGGAGATGCGCTTCTTCCACGCCGTCAGCGCGGCCTCGGCCGGGTCAGCTGCGTCTAGCACCACGTAGGCATCCGTGCCGCCGAGCTCCAACACGCACTTCTTCAAGTGCTCGCCAGCCTGCGCGCCGATGATGCGCCCGGCGCGCTCAGAACCGGTCAGCGACACGCCTGCGATGTGCTTGCTTGCAATCAGGTCCGCCACCTGGTCGTGGTTTGCGTACACGTTGGTAAACACGCCCTTGGGCAGGCCGGCTTCTTCCAGGATGTCCTGGATGATCTGGCCGGAGCGCGGGCAGATCTCGGCGTGCTTCACAATCACCACGTTGCCGGCCATGATCGCCGGCGCCGCAAAGCGCGCTACCTGGTAGTACGGGAAGTTCCACGGCATGATGCCCAGGATCACGCCCAGCGGCACCTTGCGCATGACGGCGGTGCCGCCCTTGTCGGTGGGAATCTCCTGGTCCGCACCGAACTCAGCACCATGGTCGGCGTAGTAGTTGAAGATCTCTACAACGTCATTAATCTCGCCGTCGCCTTCCTTGACGGACTTGCCCATCTCCGTTGCGATGATCTTCGCCAGCTCACCCCTGCGCTCATCAAACAGCGACGCCGCCTTCTTCAACAGCGGCGCCCGATCCTCGTAGGACAGCTCACGCCACTGCTTGAAAGCACTCACGGCGGTGTCCACCACTTCTTCTAACTCGGCGTCCGTGATGTAGCCGAAGGTCTCCTCAACCTTGTTGTTTGCGGGATTTTGTACTCGATACTCTTTAGACATACGCCCAAGCGTACGTGCGCTGCGTCACTCTCGCTACGAAGTTCCCACGCTCGGCCAACGCCTCCACACCCGCCGCAAAGGCCTCGATTTCCTCGGCAGTTCCCACGATTCGCTCGCGGCAGGAGTAGGTCCCGTCGGGCGCGCGCCGCCAGCGCGTGAACCACACCTCGCCAGGTTCCCCTTCAGGCAAAAGGAGCATTTGCTTCTCGACGCCCCAACGCTCCCCCCTCCCCATCCCCTCCACCTCAAACACGTATTCCAGCACCGGGGGCTGCCCTTTCGTAACGCGCTCTTCCACGGAACTTTCCGCCTCCGGGCGAATCGCAGCGTGAGACAGAGCGTGCGTCGGGGTGTGCGTCGGGGTGTTCTTCGACCGTGCTTCCTGGGTGTTCTTCGGCCGTGCCTCATGGGGCACCACAAGTGTGGTTGTCATGGTTGGGGACCTTCCATTCGCTGCATTCATTTCCGTGCGCGCCAAAGCACCAGTAACTACACCAGCTACGGTGCATGCTTCCGCACCTGTCTGGTGTATGCACCCACACCTGTTCGGTGCGTGGTTTTAGCGCGAGACGAGAGGTTCGTCTTCCCCAACGGCCTCTACAAGCTCTACAAACGTGTTGCTTCTCTGTGCTGATATTGCGTCACACCCGCCCCGCCAGCAACCCTCAACCACAGCTTGACGCCCCCGTTTACTGAACCTCAACTTCACCTAGAGGCCGTGGGCATCTCCCTCTTAGAGGCACTTTTTAAACTTTATTCCCAACAGTACGTTTATTGTTCTATTATCTTTTCATTACCTATAGGAGGGCCAGTTTGTCGGCAAGGGTGGAAACAGCGACTGAGCGAAATGACTCGGCGGCGAAGCAAATACGCAACGATTTTCTAGGAGTATCGTTTCTGACCTTTGTGTGCATATTCGCAACCCTTTTAGTAAGCGGATCGCTTACCCTTTTTGTTTACCGAAATCGTATTGGAGCTCTGTGTAGTGACCTCGGGACCAATAATCCCATCTCCCTTGGGGCACTGCTTACGGGCCTGATTGCGGTTGTTGCACTGTACTACGCAATCGAAATTGATCATTTCGAACGCTTCAGAAAGGCTGAGGGAGAGTTCATTCAGCTCCTTTCCACGCTTGCCGTTCTTATCGGCGGATTGACTAACCTTATTTGGGAGTACCTCAGAGTCCTAGGGGCGAAACTCTCACCAGAATGCAGCAGCCACCAATCTGCTCAAGCCGATATTTCCCCCAATCTAGAGGAGATGCAGTTGCGACTGCTGTTTTCCACGCTGCTCTCCCCAAACATCATCCTGCTCACCCTAGTAACAGTTATTGTCATAAGTCTTGCCGCTGCCGCTCGAAGCAGCCTGTCCTTCACGCTACGGCAACGGGATCGCAAACTTGTTTTTCTCTCGTCCCAACTGGACTGGACACGCGAGGTCATCGCGACGTACAAACAGGCCAAAGTTGCCGAGACGCTGGACCACCTCCGAGATGCCCGCTGCAGACTATTTCCCCCAAGAGTGCTGGGGTGGATCGGCCTAATTGTCACCACGATCATCACCTATTGCCTGACAGTGGCTATCGTGTTGCGTTTTGTGGAATTTGCTAGCAACAAGACCCCAAATTGCCTTTTCGGATATTGGCTTCTTCTGCCTGGTTCTGAGAATGAGCCACGTCTCCTCTGGGTCGTCTTTGCTATGTTTTTCGGCTTCAGCGAGGCCGCGATGTTTTATTGCAAGCGTCGCATTGTTTCTCTTGAATCCTCTCCAAAAAGTGGGGATTATCGAATAGTTTACGTCTTACTCGTCATCTACGCTCTAGCATTTCTCCTAGTAATAGCGTTCTTGGGCCTGATCCCGCTGACAGTTGCATTCAATGCGATATACCTTCGCCTTCTTGTGCACGATCTACAAGTCAAAGATTTGAAGGCGAAGCTGACAATAAAAAAGGAACCGGAAATGCAGGAAACCAAAAATACCGCACAGACTTCCCCAGAGCCTGAAGGTGCTTCCTCGGAAGGACCCCGACACAAGGGCCGCCTCTCTTTGAAGGAACTGCTCCTCGGGCTCGGATTGTTCATCCTGGTGTACGTCCTGAAACTCATAGGCCAGAAGAACAAACCGACACCAGCGAAGGAAGCAGAAGTGGAAAAACCACAGAATGATCAGCAGCCTTCCTCCCCCGAGCCTCAAACGAAGAAGAACACTTTCAAAAAGAAGTTGAAGTCTCTCTTTAGGGGGCCCGACTTCGGAAGTCGTATTTTGTTCCGGGATACGCTGCAAAGAGTCGAGAAGATGCAACGGACTCTTGAAAGAGATCTTGAAGATCTCAAACAAGATATCGAAGCAAACAAAGCAGGCTAGGCACGCACAGCTAGAGCATCCGCACCATCAACACGCCGGCGAAGATCACCGCAAGGCCGACAAGTCGCACGCCGTCGATAGGCACTCGGCGCGCGCCGAAGGCGCCAACGGATTCCATCAACTGACCGCTGGCGATCGTGCCCGCGCTGAAAGCGATGACCGTGGTCGCGGTACCCAGGATTGGAGTGAGGCCCGCGCCGCCGATGACAAAGATCGCTCCGACAACACCACCGAGCCACATCCACCACGGCGCGGGTTTCAGTGGCGTGACAAGTTGGCGCGGGCTGGTACACAACACGGCCACGAGGAGGATGACCGCGCCCACCAGCAGGTTGATCTCACTGGCAAACAGTGGCGAGCCCGCAAGTGTGCCTACGTAGCCATTGATGGCGGCCTGCATTGCGCTGCCCACGCCGATGGCTACGCCGAGTAGTCGGTAAACCCACACGCTGGCGCCGAGATCCGGGTCTTCGCTAATGGCGGCGGGCACGGTGCCGCGCCGCAACGGAAGCACACGCAACACCACGGCAATGCCCAGCAGCACAACCAGCGCGCCACCCAACCGCCACACAGACACATCCACCTGGCGGCCACGGAAAAGCCCAAAGTGGTCGATGGCCAGCCCCATCACCACCTGCCCGAGGATTGGCAGCACCACGGTTTGGACTGCGCCGAGTTTGGGAAACAGCAAAATGCTGCCAATGACAAACGTGGCGCCGAAGAGGCCGGAGAGGTAGGCCCACGGTGGGGGCGTCGATAAGAAATGGGGCACAACGTGACCCTGCAGGACCAGTGTGGCCACCGCCGCGAGTGTGAGTGCCACCGTAAAGGAAATCAGCGCGGAGACTATCGGGCGGTTGTTTACGGCCAGGCGCAGGCGCGCGTTCGCTGCGGTCTGCACGGGAATGAGCGCGCCAACCAGCAGCGCAACAAACAGGTATCCCATGGCTAGTGCAGCTCGCGCCAGATCGCCGTGTTGGTCTCCTGCCAAAGAGGTTTCGCCCAGTCACCAAAGTCACGATCCGTCAGGGCGACCATGGCGTAGTCGTCTGCCACCCACAGGTAGGTCCCGGTCATGCCGAAGTGGCCGAAGGTGGTGGGCGGCATGCCATCGCCAGTCCAGTGCGGAGTCTTCTCCCCCTTCAGCTCAAAACCAAGGCCCCACGGACACGGCTTCTGCATGCCGTAGCCCGGCACCACACCGCGCAGGTCACCAAACTGGTTGGTGGTTGCCTCGCGCAGGGTTTCAGGGCTGAGCAGCTGCGGGTGCAAAAGCTCTTGAGCAAACAGGGTCAAGCTGCTTGCCGACGCCACCGCCCCATGCCCAGCACTGCCCTCCAACACAGCGTCCGTCATCCCCAGCGGCGCAAAGACGCCTTCGTGCAGGTATTCAGCAAACGGGATGCCGGTGGTTTTATCCACGTAGTCCGCGAGGATCTCGAAGCCGGCGGAGGAGTAAATACGGCGCTCAGCAACCGGCTTCTGCGGCTCACGCGTGTCAAAGCCAACGCCGGAGGCATGCGCCAGCAGGTGGCGGACGGTGGAGCCTTCCGGACCACAAGGGCTGTCTAAGAGGAATGCCTCTTCCTCCACGGCCATCAGGAATCCGTACGCCGCGAGAAGTTTGGTCACGCTGGCCAGTGGGTAGGTGCGGTCTTGGTCGCCGAGGGTCTCCACGTGGCCGTTAGCATGCACAAGCGCTGCAGAAACGTTGTCTACCGGCCAGTTTCCAAGAAGTTTATTCAGCATTGTTGCCTCCTCGCCTCGCATCCTGCCAACGACGCACCAACCACCACGTAGCCAACACAAACGCACCCGCGAGCAGGCCTGGCCAGATCGCGGGGTTCGGCGAAAACAGGTTGATCACCGCCTGGATCAGCGCGAGCAGCGCGAAGAACCCGACGAACCCGATCAGTGTTTGCCACATGAGGTCACGACGTTGATTCACGCAGGTAAGTGTACTGATGGGGTCTACTGGATCCTGAGTAGCAATCAGTTGGCGTTTTTCTGCGCTTGCATAATCGCATCAAACAAGCTCGGCATGGCAGTCGATGGGTTAGGGCCGACACTTCCAGGCGAAACTAGTGCCGCTTTCTTCGCTCGCTCACATGCATTCAAAAAATTCTCAATTGGAAACTCGGTGGAGATGTTCTTGCCTTCCACGAACCCAAGCTCCGTGGCTTGAGGGGTCAGCTTCTCCGCAGCGCTGCTCGGTGATGCTTTGTCATGATGCCAGATCAACCAAACTTCGAATTTATGGTTACTTACGATCAAACTGATGCCTTCATCAGCAGCGAGCGAAATCGCCTGTTGCAAAACAGTCGGTGATTTCCCAACATCACGGCCGTCAACATCAACCACAGCGAAGCATCGCGTGAATTCTGGTACATCCCGTTTGCTTTTACGTGAGCGTGCTGCTTCCTCATCTCGCTTCTCCACGCATTTTTTGACCACATGAAGCGGATCTGACTTCCAGTTACCTCCGCGGGCGTTTCCCTTGTCGGTTCTGGGCATTGAAACCAGCTGCACCCCATAACGCTGCTCAACGATGGGGCGCAGCCGTTCAAAGTATTGAGGTTCCGTCAGCACACCCTCAGTAACAATCAGGAATTTCGTTTTCCGTTCAACTCGGGTGCGGCTTTTCTTCGGTCGATATCCACGCGCCGGATATTTGCGCTTAGGAGCCATCAGCTGCCTCCGGCCCTTCGCCCACAGCCTCAAGTACCAACCCTCGAATCAGCGCGGGTGACACCCGAGGAAGCGCACCATACCTGCCATCCAGATAACGACGCTCGTAATTCGCGTCCTTCCGATTTTCAAAACCAGATAACGGGAACACCTCGGATGCACCGCTCTGCAGCTTCTCTACAAACCAAAACGCGTCCGTATCCAAACCCAACGCACGCATATGCTCCAGGAGGTTCGTGTCGTGGGAAGAGAAAATGAGCTGAGCACCGTTTACGTTGATAGTTTCATCAGTAAAGGCCGTTACCACCAGCTCTAGCAGCTGGACATGCAAGCTCGAATCAAGTTCATCCGCAATGACCACGTGGCCATTCCTCAGGGCATCAACGATGATCGGGGCAACCGATAACCAGGTCAAAGTGCCATCTGACTGTGCTGCCATTTTCAGCGTGTGATTCGAGCTGTCACCCCGGTGAGTGAACATGAGCTGGTAAGCGATTGCCTTTAGCTCGGCGTCAGAAATATCAATGTACGCGCCAGGCTCGTGAGCCATGTGGAAGCCTTTCAGGCTTCCCTTTTCATCCTTACTCACGTCTTCCAGTCTTTGAGTAAGAATCTTTGCCAACTCGGCCAAGGATGGCGACAGATTCTCCTCATCAATGCTTACATCAACGATCCCTGTGTCAGCGGCCTGCATCATCTGCGTGACTTCAGAAAGCTTCACTTGCCCTTTACGCATCGCACGCGCTAGTTGGCTCAAGCGCTGATCTTTCTGACTATCACCGAGCGGAAGATAATTCACTCCGTCCAAGAGAGCCGATACCGATTCATAAATCAGACCGAGTTTGCCCCTTAGCGCGTGGGAAACAGCAAGTTCGCGTACGTCTGCACGCTCTATCTCACGCTGGAGAGTTCTAGACACTGCAGAAGAGTTCCACTCCCATTCAACTTCCGGCTGTGCAGTCCGGTTAAACACAGAGGTCCAGCGAACCGAGGGGACATAGGACATCCACTCTTCAACAACCCCTGAGCGGCCAAATGTAAAGCCGTAAAGGTATCGCCTGCCTTTTGCAACGAAGTCGAACTCAAAAAAGCTCGGCTCACCTTGAGAATCCTGATCCAAGGAAAACGGGGTTGGGATAGTGGAATCGTATTCGTAATGGTCCTCATCCAGCCAAGCCGTAGCCGAAAGCTTCATTGCCCGAAACGCAAACACCATGGCTTCCAGAAGGTTACTTTTGCCAGACGCATTGGCGCCGAGCAGGACAGAGACCGGCACGGGCCTCGGCTGCTTGGAATCCAACGGCCCATCGGCAAATTCAAGCGTCTGGATCTCCCGGATGCTCTTAAAGTTGCCGACACTGAAACTTAGCAAGTTAACGGACACGCCTTAACCATAACGGGATATTGAACGATTTGCGCGATAAACCCGTCTTAAACTCCACATCCCCCACACTTTAAGGTCAGAACTGCGGAGCAACGCAAGCACCCCCAATGCGATACACCCCCCGCCACCCCACGAAACGAAAAACCCCGGTCCCTGCGGGGACCGGGGTGGCAGCTCCTCCAACTGGGCTCGAACCAGTGACCCTTCGATTAACAGTCGAATGCTCTGCCAACTGAGCTATGGAGGAATATTTTGTTTTTGTTGCTCTCAAGCAACGAGTCATAAGAGTAGCGCCGTATTTACAAAACGCAAAATCGCGAGGTCATTGGCGCTGATTGGCGTTATTGTAGAAGCATGAAGAAACCATTGTTAGCACTCACCGCAGCCGCAGCACTCACGCTTGCGCCCGTAACCGTCACCCCGGCGGTGGCCGATACGCCGCCGGCGGATACCGGGACCGGTACGGACAGCCAGACCGGCGCCGAACCCAGCACCGACACCGAGACAGACAACTCTTCTAGCGGTTCCTCAGACTCTGACCTGAGCGCAGGTGAGATCGCCGGCATTACCATCGGCGTCCTCGCTCTTGTTAGTGCAGGCGTGGCCCTCGCGGTACAAACAGGTCTGATCAACATCCCGGGTTTAGACATGTCCAAATGGCCAAAGATTAACGTCCCGGGTATTACGCCTCGTCCTCAAGCTTCCGCGACGCCTGGCGACTGCTCCCCTGCCACTTTCGACGCCATCGTTCCCGGCTGGCCGAACTTCACCGGCACGACGGTGAGCTACTGCGACGGTCAGTGGGCCAAGGCCGGCGCCAACCAGACGGACTGGAACGAGTCCTTCCACAAGGTCAATGGCCAATGGACGCGTATCCAGCCTGCCGGCGACGTGAACGGTTTCAAGTGCTACGACGTTGCGGACCTCCAGCGCAAGGGCGCACCGCGCGCGTTTACGGACCAGGTTCTCAGCTGCCGGTAGTTCGACGCCACGGCCTGAGCACAAATGAAAGCGGGCCTGAAGGTGAAAACCAACAGACCCGCTTTCGATCTCCGACTCAAAGAGCCTTTTCGATTGCTCACACTACAAGATCTACCCGACTGTGTGAATCACGTCGGCTCCGGCAATCTGAGCACTAACCGTTCAGCCCGCCTCGCAAGAGTGCGGGCTGGATTTCTTTACCTGCTCTAAAGATCTAAGATTTACCTAAAGCAAAGCAGCACGTGAGTCTTAGAATTCCCCATGACAGGAGAAGTTGTGAGTAAGAGTGTCTACGAGGTTGGGCGACCCGCAACATTCTTTTGGCGTGAGGAAACACACGGCAAACATATCGAATCCGCCGCGGCAAAAATCATCGCCAGGTTAGGCGAGAGATACGACTTGAACCAGTTTCTGATCGATAACCTGACAACAGAAATTGAGCAACGGCTTAAACGAGCAGAACGGGGGAAGCTGCGGCCCATCCTGGAGGTAAGGAAAATCGTGGGCCAGGGCGCTGGTACAATTTTCGAGATTAAGTGGGATAATCTCACGGTCTCTTACAAAGACCCCGTAACCGGCCTGTACGAGCAGGAATTGGTGTTCGTACGTCTTTACTATTACCAATCCAAAAACGCACTCAGCCACATTAATCTATGGGGTGTGGGGCTCTGGGTCCACGAAAAAGAGATCGTCCCGGGCAATGATGAGGAGACTAGACGGCTGCAAAACAAAGAAATTTCCAAAGCCGCCGAATACCATTCAAATCACTTTGAACAGCGGTGGAACGTTTCTGAACTGCAACATGATCAGCAAGAAAATGGAGGTCTGAAATGGCAAATGGCGTAAGGGTTTCACCCAACAAGTCCTTTAAAGCGCACTCTGACGATCTCTACTCCAAGTTCGCGGACCTCATGGACTCGCTTCAAGAACTCGCGAGGGAGAAGGGGCTTTCGGCTTCTGACATTGCTGAGATCATGCATGCCAGCACGGCCCAGATTGAAGAATTTGAGCATTACGATTCCGACCCCACGTTGCGGATGGTGAGGCTCTACGCGCTAGCTATCGGCGCAGACATCAGTTTCACGGTTTCAGACAGGGCTGCAAAGAGTGACGTTGCTCAATACGCCAAAACGTCTTACTCAACGAAAACGGTCTCCAGGAAGAAATTTCGCAAGGACAAGGTCCTCTTGGTGACGAAATCGGAAACTAGTAGGCAATGGCAAACGAGGACAACATGAACGCAAAATTTGCTCTTGATGATGTTCAGGTCAACGAACTCTACGCGAAGCGAAAGTCTGTCGACCAGGGAGATACCGAAGAGAGTGACCTGACAAGTGCCAGTGATAGTTCCGCAAGCCCCGTTGAGGTGACAGCGGAACAGGAAGCACAGCTTCAGACGCTTATCCCTGGCCCTCATACTGACTTGCCCGCCGACTTGGCCATGGCAGCACTAAAAATTCGCTTAGACTTCCCATTTGGCGAGCTTTTCGCAGAAGTAGAAGGAAAATACACTTTCGCCGGGGAAAGTGGAGAGCTAGTTACAGAAAAAGAGTTTTTAGAGTTCCTCAATGCAGAAGGTCTCGTAGAGCTGACCGCCTATGTGCGAGCTTCCTTCACTGATTTGGCTGCACGAGTCTTTCGTGGCGTCGTGGTGTTACCGAGTTTTAAGGAGTTGGGGCTGAGTTTCTCCACCGACGATAAAGTCGATCACGTAAACGACGGAACCCGGTAGGAAGCAACGCTCGGACCAAGAACTCAAACTACTTCGCTCAAGCGAAAGATCTCTAACGTTTTGCGCAACGCGAACCGCTCAGGTTCGATTCAGACTAGATAGACAGTCACCTCATTGCAGCGCGCCTGATCCCTATCGCAGGTCCTTCTCACAACCAACCCCGTCACCATCGCGGTCCAGGTGGCTGTTTGGCCTAAAACATGTTTGGCCTAAAACATGGAATGTCAGATGCGGGTTTTTAGTACCGGTGTTCCGGGAACCCGGTACTGCCGTGTTCCGGGTAGTTGGTACCGGGCCGGGCCGAAGGAGTCGGCCCGGCTGTTTGCTTTATTCGTCCGGCTCCATTGAGGCGGTGGCTTTGCGCATGTCGAAGTCTCCTATGCGGATTCGATGCCCGTTGTTGAGGCGGCTAACTAGGGAGTCAGCTCCGATTCTGTCGGGAAGTGCTTCGATCCAGTAAGCGGCAGCTGATTGGGAGGAGATAAGTGTTGGGAGGCGTCCGTCGCGGTCGAATATGATCTTGCTTAGGTCTTCTTGCCCGCGCTGGTTGATGCTCATGGTCATAAAATCGTCGATAAGGACATCGACATTGATCAGTTTCCGCATCTTATCGAGGTAGTTTTGGTCAGTCGGTGAGAAGACCGCCAACATGTCTACGAGTTGGCCTAGCCGGTAGTAGGCCACGAAGTATCTGTTATCCTAGACGTGCAAATGGAAATCACGCGGTGAATAACCGGGTTAAGTGACAAAATGTGTGCTTTTTCGGC
>NZ_KV786449.1:168909-191570 GCF_001806945.1 Corynebacterium sp. HMSC30G07 | reverse complement strand
ATCCAAAAAAGCACACATTTTGTCGCTTAACCCGAGATGGTGTTGTTACCTGGGGGAATGGGGGTCAGAATGCAGTAATTCCGGAAATCTTTCGGTGGCTGGCCAAAGCTCTCTAAAACACAAGCGTTATAACCCTTATAAAAATGCCGATTAACCTGCCGATTTGTGTTTAGCTCACGTATCGGGTTAATCTTTCCCAGGCTTCAACGGAGCGGGTCACACCGAAAGGTGAGGTCCACAACATAGAGGCTGTGCCCCCTTAGCTCAGTCGGCAGAGCGTTTCCATGGTAAGGAAAAGGTCATCAGTTCGATTCTGATAGGGGGCTCTGCTGTTTGTTACGGTATCTACCTAGCAAACGCATGGCGGTGTAGCTCAGTGGTAGAGCAAGCGACTCATAATCGCTGTGTCGCGAGTTCAATTCTCGCCATCGCTACGTAACTCGGTTACGCGGCTAGTTTTGGCCGCGTGGTAGGGTCTAGGTGCATTTGCACTCTAGGGGCGTGGCGCAATTGGTAGCGCAACGGTCTCCAAAACCGTAGGTTGCAGGTTCGAGTCCTGTCGCCCCTGCCAGAACTTTCAAGTTGGAGGAGTTCTCTTGACTAACCCGAATGGTCAGACCCCCGCACAGCCGACCGGTAAGCGTCAGCTGCACGGGGCAACTCCCGTTTCCTCCGAATCCTACGAGGATAAGCACGGCTCCAAGCGCGCGGTTGCAACCGCTGACGATGATGAGCACGTAGCCGGCGGTATCGCAGCGTTCCCGGGCGAGGTGGCCCAGGAGATGAAGAAGGTCATCTGGCCTTCGCGCACCCAGATGCTGAACTACACCCTCATCACGTTCGCGTTCCTGATCATCCTGACCGCGTTTATGTCGGGCACGGACTGGCTTGGTACGCGTCTGGTTGAGTGGGTGCTCATCCGTTAGCTATACTGCACTTTGAACGTTTTCCCGCCACCTTGGCAGCAAGCCAGGGGAGGCGGGATACTTTTTCGCTAAGTCACCACCACGTGGGTGGGTAGGCTGGTGGGACAAGTAGGCGTCGGTAAGCAACAAGCTCTAGAAGATGGAAAAGCGAATGGATACTGAAAACCAGAACCTGAACGAAGCTGAACTCGAAGTCGAGGACAACCAGGAGATGATCGGCGAGGGTGCACCGGTGGAGCCGGAGACCGAGCCGCTGGAGCAGGAAGCCGCCCAGGAGGCTGACGCTGACTCTGAATACCGCGCTCGCCTGCGCGAATACACCCGTGAGCTGAAGAAGCAGCCGGGTGACTGGTACATCATCCAGTCCTACTCGGGCTACGAGAACAAGGTGAAGACCAACCTTGACATGCGTATTCAGACGCTTGAAGTGGAGGACTCCATCTATGAGGTTGTCGTGCCCATCGAGCAGGTCATGGAGAACAAGGACGGCAAGAAGAAGCTGGTCAAGCGCAAGCTGCTGCCGGGCTACGTGCTTGTTCGCATGGACATGAATGATGCCGCGTGGTCCGTGGTGCGCGAGACCCCGGGCGTGACCAGCTTTGTGGGTAACGAGGGCAACGCGACGCCGGTGAAGCACCGCGACGTGGCGAAGTTCCTCATGCCGAAGGTCGCCCCGGTTGAGGGCAAGTCCAACGCGAACGAGGACGGCGAGACCGTCATCGCTATGCCGGAGGAGCAGACCAAGCAGCAGCTGGCACACGACTACCAGGTTGGTGAGGCCGTGACCATCCTGTCCGGCGCGCTGGCAAGCGTTTCTGCGACGATTAACGCGATTGATCCGGAGACCGGCAAGATCCAGGCCTTGGTGTCCATCTTTGGCCGTGAGACCCCGGTGGAGCTGACCGCCGACCAGATCGAACGCATTATGTAGGGCTGTTTTGCTTATCGACGCTTAAACCGCGTAACCTTAAACGCCGTCCGTCTTTTTCGGGCGGCGTTTTTCATTCGTTCATCCCCGGTTGCTGGGCTAAACCCGGAATCCGGAAGGGCGCGAGCTAAACATCGTGGCTGCGTCCTGTACCAAGGAATTGAGGTAATTCGATGGCTAAGAAGAAGGTCACCGGCCTGATTAAGCTTCAGATCGAAGCTGGTATGGCTAACCCGGCCCCGCCGGTTGGTCCGGCACTTGGTGCCCACGGTGTGAACATTGTTGAGTTCACCAAGGCATACAACGCTGCAACCGAGTCCATGCGTGGCAACGTTGTCCCGGTCGAGATCACGGTTTATGAAGACCGTTCCTTCGACTTCATCCTGAAGTCCCCGCCGGCAGCGAAGCTCCTGCTGAAGGCTGCTGGCCTGCAGAAGGGCTCCGGCGTCCCGCACACCCAGAAGGTTGGCAAGGTCACCTGGGAGCAGTGCAAGGAAATCGCTGAGACCAAGAAGGCTGACCTGAACGCTCGTGACATCGAGGCTGGTGCGGCGATCATCGCTGGTACCGCTCGCTCCATGGGCATCGAGGTTGAGAAGTAAATAACGACGCACTTGTGCGTAAGTGGCAGGGCCAAGCCAGGCCCGCAGACCACAACTCCTGAAAGGAACCCAACATGGCTAAGAAGTCCAAGAACTACAACGAGCAGTTTGCAAAGGTTGACCGCGACAAGCTGTACTCCCCGCTGGAGGCTGTGAAGCTGGCGAAGGAGACCTCGTCTGCTAAGTACGACTCCACTATCGACGTTGCAATGCGCCTGTCCGTTGACCCGCGCAAGGCTGACCAGCTGGTCCGCGGCACCGTGAACCTGCCGCACGGCACTGGTAAGACCGTCCGCGTTGCCGTTTTCGCTGAGGGCGAGAAGGCTACCGCCGCTAAGGAAGCTGGCGCTGACATCGTTGGCACCGACGAGCTGATCGAGCAGATCAACGCTGGCCAGCTCGACTTCGACGTGGCTATTGCTACCCCGGACCAGATGGCCAAGGTTGGCCGTGTGGCTCGTGTGCTTGGCCCGCGTGGTCTGATGCCGAACCCGAAGACCGGCACCGTTACCCCGGACGTTGCAAAGGCTGTTGAGGAGTCCAAGGGCGGCAAGATCGCTTTCCGCGTGGACAAGGCGGCTAACCTGCACGCTCTGATTGGTAAGGCGTCCTTCACCCCGGAGCAGCTCGCTGAGAACTACGGCGCTCTGCTGGATGAGGTTCTGCGCCTGAAGCCGGCTTCTGCCAAGGGTGTCTACCTGAAGAAGATCACCGTTTCTGCAACCCAGGGCCCGGGCGTTCCGGTTGACCCGTCCGTTCAGAAGAACTACGCAGAGGCATAAGCTTTACGGCTTTTAGAGCTTCTAGGCTTTTCCAGCGCCCCGGCGCCAGGCTTTCATTGTCTGGGCCGGGGCGTTTTGGTGTTTTCGGGGTTGTTGGGGTGGTTTTGGGGTGGTTTGGGGCGCCGCTGGCGGAAATCCTGACAAATTCGACGTGACCCCCGGCCCGGTTTGGCAAACTTGCAGGTCGCGAAAGCTCACGCTGTTCGACGGAACATATTTGTCAGGCGCTGGCGGAAATCCTGACAAATTCGACGAGCGGCCCTTAGTGATCTGACTAGGACCTGGGGAAACGCAAACTGCATCGTCAACTTTGTCAGGGGGGTAATCAGACGGGACCCGAGCTGGCGCTTTTGCATCGGCGCTTAATGAAAGTAGTATTCGTTAAGTGTTGAGAACAGTTCCCAATAAGGTGAAGGCGCTCTGGCTGGTGCCTGTCATTGCTGTCGTGCTGGCCATGGTGTGCATTGCGGCGTTTCCGGCAGGGGTGGCTAAAGCCGATACGCAACGCTTCGACCGCGGACACATTGACGCATTTAACGTCACCGCTAACGGCAGCGATCTGACGCTTGATCTGCAGGAAGATGTGACGGGGAGTCATGTGCGTCGTCAACCGGAAAGTGTGGAGCTGATCGTTGGGGAGGCGGCGTATACGGAGGAGACGGTAAACGTCGCAGAGATCGCCACTGCCGGCTACCTGCTTCCACAGACGCAGCGTTCTGATCTGCTGTGGCCGGGTTGGGACACCCAAGGCGTGCGCGAAGGGGGTTTCGGGCGCGTGGATCTGGAGTTCTTAGAGGTCAGTGGCCCTGGCGAGGTTTACCTGTTCCAGACCGGCAGCTTCGGCTCGTTCCAGTCAGTCCTGGATGGTGGGCAGGCGAAGTTGGGCAGTGGTGCTCGCATTGTGCAGGAGGAGCCGTCCCACGTGCACGCGAACTGGCTGTTTACCCAACCCGGTGTGTACACCATGCGAGTGGTGGCGAAGGCCGATGGTGTGGAGTCGAACCAGGCGGAGTACACGTGGCGAGTCGGGGATGGTGCAGCGACCACCAACACAAACGCCGAGGTTGAAAACCGTGCCAGCGAGCCCGCACCAGAGGCCCCAAAGCAAGAGGCCCCAAAGCAAGATGCTCCAAAACAAGATGCTCCAAAACAAGAGGCGCCAAAACAGCAACCACAGCCACAGCAGCAGGCGACGAAGTGCACGGCCACCCTGCGTCCGATGATCAAGGATGACCGCAACGTGCCGGCCACGTGGACGCGTCCGGAGGACTTGGTGTTTGGGCTTGGTCAGGCGGCAGAGGTGGACTTACCGCAGGCGGTCGGCCCGGTGCCGGCTGGCAAAGCGTGGATGATTGGTGCGACGCAGCAGGATGGCGTTCCGTGGCTTGGTGCGAACACGCAGCATGAGAGCCTGATCGCGCAGACGACGGGCGATGTCACGTGGGAGATTACAGGCTTTGACGGGCCTGGTTCCATGGTCGTGTTCACCCAGGGTGGCTTGGGCCAGGTGGTGGGCGAGCAGTGGTTTTCTGCGGGCAACGGCAAGCTCGAAGGCCACCACACTATTCCGGCGAATTCACACGTGCACCCCAACTGGGTGTTTTCGGCATCCGGGTCGTATCGGGTGAAGATTCGCCAGACTGCCACCACCAAGGCCGGTGAAAGCGTCAGCGGTGAGGCGGTGTTGACGTTTAACGTTGGTACCCCGGGTAACGCCGATAGCGGCCACTTTGATTTCGGTTCGATGTTTGATCCGGAGGGCAGCTGCGCCGCAGCAGCAGGCCAGAACAGCGGCAACAACAACGGCAACACCACAGAGACCCGTCCGGACGCCCTCGCGGAGACCGGCACCACTGTGATGACTGTGCCCTTTGCCATCCTTGGCCTGGGAGTCCTGGTCTTTGGCGGCGGCATGATGTGCTTGGATTCGGCGTTGCGTCGTAGGTTGCTGGGCGCGTTCGGGGCGGGCCAGTGAGTGTGAAAAACGCAGCTACGGCTGTATGCATCGGCGCGAGTATGTTGCTTTGTGCGTGTGCCCCAGCCGAGTCGGCCACCGGTGGGGGAGATGGTGGGAGGTTGGGCGTGGTGGCGTCGACAAGCATCCTGGCGGACGTTGTGCAGAATGTGGCGGGCGATGCTGCCGAGGTGACCTCGCTGATACGGCGCGGCGCGGACCCGCATAGCTATGAGCCGACGCTGCACGCTACGCGCGACATTGCGTACGCCGATGCGGTGTTTACCAACGGGTTGCTGCTGGAGCCGCAGGCGCTGACCCGCACGATTGCGTCGACGGCGCGGCCTGACGCGCATGTGGTGGCACTGGCGGAGCAGACCCAGCGCTACGGCTATGCGCCGATTCCGCTGGTGGAGGACGCCAGCCTGGACACGGTGTGGCTGGGGTTGCGGTTTGAGGCGGACCTTCCGGCTACGACTGTGTCGGAACTTTCGCTTATCAGCGCCACCGGCCCCGGCAAAGCCTTCGCCTTCATCCTTGGTACGTTTGGCACTCCGGAGTTGCTCTTTGACTCCGACGGCGGTTCCACCATGCTGCCGGTTGGGGCGCACACGCACGTGAGCTGGGCGTTCTCGGCGCCGGGGGTGTATGAGTTGCGCTTGAAGGCGTCGGTAAAAGACGCAGTCAACGCGCCGGAGCGCAGTGCCGCCGAGGGGGCGATCACGGTGGTGGTGGGCCAGGACCCGGCGCAGGTTACCCCCGGCAAGTTGGCGATTGAGCACGGGCACGTGGACATTGCCACGCGTGTGGACGAGGCGGGCACTCACCTGACGCTGCACTCTGATGAGCACGGCGAGATCAACCCGGCTGACGCGGTGGTGGTGGTGCCTACGACAACGCTGCAGCCGATCCCGCCGCAGCGCGAGTTCCGTTTCTTAGGTAACCCGGATGATGAGACGTACCTGCTTCCGCAGGCGGTGCTGGGCCGCCACGTGCACGGTGAGCTGGACCCACACATTTGGCACGACCCGGCAGCCATGAAAGCCGTGGTGGATGTGGTGCGCGATGAGCTTTCCGCCATCGACCCGAAGCGCGCAAGCCAGTTCGCGGCGAATGCGAAGCGCTACCAGGAAGAGCTCGATGAGGCGGATCGGACGGTGCGCGCCTTGTATGAGCAGATCCCGGAAACCAACCGCAACCTGGTTACCACCCACCACGGCTACGCCTACCTGGGGCGTGCCTATGGGCTGCGCATCGCGGGCTTTGTTACCCCGAACCCGAGTGTGGAGCCAAGCCCGCGCGACCTGCTGGCGCTAACCCGCACGCTGGAAAACCTGGATGTGCCGGCTGTGTTTGTGGAATACGGCAGTGAGCAAGAAACGCCGGTGCTCACCCAGACGGCGGCGATGCACGGGGTGCGGGTGTGCCCGATCTGGGGCGATTCCCTCGACCCGCCGGGGCAGGGGCCTGCGCAGACGTATGTGGAGTTTGTGCTGGCCAACGGGGAATCAATAAGCAACTGTTTGAAAGGACAATAATGAAAAAGATTTCAGCACTCGTTACCGCAGCACTGATCGCAACGGCACCGGCGGCAGCATTAGCGCCTGTAGCCACCGCTCAGGTGCAGGACAATAACCCGGCGCTCCAGCAGGTGGTGGAGGCCAATGAGGCGATCGCCCCGCTGGGGGAGCGCACGGTGATTAGCGCAGGCCACGCCGATCTTGGTGCCATGTTTGTAGACGGTCAGCTGCAGTTCCTGGTCCGCGACGACACCCACACCCCAGCAGTGTGGCGTCACCTGGAGGACGTGGTCTTTGAGGTTGGCGACGCCGCGAAGCAAACCCTGCCGGAGACCAACGATTTCGACTTCACCGGCGCCAAGCCCGGTAGCGACGTATGGGTAGTACCCCAGACGGAGGTTGCCGGCGTGCCGTGGTTGGGGTGGAATACGCAGGCGCCGTCCTTACTTGAGCGCTCCACGAGCGGCATGAGCCTGGAGTACGGCGGGCACAGCGGCCCGGGAAGCTTCTCCCTGTTTGTGCAGCCGGGTGGTTTCCATGAGCCGCAGCAGCTGTGGAACTCAAGCGCTTCCGGCGCGCAGTCCATGTGGGTGGAGCCGAACACGCACACCCACGCCAACTGGGTGTTCACGGAGGCCGGCGTGCAGCTGGTCAAGGTGCGCGTGAACGTGGAGGACACCGAGGGCAACGTGCACACCGATGAGCAGGTGTTGCGCTTTGCCGTATCGACGGATGCGAGCCAGGCCTTTGACACCCAGTTCAAGGCAAGCGACGGGGCGCAATCAAACACAAGCTCCGGGCTCATCGCTGGTGTAGGCATCGGTGTGCTGATTTTGGCGGCACTTGCCTTTGTTCTGGTCAGGGGGCGGAAGAAGTGAGGCCGCACGCCATCACAGTGCGCGACCTGAGCGTGTCCTACCCGGGCCGCGAGGTGTTCCAGGGTGTGAATCTGACGCTGCGCGGCGGCGAATTTACGGGGCTGCTCGGGCCGAATGGTGCGGGTAAAACCACGCTCATGCGGGCCATGTTGGGACTGGTTCCCGCTGAAGGCACGGTTGAAGTTACCGGCTCCCGCGCGATCCGCAACGTGGTTGGCTATGTGCCGCAGCGCCACAACGTCGCTTGGGATTTTCCTATCGACGTCTACGCCGCCACCCTCAACGCCACCTTGGGCCAGCGGCCGTGGTACCGCCGCGCCGGCGAGCGCGAGCACACCTGGACACAGCGCGCACTGAAGATGGTGAACCTTGCTGACCTGGCAGATCGCCCGATCAGCGACCTTTCCGGCGGCCAGCGCCAGCGCGTGCTCATCGCGCGTGCTTTGGTGCGTCGCCCGCGCATGCTGCTTCTGGACGAGCCCTTTACCGGCCTGGACATCCCCACCACCGAGCATCTTCTGGAGCTGTTTCGCAAGCTTGTGGACAAGGGCTTGGGCGTAGTCATGTCCACCCACAACATCGCCGAAGCCGTCGATGCTTGCGACCGCCTCATCTTGTTCAAAGGGGGAGTGGTGGCGGATAGCCAGGTAGATCAGCTTGATAGCGCCGCGCCGTGGATGGACACCTTCTCTGTTGCCGAAGACTCGCCGTGGTTGCGCGGAGTACGCACGCATTTGGAGGCTAACTTTGCCTAACCTGTTGCCCGAGATTTCCTTCCTGCAGTTTCTTGCAGACATGGCCAACCCGCAGCTGGCGTTTTTGCCGCGCGCGCTTTTGGCCGCGGTGATCGCCGCGCTGCTGTGCGCGGTGGTCGGTTGCTTTGTGGTGCTGCGCGGGATGGCGTTTATTGGCGACGCCGTCGCCCACGCCGTCTTCCCCGGCATCGCCGTCGCCTTCGCCTTGCAGACATCAGTGCTGCTCGGCGGGGCGGTGGCCGGTGCGCTGGTGGCGGTGCTGATCGCCGTGATGTCTCAACGCCGCACGATTAAAGAGGACTCCGTCATCGGCATCGTGTTCACCGCCGCCTTCGCCGTGGGCCTGGTGATCATCTCCCGAGTGGAGGGCTACACCGCCTCTGTCAGCTCCTTCCTTTTCGGCTCGCTGACCGGCGTGAGCACGCGCGCCCTGCTCATCAATGCGGTCGTGGGCGCGCTGATCGTCGGCGTGGTGATTGTGCTGCGCCCCTGGTTCACCGCCGTCGCCCTGGACCGCGAAACCGCTCGTGCCATGAACCTGCCCGTCGCAGCGCTAGACCTAGCGCTGTACTTAAGCGTCACCTTCGCCGTGGTGCTTGCCGTGCAGACCGTGGGCAACATCCTGGTCGTAGCACTCCTGATCACCCCGGCCGCCGCCGCGCGAATGTTCACTGACCGGCTGGAGACCATGATGCTCATCGCCGCCGCAATCGGCACCATCGGCAGCGTGCTCGGCGTGTGGCTGGCGTGGGCGTATGACTCACCAACAGGCGCAACCATCGTCTTATCCCTCACCGTCCTGTTCGCGCTGAGCTGGCTGTTTGCCCCAGCACGTGGCGTACTAGCAAAGGCGGTGCACGCATGAAGCGCCTTCTAGCAGCAGCGTTTATAGCTGCGCTGAGTGTTGTTGGGGCGCCGGGCGCCCAGGCCAGCACGGAACCCAGCACTGAATCCAGTGCAGAGCACAAACCGGGCGCGCCGGGCCACAGCGTGACTCTGAACGCGGATGTGGACCATCCGTGCGCCGGCCGCAAGCTGCTCTACCACTCCCACAACGACGCCCTCTACGGCACCCGCTCCGGTGGCAAACTCGCGGTGATGGCGGTAGATGGCCAGCAGGTGACCACCCAAGACGCGGTGTGTTTCCGCCTGGCCCCGGATGCGGATGCAGACGGCAACGACCTGTCCAAGCTCACCATTCCTGAGGACGGCACCCTGGACTTCCTTGGCCCCCGTGGCAGCGAAGTATGGGCAGCGCCCCAAAGCGTGGACTGGACCGACAACTGGCGTCCCATCTGGTCAGGCCTTGGCGCTTTCGACCCGGCACACGAGTTGGACCCATCTTCGATCCCGACCAACTTCAAGGGCGATGTCATGCACTTCGACCTGGTTGAGATGGACGGACCCGGCGACATCAACGTCATGTTCACCAGCCGTGTCTCTGAGCCGGAGCGACTGTTCGACTCCTCCGATCCGGACATGCGCACCATCACCTACGAGGTCGGAGGCCACGGCCACTTCACGTGGACCTTCTCCAAGCCGGGTGTGTACGCCCTGACGTGGCAGGGCAGGGCCGAGCGCACGGATGGCAAAACTGAACGCTCCGAACCCGTCACCCAGTACTGGCTAGTTGGTGATGACGCTACCGTCGGCCTTCCCGAAGGCACCACCACCGGACTGCGAACGCCGAAGACTTCAACGCCGGAAACCAGCACGGCCCCGAGTTCTGCAGCGCCAACCACAGCGCCGACTACAGAGCCAACCGCAGCACCGACTGCAGCACCGACTGCGGAACCGACTGCGGCGCCGGTGCCGTCGTCAAGCAAACAAGCTCCCTCGCAGCGCGTGGTGATCACGGCGGGGCACATGGATATGGCTTTGGTGAGCGATGGTGGGCAGATCAACACCATGCTTGTCGATGACTCCGACCCCCTCCACCCCGCCCACCGTCCATCAGGCAGCTTCATTTTTGCCGTGCCGGATACGGCACGCACCAACCTGCCGGAGAGTGTGCGTGGCAGCTTCCCGGGCAGCCCGGAAGCGATGTGGATTCTGCCGCAGGCGCAGGACCGAAGCCTGCCCTGGCTGGGCTTTTCCACCACAGGACTGGCGGCAGATGCGATTGCAGACGGCAGCCGTGTCACCGTTGGCATGCGTAACGTCAGTGGCCCGGGCCGCATCATGACCTGGCACGAGGACCTGCGTGGTTTACGCATTGAGTTGGATTCCGGTGATGCTTCCAAGACCATCGAATACCCGGTGAACGCCCATGACCATCAGGGTTTCGGTTTTACCGAACCCGGCATGTACACGGCGACGTTCGTGTACTCCGGCACTACGCGTGCAGATACGGCGTTTGAGAAGGAACTCGTGGCACACTTCGCGGTTGGCGACGACGCCATCGCCAACGCCCACGCCAACCCCAACGGGTTTGGAGGTGGGGCAAACGGCGGCAGCCTGACGTTGCCGCAGGCGCTGGCTGGCGGGATTCGTGACATAGGCAAAGAGATCAAGAAGATCGGCGACTCAATCACGCCCACCTCACGCGCCAAACAACCAACCACGACGCCAGCCGCGAAACCGAGTGCGAAGCCGACGTCGTCCGCTGCTGCTTCGCGGCCGACCGCAGCGGCGCAGCCGACTGCCGCTGCACAGCAGACTGCAGCAGCGCGCCAGACCTCTGCGGCGCGCTCAGCAGCGCCGATCACCCAGGCTGCCGCTCGTGCGGCGCAGCCGACAAGCACTGCTCGTGCTGCCACTTCAAGCGCGACAAGCGCTGGCAGCGGTGCTCCCACAAGCAGTGACGCCGTCAACGCCGAGGCCCCCAACACCGACACCTTGTCCAGCGGCATGCATCCGACGCAGACGGGGGCAGACCCGCAGGCCGAATACGTTGCAGCTGGTACTTCTTCTACCGGCGGCGGGTTCTGGGCTGGCCTTGCCATTGGTGTTGGCGTGATGGCGCTCATTGGTGGGTGTGTGCTGTTTGCTGCAGCGATGAGTTTGCTGCGTAAGGCGGAACAAAGATCGGAACGAGGATCGGACCAAGGAACAGGGCAGCAGTGACAAGAAACACCTGACATAAAGCGGCCCTTCAGACGTGGTGAGAATTGATGCTTTTGGTATGGGTTTCCTAACTCGGGGCAGGCGTTGTTTCGTTCCGGAAGGTCTACCTTGACACTCGCGCAGTGAGTGGACATATTTATTAGGTAGATAACTTACGTTAGTGCGGAACCTCCCTATTCGCACCCGTCTTTCGAAAGCACAGGTCCATGAGCAAACGCGTCATTCGTTCCCTCGTTGCCTCCGTTGCCACCGCCACCCTCCTGGTCGGTGCTGTACCCGCGGTCCCAGTCCTCGCACAGAATCCGCCCGTGGCTGGCTCCCCGTCACTGGGGATCCCGGCTAAGGGTGACCTGCAGATCCACAAGATTATTGGTCTGCCTGGTAATACCGCGTCGAACGGTACTGTCCAGGACGTCCAAGGTGAGCCGGGCAAGAACATTAACTTTAAGGTCAGCCGCGTGGGCCAGGGCGGCACGGCGATTGATCTGACCACCCAGGACGGCTGGAACCAGATCTCCGGCATTGCGCTGCAAGCGGATGGCACGCTTCCTACTGGATTTGAAAAGGTCGGAGCCGAGCAGACTCAGGCAACCAACGACAATGGCCTTGCTGAGTTCAAGGACCTGCCTGCTGGTCTCTACTTGGTGGAGGAGCCGGGCGGCCAGTCTGCCGACGGCAAGGCCGTGACCCCGTCGAAGCCGTTCCTGGTTACCGTCCCGATGACTAACCCTTCGGGCGACGGCTGGCTGGACACCGTCCACGTCTATCCGAAGAACCAGGTGACCGAGGTGCCGACGAAGGAGATCACTGGCACCAAGGAGAAGGAAGGTGCTGAGAGCATGCCTGGCCTGAACCTGGGTGATCTGGTGAGCTATGCCGTCACCGCGACCGTGCCTGTGGTCTCCACCCCGACCACGGACCAGGACGGCAAGCAGGAGAACACGACTTCTCTCCCGGCGTTCTTCACCATCACCGATAAGCTGCCAAAGGAGCTCGGTGAGCCCACCAACGTCAAGGTGACATTTGGCGGAACCGAGCTGCAGGACACCCAGTTTGAGGTGAAGAAGTACCAGGTGGGTGACCGCTGGGTGCTTCGCGTGCAGGTCAAGCCGAATGAGCTCAACGGCAACAACCCCGTGGCAGCAACTGAGCTCAAGGTGGCTTTCGACGCTGAGCTGAAGGAAGTTCCGAACTCCCTGGACAACACCGCGTGGGCGCTGCCGGACAGCATCACCGAGGAAAACTGGGATCCGGAGAACCCTGGCAACACGAACCCGGGCACTCCGTCCGGTGACGCAACCTCGCCCGCGAGGATGAGCTTTGCGGATATTGCTGTGAGCAAGGTCGACGCTGATGACGCGAACACTAAGCTGGCAAACGCCGAGTTCCAGCTGCACCGTTGCGACGCCAACGGCAAGGTTGTGGGCAACCCGATCAGCAACGTCAGCGACCAGGCAACAACCACGTGGACCACTAACGCTGAGGGTGCGCTGGTGATCAAGGACGTGATGTACAACCTCGTCGCTTCGAACAACACGGAGACCGACCCGTGGACGAAGGTTGTCGGCTACGAGGACTCCACCCAGTTCTGCCTGGTGGAGACCAAGGCTCCGGAGGGCTACGCGCTGAGCAGCAACCCGATCCTGCTGACGTTCACCGCCCCGGTAACGGAAGACAACGTGGGCACCGATGTAAATGAGACCCGCTACAACGTCACGGCAGAGGTGAAAAACGCCAAGACCAGCGGCATTCTTGATCGCCTGCCGCTGACTGGTGGTGCTGGTATTTGGCTGATCATTGCGCTGGGTCTTGCGTTGGCTGCGGCGTCGATGGCGCTGAACCGCAAGAAGGCCTAATGCCACACGCGGCAGCGGCACATGTGACGAGCGGCATGTGAATGCCTAGGAAAGGAGGGGATCGGCCGTGTCAATCACGACCGTGGAACGCAAAGCGCCACGGAGGTCTGTGAACGGCCGTGGCCGAAACCTCCTGTCTGTGCTGCTGCTCATCGCAAGCCTGTTAGTACTTGCCTATCCGGTGGTGACCACTTACTACCAAAACGAAAAGCAGGTGAAGGTCGCTGATGCGTACCGCAACTCGACGGTGGTGGGCAGGGACTTCAGTGAGCTGATCGAGGCGGCCCACGTTTACAACCGGGAAAATGCCGGCGCGCCGATTCTTGATCCGTGGCTTGCGCGAGTGTCCAAGGATAACCGTCCCTACCAGGACTATCTGGAGCAGCTCAACGTCACCGGCAAGATCGGGGATCCGATGGGTGTGGTGGCTATCCCAAGCATCGACTCGAAGTTGCCGGTCTACCACGGTACGGACCAGCGGGTCCTGAACCAGGGAATTGGGCACCTGTATGGGTCTTCGCTGCCAGTTGGTGGCGAGGGGATGCATTCGGTGCTTACCGCGCACACGGGTCTGGCGCATGCGACGCTCTTTGACAACCTGACCAAGGTCAAGATCGGGGATCGCGTCTATCTGGACGTGGCGGGTGAACAGTTGACCTACGAGGTGGATCAGATCGACGTGGTGTTGCCAACGGAGATTGAAAGCCTCCAGCCGGTTGCGGGCGCGGATCTGCTCACGCTGATTACGTGTACCCCGTATGGGATTAACTCCCACCGCCTGTTGGTTCGCGGCCACCGCGTGGAAAACGACGCCCAAGCGGCCGCGGATGCGTTCAGCGCAGGTTCTAGCGTCCAGTGGTGGATGTACCTTGTTGCGGTTCTGATCATGGTGATTGTTGCGGCCTACGTTGTTCTAAGGAGGCGGAATGCGTACAAAGGCGTTCATCGTCGCACTCGCAGCCGTGCTGCTTAGCGCAGCTCCCGCCAACGCTGCCACGGTCAGCGTCGAGTTAGACCCAGGCAACCCATACGACGACGTTCCCCAAGTCAATGTGGACAATGTTGCGGTCACTCTTAGCGACGCCCAAGGTAACCACACCACCCTGCACACGGTTAACGGCAAGGTTGACTTCGGTGAGCTTGCTGATGGGCGCTACACGTTGAGCTTCCCGGAGAACCCGGAGTACCGGACCTCCAAGTTTGAGGTCCCCGTGAAAGACCCGAAGACGGGTGCGGAACTCGCAGGCGTGATCATCTACCCGAAGCCTGAACAACCAGGACCCACTGTGCAGCCGGGACCCACTGTGCAGCCGACAACGGACAGGCCAACAACGGACAGGCCAACAACGCAGCAAGCACAACCAACAACGGCCCGGCCAACTACAGCGAGGCCGACCACGCAGCAAACGCAGCCGACACAAGCTACGCGAGCCACACAAGCTACGCGGGCCACACAAGCAACGCAGGCAAAACCGCCCACGGAATCCCCTGCAGAGCGAGGGCGCTCAGGGATCCTGGCCAGCACCGGCTCGGAGCTTGTGTGGCTGATAGCAGGTGGCGTGCTCTTATTTGTTTGGGGTGCGCTGATGGTGGGGCCGGGTGGGCGTCGAAAAGCAGAAAATGCTCATGAGAATCAAGGAGGCGGGCAGTGAAACGAGGTAGCAAACGCGGCCTGCGCCCGGTAGCGCTGCTTGCGGCCCTGGTTCTTCTCATGGCCACCTGCCTGATTGCGCTGCCAGTGTTTAGTGTGACCACGGCGGCGCAGACGACGCAGGGCGACCCCTGGGATAAGCCACAAGATGCGCGCTATGGCAGCTCTTTGGCGCTGCTCACGGACGTTTCCTACGCGCACGGCGATGAATACACGTACCTGCACCCGACGCTTGAACACCGCAATCTTCTCAACGAGATTGTGATCAAGCAGGGGCTAACGGAACTGGGCGAGATCGACGCCTCCTCGAAGGTGGGCTTCTACACCTATGCCTCGACTTCACCGGCACCCCGGATGGAGCAGGGCGGCTACCTTCCTGAGACGCTTGTGCTGGGCCCGGACGGAAAACTCAGCCCGGCTGTGACCCAGATGCTGGAAAACCGCGTGCCGCTACTGGCAACTATTGGCAAACCTCTGGACGGCTTGCACAACATGCAGGCGGGCCTGCAGCGTATCAAGGAAGACATTGAAAAGGGCGCGCAGTACACCCAGGTGTTCGTGTTTACTGAGTTCGGTCCGTCGCTGACGTCTAACCCGGACGGCACGCCGAGACCGGGTTTTGACTCGGGGACGATCGAGCAGTCCGACATTGACCGGACCAAGGCCGCGATCGCCGAGCTGGCTGCGATGGGCGTGCAGGTGACCCCCGTTGGTGTCGGCGCTAACCACGATGACGAGAAAACTGGTGTGTCCACGGGCACAGGGCTGAGGAGTTATGATCCCTCGCCAAGAAATCCTCCGGCAGCGGGCGATAAATACGGCTTTGTCATTCGCAGTGACAGCGGCAGGATTATTAAGTACCTCACCGGCCCGAACCTGATGAAGGAACTTGCCTCGGCGAGTATTGACCCCAATTCTTACTACGGCGTGTGGATGGCCAACCGCACGATCACCACGAACAACAACGGCAATTACGGAGAAGTGTTTACCCTACGGGCCTTCGACAACCCTGGCCTGACCGCCAGTGTGAACGTGGTGGACAAAAACGAGAAACTTGTGGAGCGGGTGCTCAACCGCGAGGTGAGCATCACGCCCATCACCGGGACGGTTGACCCCCATCGCGTTCTGCCGAGCGCCAAGGATGGTTTTGCCCGACAGCCGGTTTATGCGCGCTTGCCTGCCAGCACCGCGAGGATGTCCTACACGCTGGATAAAACCACCAGCGTGCACAGCAACGTGAAGTGCTTTGAGCAGGCACCGGACCAGACAACCTGGACCGAGGTGAAAACGAACCTGACCACCACTGATAGCGCCGACGGCAAGAGCCAGGAAGTTAGCGTTAGCTTCCACCGCAAAACCAACTACGCCTATCACTGTGCTTTCCTGCAGCGAGAAACCGCTGAGCTGAAGATCGACGCGCAGATCCATGCCAACACGTACGTGTTGAGCCAGCTGAACGCGGAAGAGTACGGGCAGATGCACTTGGCTTACCGCTGTGTGGACACCGCGACGCCTTACTCCGCGGACAAGCCTTTTGTTGTTGAGGGCACGGTTTCGCCGATCCTCCTGCCGGGAACCAAGCTTGCTGAGCGCTACCCGGATCGGATTGCGCTGCCACATACCGTGGACCAGCGCGTCCCTGTTGGCGCGGACTGCACGATCACGCAGCTCAAGCCGCGCTACCGCAAGGACTACTTCACCACCAGCACGGCGTTTAGTCTCAACGGCGACGCAGTCGATTCCGAAATCAGCGCCACGCTGCCCGCGGGTGAGTTCCAGTGGTACCAGGACGGCACGTTGAAGCCGTACGCACCGACAGGAGAGTTTGCCAAGGATCACCCTGAGACCAAGTTCGAGATGACACCTGCGGAGCGCCGCGGTGCGAGCACGGTGCTTGTGACCACCACCTACAGCAACCCTGTTGCTACCCAGAAGGTGGACATCACCATTGACAACCCTGAGGTATTTAAGGGTGGAAATACCGATTTGGCGCCGAAGTCGGTGTGGGTGGAGTACTCCTGCCGCTACATCCCGGACGCCGGTGACCGACCGGAGCTGAACCCGAAGGATGAGGCCTACCCTCTGGTGGTGCCGACTGGTGGGGAGAACCCTGCCAAGGTGGACCTACGCCAGGTGGGCGACAAGCTGGTGGGGTCAGTAGAGCTTGGGAAGTTCCCGGTGGGTACCCAGTGCGGATATTCGCTGGTGGGCCAAGCGGTGGAGGGCAGCTCGGTGAACGCGCCGATTGCAGAGGGCTTTTCGATGAGCCCAGCCGCCTGGTCCTCCCAGGTGTGTATGAAACTGAACCGGGAAGATGACGGTTACACCGTTAACCCCCGACAGTGCCACGGCAACTCCACCTACCTCTACCCGGAGTTTTTCGACGATAATGACACCGCGACCATGGCGGCAACCGCCACTTTTGAGCGCAATACGCGACCGCTGAACATTACGAAGAACCTCGCGGGTGCCGCAGGCGGTGATTTCACAGCTAAGGATTTCCCAGTCACGTTGCGCTGCATGCAGGCGGGTGATGATTCCTGGACCATCTACGATCTGGAAGAACTGAACATCAACTCCGCGTCCGAGGTTGTGCGCAAGGTTCCCACCGGCGCGCGCTGTGAGATCCAGGAGAAGGATTCTTCCGGCGGCAACCCCGTAGATACTGACAAATACGACTTCAGCCTGCCGGGCCCGGTGAGTGTGCATATCCCGGACGGCTCCACGGAGGCCATCGACGCAACGGTGACCAACACCATCGAGGATCACTACGGCCAGCTGAACCTCTCTTTAACCCTGGACACCACCAACGTTGATCCGGGCACCGATGCCACCGGTGTCGACGGCACTGTCAACGCGGTGTGTGTGCTGCCGGATGGCGGCAACCTGAGGCTGGAGCGCGACCTTGGCCACGGTGATACCTGGATGCTGTTGCCTGAAGAGGACATCAACCCGCGTTATAGCGCAACCAAGGGCCTGCCCATCGGCACAGAGTGCACGTTCAACGTGCGTAAGTCTGCTGCCTCGACGAATGCGGAGGTAGTGCAGAAACCGGGAACCGGTGTGCCGGTTTCCCACACCGTGACCACAGGCCCACAGAACGTGGATTTGTACCTAGTTCTGGACGAGCCCACTGTGGATCTGGAGATTTTGCTGGAACGCGGACCGGTGCAGGTGAAGGACGCGGCGACGTACCTGCCCGAGGAATACGTGGTTAATTACTCCTGCATGCCTGAGGGCGGCGGGGTGCCACTCACGGGGAGCGAAACGATCTCAATGTCCAACCCGGTTCTTGTGGTGGACGGTGTCCGTCGCGGCGCAAACTGCACGGTAAGCGTGAGCGAGGGCGCGACCGCGAAGCCCTACGCTGAGGCGTTTACGCGCATGGTGGAATTTAGAACCGGTGCGAATCCGGATGCTCCCGTCCCCGGTGCCGGGCCTGAAGGCGGTTCGTTTACAGGAATCGTGAGCAGCGAGATTGAGGGCTCGCGCCTGTGGGTTGACGTTACCTACAACCCGATCATGGTGCCTCTGAACCTGGCCAAGAACGTGCGCGCCACCCTGGAGGGCGCTGCGCAGCCGATGGCTGCGAATGACCCGATCTACCAGGCCATGTTCAAGAACCCCGAGTTTGCAGCCAGCGTGAAGTGCATCCGCAACGGTGAGACCCTGGTGGACACCCCGGCGACGATGCGCGCCGCGTTGGCCGAGGATCCCGCCCAGGCTGCGAGCCTGCAGGTCCCGGCCGGCAGCGAGTGCGAGGTCACGGAGGCCCCCCGCAGCATCGCTTCCGCGGGCGAGGCGCAGACCAGCGTTGTAGTGAACGGTTCTTCGCCGCTCGACGCCTCCACCTTCACCCATCAGGTAGCCACCGGTGTGGGCGCTCTTCCTATCGACGCCACCTTTACCAACGCCTACACCATCACCACCGGCACGGTGCATGTGAAAAAGAAGGTGGACGGCACTGGTGTGGGGACTGTGAGTGCAGAGAAGCAATTCCCTGTGGACTGGCGTTGCACCCTGGGCGGTTCTGAGGTGGCCAGCGGAACGCTGAGCATGGGTCGCTTTGACCAAGCAGTGGACAAGGTGATCGAGGGCATCCCGCTGGGCGCGCAGTGCGAGTTGAGCGAGGACTACGAGAAGATCAAGGACCCGGAGGCCAACGATCCGGCGAACCAGCTGGATGGCTCCTACTCTGTGTGGAGCGCCCGCTGGACGGTGGATGAGAGCCCCTCCGGCTTCGGTGTTGAAACTCCTTGCGCCCAGTACAAGGACTGTTCCCCGGGCGCGCAGCAGCAGATCGCTACTTTTGCGGTGAACAAGAGCGAGTTCAACTACACCGCTATCTTGTGGAACACCTATGACTACAAGACGGTTCCGCTTGGTGTGACGAAGCAACTGGACCCGGATCAGGGCCAGAAGCTGGCGAACAATGAAAACGTTGGCTTGCGACCTGCCCGCGGTACGTTGACCTGCACCCACCCGCGCTTCAAGGTGCTTTCCGCCGACAGGCCGTACCTCAGTGACCCGACGATCACCGCACAGGTGGTCTTCCCCGCAGGCGGCGGCGCTGGAATGCTCACCTACATCGACTCCACCGTCACCAACACGGACCCGAACGCGGGCGGTGATCAGACGGTGACCAGGCCGGAGATGACTGTGCCTGCAAACTACGTCTGTACGTTTACGGAGGACGACCCGCAGATGCAGTTTGAAGTCGACGGTGCCAACGGCACCAAGATCGGCATCGGTGCGACTGTGGACACGACTTTCGCAAGCACCAGGCAGAACAACAACGGCGCCCCAGTTGCTGCTGCTGACCCGGTGGCCGTGCCTGGTAAGCGCGCAGCCGAGTTCGGCATTGACACGGCCTTGGTGGTGGACAACACAACCGTGGATGGTGCGGCCGCTGGTGACCGTCAGACCCTGGTGGTCGGCAACCGCTACACGCTCGACAACACGGCACTGAGCATGCAGCTGCGCAAGAAGTTCGGCGTGCAGGGCGATGTGTCCCCCTACCTGGGCGACACCATCAACCCCAACGTTGTGTGTACCGACCCACTGTTAGGTACCGAGTTTTCCTTCGCCCCGGCGCTGACGGACGGTGCGGATCCAACCGAGCTCGGCCGGGTGACTGTGGGCACCACGTGTGCAGTGACGTCGAACGCCGGAGCGCTGCGCGCTGGACAGGACTTCATTGAGCTGGGTGGCGAGGTGTTCCACCGCGATGGTGCTGGCGCGGAGGCGAAGGTGCTTGCTGCTGCGCCGATCGCAGATACGCTGCTGGTACAGCCGCTCAACCCCGGCGCTGACCTGGTGACATTTGAACCGAGCTACTTAGTCCGCCAAGTCCAGCCTTCGGTGTCTAAGGACTTTCAAGGCTTCAATGTGGGCGCGATCGTCCAGCCCGAGGACAAGTTCGACTTCAGCTATCGCTGTACGTTTGCAAACCTGGTGAACGGTCAGCCTGAGCCCTTCGCAAAGGAAGGCAGCTTCCAGCTTTCCCGCGAGAACAACGAGTGGGCTACCGAGGAAGGGATGCCGGTGGGCTCCGAATGCGTGATTGCGGAAGGGCCTGCGCCCGAGGGCGTTCAGCAGCTTCTCGACGCCCACAACGTACGAATGGTGCCCTACTACACCACCCTCGACGCCAACGGCGAGTCTCTCGTCCACCCGCTAGGCGCTGGTGTCACCCTCAACGAGGAGATGCCGAGCGCGTTGATCACCAACGGCATCTACCGTGATGACGCGGAGATCCAAGTACAGAAGGTACAAGCAGACTTGAAGACTGCCCTGGGTGGTGCGCAGTTTGCCGTCCACAGCGCGAAGCCAGACGGGACGCTTGGTGAGAAGGTCGCCGACATGGAAACCATCGATGGAGTAGCTGGCGAGGTGAGCAACCAGTTCACCACCCGACTGTCCCCGGGCACCTACTACCTGGTGGAAACCAAGGCTGCCGAAGGCGCGGCATTGCTGCCGGGTGCGTGGAAGTTCACCGTCACCGCGGAAAACAGCCAAGAACTGGCGGACCTACAGGTCTCCATCGCTGGTGTCTCGGAAAACTCAGGTCTTATCACCTTGGTGGAGGCGAAGCCGGAGAAGAACAAACCGGCCATTATCCAGGTAGCCAACGTGATGCAGGGCAAGCTGCCGCTCACCGGCAGTTCGACGCTCCTGCTTTGCTTGATCCTGGGTATCGGTCTTGGTGGCTCGGCCATCTGGATGCGCAACCGGAAGGAATAACGGGAAGGTGTAGCCGCCGGCTGGACTAGCCGCCGGCGGCGAATTCGCCGCCTGGAATCGCGGATTTGGTTACCGTGCGCAGGGCCGCTAAGATACCCACCTGAAGTTTGAACGGCTCGCTGAAAAGCGGGCTGAGCTCAAGTTTCACCGAAGACCGTCGGCTACTCCCGGCGAATATCAAAGGGAGTTGAAGGATCCTCGCAAGGGATCGGCCCACGCAGGAGAAACGTGGCTTTCCTTTCAAAGGTGCGCCTCGTGCTTCTGCACGGGGCAATTTTTATTGCTCCGGGCGGATACAACATGAAGAAGTATTGGAAGGAGGCGTGTGTCATGGCAAACCCGAAGAACGTTGCCGAGCTAGCTGCACTGAAGACGAAGTTCGCTGACTCGGATGCTCTGTTCCTCACCGAGTACCGCGGTCTGACCGTGGGTCAGCTGCAGCAGCTGCGTGGTGAGCTCGGATTTGATGTTGAACTGCACGTCGCCAAGAACACCCTCATCAAGATCGCTGCTGCTGAGCAGGGTATTGAGGGTCTCGATGATCTTCTGGTCGGCCCGACCGCTATCGCTTTCATCAAGGGCGATGCATCCGTGGACGCCGCGAAGACCATGAAGAAGTTTGCCAAGGACAATGACAAGTTCATTGTTAAGGGCGGCTACATGGACGGTAACGCTCTCGACGCAGCTCAGGTTGACGCTGTTGCTGAGATGGACAACCGCGAGACCACCCTTGCCAAGCTCGCTGGCGCGTTCCAGGGCTCTCTGGCGAAGGCTGCCGGCCTGTTCCAGGCTCCGGCATCCAAGACGGCACGACTCGTTGCCGCGTTGCAGGACAAGCAGGAAGCTGCCTAAACGGCAGGTTCCCACAAAAACTACACACCCCATATATCGGCCGTAATGCGGCCAAAGAAAGGATGCCATCATGGCTAAGCTCACCAAGGACGAGCTCATTGAGCAGTTCAAGGAAATGACCCTCATCGAGCTCTCCGAGTTCCTGAAGGAATTCGAGGAGGTCTTCGACGTGACCGCTGCTGCTCCGGTTGCAGTTGCTGCTGCTCCGGGCGCTGCTGGCGGCGACGCAGCTGCTGCTGAGGAGAAGGACGAGTTCGACGTTGTTCTCGAGGACGCTGGCGACAAGAAGATCGGCGTGATCAAGGTTGTCCGCGAGCTGGTTCCGGGCCTGGGCCTGAAGGACGCCAAGGAAATGGTCGAGGGTGCTCCGAAGGCAATCCTCGAGGGCGCCAACAAGGACGATGCAGAGGCTGCAAAGGCAAAGCTGGAAGAGGCTGGCGCAAAGGTCACCCTCAAGTAAGAGCTTCTTGCTTATCGACGTCACCCCCTCCCGTCGCAACCGCGACCGGAGGGGGTTTCGCGTTTCTGCTCTCTGCTGTTTCCGTGACCCCAGAAACCGCAACCCCAGGAACCGCAACCCCAGGAACCGCGCCCCTACGAACCGCGACCCCAGGAACACAGATATGCAGGGGAAGATATGCAGGTCTG
>NZ_KV786449.1:0-168889 GCF_001806945.1 Corynebacterium sp. HMSC30G07 | reverse complement strand
AGGGAACCTGCATATCTTCCCCTGCATATTTGTTGAAACAGGTGCTGCCGAGCCCCAGTGGAAGCCGGGGTTTCGCACATCTGCGGTAAAGTAGCGCATCATGCATAAGTCCCGTTCCTTGCCAGCGCTGTTCATGGTGTTGGGTATCGCGTTGCTTGTTGGGGGACTGGTAGCGCCGAAATTTCTGGTGTGGGATGCGCGCTTGCCGTTGAAACTAAGCTCCGCCACCTGGACGTTGAGCGATCCTGATGGCATGCGTGGTGGGGAGCCGGCGCCGGTGACGCGCCAGCTGCACATGGAGATTCGTGAGCCATCGGATGAAAACACGATGTCGGTGCGCGTGGGGGACACGTTGCGTGCGGGGGACGCGCCGAGTGACTTTGAGAACCTGGTAACGGCCTCGACGTGGTCGTATCAGATGGACCGGCTGACTGGCGAAGCCCTAGGGCCAGCCGACGTGCAGCTGGTGATGGCCATGCCGGAAGTGGCTGTGCCGATTGAGGGGGCGTGGCTGAAGTTCCCGGCAAACGTGGAGCAGCGCGACTATGAGGTCTTTGACCCGACCTTGCGCGGCGCGGTACCTGCCCAGTTCGTGGGCGAGGAAGAGATCGAAGGCCGCACCGTCTACACCTTCCGCCAAGTCATTGAGCCAACGAACTTGGCGCAGCGTTTCGCTGATGATCGCAACCTCGGCTTTGCCGAAGACCAGCGCACCTATCTTTTCCACGCCGCGGAGCGTGAACTGCTGGTAGATCAGGCATCTGGCCTGGTGGTGGGGCTGCGTGAAGCGGTGGATGACTACTATGCGGACGCTGAGGGTAACGGGCTGGAAAACGTCGTAAAGTATGACGCGAAGACGGACCCGGAGCAGGTCAGCGCGCTGCTCAAAGAGCTGGCTCGCTTGTCCGCACCGACGTGGGGTACGCTTGCTTCCCGCGTCGCCATTGGTGCTGGTGGCATCTTGACGCTGGCGGGGCTCGTGTGGATACTCGCGCAGCGCCGTTCGGGTGGTAGGGTGTCCGCGGGTGGGGCATCTCTTTACAAGAGCGGAGATGTGGTATAAGCTCATTCGTTGCGCTGGAAGCCGTCTCCAGTGTGCGCGCAAACCTTGCAGATGCGGTAGATGAAGGCCGATTTGACAAGGTGATTTTGTTGTCTCTGGGGGCGGAACTTCCGAAGCAGACCGAATGCTAACTTAACCAGCGGAAACGTCGCAGATCTGTATGCCAGAGCAGATTTTTGCGGCTTCCGCTAAGGTGCTGGAAGGACCCAACTTGGCAGTCTCAGACCAGACCATGTCAATGGCTGAAATCCCCGGGGCGCCCGAGCGTTACTCGTTCGCCAAAATCAATGAGCCCATTACCGTCCCGGGCCTGCTCGATGTGCAGCTTGAATCTTTTGCGTGGCTTGTGGGCACGTCCGAGTGGCGTGAGCGCGAGCAGCAGCTGCGTGGCGAAACCGCTCGTGTGACGAGTGGCTTGGAGGACATCCTTGAGGAGATCTCTCCGATCCAGGATTACTCGGGCAATATGAGCCTGAGCTTGTCCGAGCCGCGCTTCGAAGATGTGAAGTACACCATCGAGGAAGCTAAAGACAAGGACATCAACTACTCCGCGCCCCTGTACGTCACGGCGGAGTTTATTAACAATGACACGCAGGAGATCAAGTCCCAGACCGTGTTTATCGGCGATTTCCCGCTGATGACGGAGAAGGGCACCTTCATCGTGAACGGCACGGAGCGTGTGGTGGTTTCCCAGCTCGTGCGTTCTCCGGGTGTGTACTTCGACGAGACGATTGATAAGTCCACGGAGCGCCCGCTGCACTCTGTGAAGGTGATTCCGTCGCGCGGTGCGTGGCTGGAATTTGACGTGGACAAGCGCGACACGGTTGGTGTGCGTATTGACCGTAAGCGTCGTCAGCCGGTGACCGTTCTTCTGAAGGCGCTTGGCTGGACCACCGAGCAGATCACGGAGCGCTTCGGCTTCTCCGAGATCATGATGGCCACCCTTGAGTCTGATGGTGTGGCAAACACCGATGAGGCGCTGCTGGAGATTTACCGCAAGCAGCGTCCGGGCGAGCAGCCGACGCGTGACCTTGCGCAGTCCCTGCTGGAGAACTCCTTCTTCAAGGCAAAGCGTTATGACCTTGCTCGCGTGGGCCGCTACAAGGTCAACCGCAAGCTGGGCCTCGGCGGCGATCATGACGGTTTGATGACGCTGACCGAAGAGGACATTGCAACCACCCTCGAGTACCTGGTGCGCCTGCACGCAGGTGAGTCCGAGATGACCTCGCCGTCCGGTGAGATCATCCCGATCAGCACGGATGACATTGACCACTTTGGTAACCGTCGTCTGCGCACGGTGGGCGAGCTGATCCAGAACCAGGTTCGCGTGGGCCTGTCCCGTATGGAGCGTGTTGTGCGTGAGCGCATGACCACGCAGGATGCGGAGTCCATCACCCCGACGTCCCTGATCAACGTGCGTCCGGTATCTGCTGCTATCCGTGAGTTCTTCGGTACCTCGCAGCTGTCCCAGTTCATGGACCAGAACAACTCTCTGTCTGGTCTGACGCACAAGCGTCGTCTCTCCGCGCTCGGCCCGGGTGGTCTGAGCCGTGAGCGTGCCGGCATTGAGGTGCGTGACGTGCACCCGTCTCACTACGGCCGCATGTGCCCGATTGAGACGCCGGAAGGCCCGAACATTGGTCTGATCGGTGCACTGTCTTCGTACGCTCGCGTCAACCCGTTCGGCTTCATTGAGACGCCGTACCAGAAGGTTAACGACGGCAAGCTGACCGACCAGGTTGACTACCTCACCGCTGATGAGGAGGACCGTTACGCCATTGCGCAGGCGGCTACTCCGATGGATAAGGACGGCAACCTGACCGGTGAGCGTATTGAGGTCCGCTTGAAGGACGGCGACATCGGCGTTGTCGGCCCGAAGGGCGTTGACTACCTGGATATCTCCCCGCGTCAGATGGTGTCCGTTGCTACGGCAATGATTCCGTTCCTGGAGCACGACGATGCTAACCGTGCGCTGATGGGTGCGAACATGCAGAAGCAGGCTGTGCCGCTGCTGCGCGCAGAGGCTGCGTACGTGGCAACCGGTATGGAGCAGCGCGCTGCATACGATGCTGGCGATACCGTGATCTCCCCCAAGGCTGGTGTGGTTGAGACCGTGACCGGTGACTACATCACCGTCATGGATGATGAAGGTGGCCGCGACACCTACATGCTGCGCACCTTCGAGCGCACCAACCAGGGCACCTGCTACAACCAGACCCCGATTGTGAGCCAGGGCGACCGCGTTGAGGCTGGCCAGGTCATTGCTGATGGCCCGGGCACCAAGGACGGCGAGATGGCACTTGGCCGCAACCTGCTGGTTGCGTTCATGCCGTGGGAAGGCCACAACTACGAGGACGCCATCATTCTCAACCAGCGTGTGGTTGAGGAGGACATCCTGACCTCCGTGCACATTGAGGAGCACGAGATTGATGCCCGCGACACCAAGCTGGGTGCTGAGGAAATCACCCGCGAGATCCCGAACGTGTCCGAGGACGTGCTGAAGGACCTGGATGAGCGCGGCATTATCCGCATCGGTGCGGACGTGCGTGACGGCGACATCCTGGTGGGTAAGGTCACCCCGAAGGGTGAGACCGAGCTGACCCCGGAGGAGCGCCTGCTGCGCGCCATCTTCGGTGAGAAGGCTCGCGAGGTGCGCGATACCTCTCTGAAGGTGCCGCACGGTGAGCAGGGCAAGGTTATTGCTGTTCGTCGCTTCGCGCGTGAGGACGATGATGATCTGGCTCCGGGTGTCAACGAGATGATCCGCGTCTACGTTGCACAGAAGCGCAAGATCCAGGACGGCGACAAGATGGCTGGCCGCCACGGCAACAAGGGTGTTGTTGGCAAGATCCTGCCGCAGGAAGACATGCCGTTCATGGCGGACGGTACCCCGGTGGACATCATCCTGAACACCCACGGTGTTCCGCGTCGTATGAACATTGGCCAGGTCCTTGAGGTGCACTTGGGTTGGCTGGCTAAGGCCGGCTGGACGGTGAACCCGGATGACCCGAAGAACGCGAAGCTGTTGGAGACGCTGCCGGAGCATCTCTATGACGTGCCGGCGAACTCGCTGACTGCAACCCCGGTGTTTGACGGTGCGACCAACGATGAGATCGCAGGGCTTTTGGCTAACTCCAAGCCGAACCGTGACGGTGACGTCATGGTGGATGAGAACGGCAAGACCATGCTGTTTGACGGCCGTTCCGGTGAGCCGTACAAGTACCCGATTTCCGTTGGCTACATGTACATGCTGAAGCTGCACCACCTGGTGGACGAGAAGATTCACGCTCGTTCCACCGGCCCGTACTCCATGATTACGCAGCAGCCGCTGGGCGGTAAGGCCCAGTTCGGTGGCCAGCGTTTCGGCGAGATGGAGGTGTGGGCAATGCAGGCATACGGCGCTGCCTACACCCTGCAGGAGCTCCTGACCATCAAGTCGGATGACGTTGTTGGCCGCGTGAAGGTCTACGAGGCGATTGTGAAGGGCGACAACATCCCGGATCCGGGCATTCCGGAGTCCTTCAAGGTGTTGCTGAAGGAGCTGCAGTCGCTGTGCCTGAACGTGGAGGTCCTCTCCACGGATGGCACGCCGATGGAGCTTGACGGCGACGATGATGAGTTTGATCAGGCCGGATCCTCGCTGGGTATCAACCTTTCCCGCGATGAGGGTGCGGCAGCTGATACGGCGTAAGGCTAGGGCGGGGCGTCGAGAAGCATGCTGCTTGTCGACGTTGCCGCGAACACTACGAACCTCAACCCCAAACCACTACTGAAAAGGAAGTTTTACGTGTTTGACGTAAACCTCTTCGATGAGCTTCGCATCGGCCTGGCCACCGCCGACGACATCCGTCGTTGGTCCCACGGCGAGGTAAAGAAGCCGGAGACCATTAACTACCGCACCTTGAAGCCGGAGAAGGATGGCCTCTTCTGTGAGCGCATCTTCGGCCCCACCCGTGACTGGGAGTGTGCCTGCGGCAAGTACAAGCGCGTCCGCTACAAGGGCATTATCTGTGAGCGCTGTGGCGTCGAGGTGACCAAGTCCAAGGTTCGCCGCGAGCGCATGGGCCACATTGAGCTGGCTGCGCCGGTGACGCACATCTGGTACTTCAAGGGTGTGCCGTCGCGTCTGGGCTACCTGCTGGACCTGGCTCCGAAGGACCTTGAGCGCATTATTTACTTCGCTGCCAACATCATCACCAGCGTTGATGATGAGGCACGCCACAATGATCTCTCCACCCTTGAGGCAGAGATGATCATGGAGAAGAAGGAAGTCGAGGACGACACCAACTCTGAGATCGCCGAGCGCGCTCAGAAGCTGGAGGAGGACCTGGCTGAACTTGAGGCTGCCGGCGCAACCGCGGCTGCACGCAAGAAGGTGCAGAACGCTGCTGACAAGGAGATGACGCACCTGCGTGAGGCAGGTGAGCGTGAGGTGGAGCGTCTGGACGAGATCTGGACCACCTTCACCAAGCTGGCTCCGAAGCAGATGATTATTGATGAGAACCTGTACGAGGAACTCGTCGACCGCTACGAGGACTACTTCACCGGCGGCATGGGTGCGGAAGCTATCCAGACCCTGATCCGTAACTTCGACCTGGATGCTGAGGCAGAGGAGCTGCGCGGCATCATCGCTGAGGGCAAGGGCCAGAAGAAGGTCCGCGCACTGAAGCGTCTGAAGGTTGTCGCTGCGTTCCAGCGCTCCGGCAATGACCCGGCAGGCATGATCCTGGATGCGATCCCGGTGATCCCGCCAGAGCTGCGCCCGATGGTGCAGCTGGACGGTGGCCGTTTCGCTACCTCCGACCTCAATGACCTGTACCGTCGCGTGATCAACCGCAACAACCGCCTCAAGCGCATGATTGACCTCGGCGCGCCCGAGATCATTGTGAACAATGAGAAGCGCATGCTGCAGGAGTCCGTGGACGCGCTGTTTGACAACGGTCGCCGCGGCCGCCCGGTCACCGGCCCGGGTAACCGTCCGCTGAAGTCCCTGTCTGACCTGCTGAAGGGTAAGCAGGGCCGCTTCCGCCAGAACCTGCTGGGTAAGCGTGTGGACTACTCTGGTCGTTCCGTGATTATTGTTGGTCCGCAGCTGAAGCTGCACGAGTGTGGTCTGCCGAAGCTGATGGCACTTGAGCTGTTCAAGCCGTTCGTGATGAAGCGCCTGGTGGACAATGACTACGCGCAGAACATCAAGAGCGCCAAGCGCATGGTGGAGCGTCAGCGTCCTGAGGTGTGGGACGTGCTGGAAGAGGCCATTGCAGAGCACCCGGTGCTGTTGAACCGTGCACCGACGCTGCACCGCCTTGGTATCCAGGCGTTTGAGCCGAAGCTGGTTGAGGGTAAGGCAATTCAGCTGCACCCGCTGGCTTGTGAGGCGTTCAACGCCGACTTCGACGGTGACCAGATGGCTGTTCACCTGCCGCTTTCCGCTGAGGCACAGGCTGAGGCCCGCATCCTGATGCTGTCCTCCAACAACATCCTGTCCCCGGCGTCCGGCAAGCCGCTGGCTATGCCGCGTCTGGACATGGTGACCGGCCTGTACTTCCTGACCATGCTGAAGGGCGAAAACGAGATCGGCGGCGAGGGCGCATACGCTCCTGCTGATGAGAACGGCCCGGCACGTGGCGTGTACTCCTCCTACCGTGAAGCCATCATGGCTTACGACCTGGGTGTACTTGGCCTGCAGGCACCGATCCAGGTGCGCATTGATCACCTGCGTCCGACGCCGGAGATCGAGGCCGAGCAGTTCCCGGACGGCTGGGAGAAGGGCCAGGCTTGGACCACCCAGACCACCCTGGGCCGCATCATGTTCAACGAGCTGATGCCGTTCAACTTCCCGTACCAGGAAGGCGCCATGGTGCGCAAGGGCGGCGGCTCCGGCAAGGTGCTGCTGGGTGACATCATCCAGTCCATGGTGGAGAAGTACCCCATGATCACCGTTGCCCAGGTGCTGGACAAGATGAAGGACGCTGGCTTCTACTGGGCTACCCGCTCCGGCATCACCATCTCCATGTCTGACGTGCTGGTGCTCCCGAACAAGAACGAAGTCTTGGAGGAGTACGAGCGCGAGGCAGAAGAGATTGAGCGCAAGTTCTGGGAGAAGGGTGCTCTGACCGAGGAGAACCGCTACGACCGCCTGGTCGAGCTGTGGCAGGACGCTACCAACAAGGTGGGTCAGGCCGTGGAGGATCTCTACCCGGATGACAACCCGATTCCGATGATTGTGAAGTCCGGTGCTGCCGGTAACATGCGCCAGATCTGGACCCTGGCCGGCATGAAGGGCATGGTTGTGAACTCGCGTGGTGAGTACATCACGCGTCCGATCAAGACCTCCTTCCGCGAAGGCCTGACCGTGATGGAGTACTTCAACAACTCCCACGGTTCCCGTAAGGGCCTGGCCGATACGGCTCTGCGTACTGCAGACTCCGGCTACCTCACCCGTCGTCTGGTGGATGTGGCGCAGGACGTCATCGTCCGCGAGGACGACTGTGGCACCCACCAGGGCGTCAAGGTACCTGTTGCCGTTGTCCTCGCAGGCTCGGACAACGAGAAGAAGTACGCCCGTCATGACCTGGTCGAGACCTCTGTCGCCGGCCGTGTCCTGGCAGCTGACGCGAAGGACGCCGAGGGCAACGTCGTGCTCGAGGCTGGCGCTGAGCTTTCTGAGGAGCGTATCGACGCACTCGTGGCTGCCGGCATCGTGGACGTCAAGGTCCGCTCCGTGCTTACCTGCCAGACCCCGACCGGTGTCTGCGCGAAGTGCTACGGCAAGTCCATGGCTACCGGCCAGCTGGTTGATATCGGCGAGGCCGTCGGCATCGTCGCTGCACAGTCCATTGGTGAGCCGGGTACCCAGCTGACAATGCGTACCTTCCACCAGGGTGGTGTCGGTGGCGACATTACCGGTGGTTTGCCGCGTGTTCAGGAGCTGTTCGAGGCACGTGTGCCAAAGAACTGCGCACCGATCGCATCCGTGGCTGGCACGATCACCCTTGAGGACGAGGGCAACTTCTGGACCCTGACCATCCACCCGGATGACGGCTCGGATGTTGTGGTCTACGAGAAGCTGTCGAAGCGTCAGGGCCTGGCCCAGGTGCGCCGCCCGATGGAGTCCAACCCGGACGCCTACATCGAGCGTTCCCTGCGCGAGGGCGACCACGTTGAGGTGGGCGACCGCCTGCTCCGTGGTGCTGCTGACCCGCACGACGTGCTTGAGGTTCTCGGCCGTCGTGGTGTGGAGAAGCACCTGATCGATGAGGTCCAGGCTGTGTACCGCACCCAGGGTGTGTCCATTCACGACAAGCACATCGAGATCATCATCCGCCAGATGCTGCGCCGCGGCACCGTCATCGACTCGGGTACCACCGAGTTCCTGCCGGGCACGCTGGTGGATCTGGCGGAGGCTCGCCAGGTCAACGCCGCTGCTGTCACCGACGGTGGCCAGCCGGCGGAGATGCGTTCCGAGATCATGGGTATCACCAAGGCCTCCCTGGCTACGGAGTCCTGGCTGTCCGCAGCCTCCTTCCAGGAGACCACCCGTGTGCTCACGGACGCCGCGATTAACAAGCGCTCCGACAAGCTGATCGGCCTGAAGGAGAACGTGATCATCGGTAAGCTGATCCCGGCCGGTACGGGCATTTCCCGCTACCGCAACATCCAGGTCAAGCCGACCGAGGCGGCACGCTCCGCGGCCTACTCGATCCCGAGCTTCGGCGACTCCATCTACGGCGACGAAGGCTACGGCGAGTTCACCGGCGCCTCCGTCCCGCTGGATGAGTACGGCTTCGATCAGATCTAGTTCTCTGGCATGTAGCTAGGTCCGCTTCCCAAAAGCCCGGCGCCTTCCCGTTTGTGGAAGGTGCCGGGCTTTTGGTTTTTCACTGCGACGGCCGGGGCCCGGTTTTTCTACAGCTTGACGTGTGCCAGCACGCGACCGGTTGGCTCAGCGGCGCCTGCGGAAACTTCTTCGGTTACCAGCACCGACGTTGCGTCGCCAGGCAGCGGCATCCACACGTCGGTGTGGGGATCCTGCCCAATGACACCTGCGGACATTGTGGCGCCATCCGACATCACAGCCCAGACCTGGGCGCCCATCCCGGGCTCAAGATCCGGCTGGCCATTTACCATGGCGCCGCCCTTGTTCATATCGTTGCTGACAACAATATCCAGGATGGCGCCACCTGCTTCGGCTTTGCCTTGGCGAACGTCAGCGGCACTCATCACCGCGTGCATCTCTTCAATACCGGGTGCGGCGACCACACTCGTCGAGTCCGGAGCATCGGAACCATTGAACTGGTTTATGACCACACCAGCACCGGCGAAAACCAGAATCGTGGCTGCTGCCGCGGCGAACCACTTTCGTGCCGGTGTGCGTGAGCGGCGCATTTCCTGCAGATCACGCTCTGCATTCAAATCGACGATCTCGGCCGAAGCTGCGGTTTGCGCTGCCTCTTGCTCTCCACGTTGCGGGGTCTCCGCGATACGACGCAAGATGTCGGATTTCAGGGAGGGGGGCGGTGCGATGGGGGTCGCGGCGGCGTCGAAAAGCGGAGCAAAGCTCTGCACATCATCATCGCCCTGCTGGGGCTTAAAAGCGTCGTTCATCACAGCCCTCCATTTGCTGAGACTGCTTCGCGTAACTTCCGAAGACCGTCACGGACCCGTGTTTTCGCAGTGCCAAGCGGCACTCCGGTGATCTCCGCGATCTCCTGGTGAGTGAGATCGCCATAATAAGCCAGCATGAGCGCGCTTCGGTGCGGCTCCCCAATAGAGTCTACGAGCCTGCGCAGCGACTCGGAGTCCATGTGCTCCTGCGCTTCATCCTCCGCCGCCACCCACGTGGTGAGCTGCCGGTAGAAGTCAGCCTGGTCACGTGCCTGCGAGCTGCGCCAACTGCGCAACCGGTCAATCGCACGAAGCTTAGTCAAGCGAAGAACCCAAGATTTTGCCCCGCCCCGGCTGGCATCAAATTGCTGCGCATTCTGCCAGACCTCTACAAAAACCTCTTGGGTGACCTCTTCGGCCTGCGCAGAATCCCGAAGGATGTGAACAGCCAGACCGAATGCTTGGGAAGCCATGGCGTCATATAACTGCCCGAACGCTGCCTGGTCGCCTTCAGCAACGCGCGTAAGCAGATGGTCTAAATCCACGGCTTCCAAACTTAGCACTCGGTCACCTGCCCAGTGTTGGTTACTGCTTCTTTTCCTCGGTGCTCATCATGGACTCGGAAGACATCATGGAGTCTTCCTTCATGGAGTCCTTTTCCGGGGACATGGACTCGGAGGACATCATGGAGTCCTTTTCCATGGAGTCCTTTTCCGGCTTCATCATTTCGGAGGACATTTGCTCCGTCGGCGTCATCTTCGTGTCTTCCTTCATGCTGTCTGCGTCGTTGCAGGCAGCCAAGCCCGTTGCGGCCAGCACTGCGCAGAGGGCGGTGGCGCCGAAGCGTGCACGGCGGGTGGTGGCGTGAGTGGAAGTGGACATTGGTTGCTCCTTCGTTGTGGTGCTGATCAAAACATCCTGACTACCGGTTTGGTGGCCAGCTATGAGTAACTACGGAACCAACCAAGCAATCGGATTGGATTGAGCAGAAAAAAATTTTTTGCAACTTTTTCCAATCTCTTTGGGGCCCATGCTTCGTAGAGCTTGACATAGTGACCGCTTGAAAAAGAAGGGTGAAAGACGATGTTGGGCGTTGTAATTGTCGGGTTTGTCGGAGGGGTGCTCACGGGCTTATCGCCCTGCATTTTGCCGGTGTTGCCAGTGGTGCTCAGTGTGAGTGTGGGGAGGAAGCCAACTCGGGTAGTTGCAGGACTGACGCTGAGCTTTGCTGCTATTGCGTTGCTGGGCTCACTTGTTCTTGGCCTGTTGCATCTGCCGCAATCGCTGCTTCGCTGGGGCGGTATTGTGCTGCTGGCGTTGGTGGGCATCGGCATGTTCGTGCCGCAGGTGGGGGAGTTGCTGCAGAAGCCGTTTGATGCCCTTCCACGCCCAACGGTCTTGCAGGAGAAGGCGCGAGGGAAGGGCGGCTTTCTCATTGGTATGGCGCTGGGGGCTGTCTATGCGCCGTGTGCGGGCCCGGTGCTTGCTGCGGTGACGGTAGCTGGCAGTACGGGGGAGATCGGCTGGTCAACGGTGGCGCTGACACTGTCCTTTGCAGCGGGTTCGGCGTTGCCGCTGCTTGCGTTCGCGTTTGCGGGCAACCGCATTGGTCAGAAAGTTGATCTTGTGCAGCGCCACCGCAGCTTGGTGGGTGCGGTGATTCTCGTGTTCACGCTGGCTCTCGCGTTGAATGCTCCTGCGGCGCTGCAGCGCTCTCTTCCGGATTGGACTGCGGGAGTGAAAGAGAAGTTTGAAACCTCTCAGCTGGCCAATGATGCTCTAGGTCAGGTGAGCCAGACTGCGGGTTCGTTTGATGAATGCAGGCGCGCTGATCCTGGACAGCTGCAGGATTGCGGTCCTGCGCCGGAGTTTGCGGGGTTGGAAAACTGGATCAACACGGCGTCGCCGGATGCTGGGCCGACTCCGCATGACGGGAAGGTGACATTGGTGGATTTCTGGGCGTACGCCTGTATCAACTGCCAGCGTGCGGGCGAGCACATCACTGCACTGTATGACACGTACCGTGACTCCGGCCTTGAGGTCGTTGGCGTGCACTCGCCCGAGTACGGCTTTGAGCACGACTTGGACAATGTGAAACGGGCCGTGGAGCAGGAGGGCATCCACTACCCGGTTGCGCAGGACAATGATTTCCTGACCTGGCGCAATTACGGCAACCGCTACTGGCCGGCGCGCTACCTCATTGACACGGAGGGCAATGTCCGCCAGATCGTGGAAGGGGAGGGCTCCTACGCTGAAACGGAGCAGCTTATTCGGGCTTTGCTTGCCGACGCCACCAACGCCCCCCTCCCCAACCCCATCGAGCAGTCTTCCGTGACTACGGGGGTGGACGGTCGAAACCCGGAGACCTACCTGGGTACGAAACGTGCGAGCTACACCGCCAACGCGGATTACACGCCTGGCCAGCACGATTTCGGAACGCAGTCTGATCCGCAGCGAGGCCAGTTCGTGCTTAACGGCAGATGGGAACTCGGCCCAGAATCCATCGCCGCGGAAGGTGGGCACCTTGCCATCAACGTCTATGCCGCGTGGGTGCAGCTGGTGGTCTCCGGGCAGGGCAATGTCAAGGTGGAATACCCAGATGGGGCAACAAAGACCTTTGAGGTCACCGATGGCACGATTGACCTGCTGAAACAGTCCGAACCGCTCTCTGGTGTGGTACGGATTACCCCGGATGCGGGCGTGCGTCTGTACTCGCTGACATTTGGATAAGCATGTAGATAAGTCGGGCGCGCCGCCGCAAGCCGTGCTTGAATTCTTGGTGTGCACGGATTTGTCAGGTCTGTAGCCAGCGACATCTTTACGCGCACCAATGTGACCATTCTGGCGCTAGTGGTGTTTGTTGGCCTCCTTGGGTTACGTGGCGGCTTTGAGAAGGCCGACCCCGAGGGGTTCATCCATGCCAGCGCGCCGGTCGGGATCAACGCCTTGGCGCAGCCGGTGGAGGTGGAGGTCGCGCCGTTTGATATCCAGATCCGCAAGACCTACGTCTTGGACGGCTCGCGGGTGGTGGAGATGAGCCTGACCAACACGCAATCGCGCCCGGTGACCCGTCTGCTTTCGGCATTCGACCTGGAAGTCTCCGGGCTGCCGGAGGAACAGCAGCCGCGGTTTTTGGTCTCGGCGGCGCGCTTTTCGCCCGGCGGGGAGCCGCTTGAGCTGCCCGTCTATGACGTGATTAACCCCAACCCGGGTGTGCCCTTGGACATTGCGGTGGTGTTCACCCCAGCCGATGAAGGGCCGCAGGGGCAGCAGCTTATCGACGCCGCCGATACCCTCACCATCTGGACCCTCGAATACAAGCGCTCCTTCTTGGACAACCAGATGATGTGGCTGCCAACGCAGCGCATGGCGGAGGTGAGTCTGCGGTGATGGATGCAATGGGGCGTCGAGTATGGACCGTTGCCGCGGTCCTAGCCCTGCTTAGCCTTGGGGTGTTTCTCCGCGGGCAGCTGCCGAACCCGGTGGACCGGGTCTTTGCACCCTTCGACTACACAAGCAGCGCGCCGGAGATCGGCACAGTGGAGGACACCCGCGCGTACGTCACGCCGGTGTTTAACGGGATGGGCACGAACGCTTCGTGGGTGGTGGTGGATTTCAGGGTGACCCCGGAGGCGTCGATAGGCTTCGTGCGAGGGAGCATCACGGCTGCCGACGGCACGGAGTTCACCCAGTCCAACAGCTGGAGCAACAGCTGCCCCGTGTTGTACCCGGGCAGGACTGTGGACTGCACGTTTGTCTTTGAGATGCCGCAGGACAAGATTGATAACGCCACGCTGAGAGTCCTAGCGTCCTGGGACCATATGGCGCCACGGGTCGCAATCAAGCTAGAAAAGCCCCTGGTTGAGGGGGAGATTGTCCGTGAGGGGGTGACGGTGTGAGGAAGGCCTGGTGGGTGGCGGCGCCGGTGGCTGTGGCGCTGATGGTTGGCGCGTCGATGCAGCCGTACTTCAGCATCGTGCGGCCGTGGACGTGGAGCGACGAAGAGCTGGTTTCGGCTGGCGGCGAGGGGAGCTTCGCGTTTCCGATCGCGGATGTTGAAGGCGCGATGTATCAGGCGCAGGTGAGCGTGCTGGAGTTCCAGGAGCTGAACCCGAAACAACAGGACGTTTTGGAGGTGCACGCGCCGGAGGGTTTTAGTCCGTGGCTGGTGCTCACGGAGTGGTCAGCGCCGCAGGAGTCGGTGCTGGCGGGGTGCCGGATGTGGGTGACGGCCTCGGACGGGCGCGAGTACCAGCTGGTCGATAGAGCTTTTGTGGAGCCAGTGATGCAGCAGGATCTGAGTACTGCGAACGGTTGCACCCTGCCGGGTCAGGGCGGCCCGCTGGTAGGGGACGGGGAGATTGTTGAGGGCTTCGGCGACCCCCGCCCTGACACCTGGCGCAAACTCACCCCCATCGCCATGCCGGACGGCGTGCAGCCGCTCAAATTGCACGTTGGTTGGGAGGAACCGCACTACGTGACGTTGGTGCTGCCAGAGCCCGAACCCTTCGGGGAGTTTGCCGACGGCAAGTAGGTGCTGCGCAGGAAGTGATCCAGCGCCGCGGCGACGAGACACACCACCACCATCAGGTACGTCATGCGCGCGAACACCAGGATGAGCGTGGCAGCCTGCTCACTCTGCAACGACTGCTGCGGCCCGGCAACGAGACGGCCAAGCTCGACTACGCCCAGCTCAACGCTTGTGGCCAGCATGAACACCAGGCAGAAGATCACCATGGGCACAAGTCCAGCGCGGGCGAGGGTGCGCAGCCCCTTCCACGTGGTTTTCAGCGGGCCGGCGACGGGCTTTAGGGCATCATCCATCACCGTTTTCGCCTCACTGCGCGCGGCTTGTTTCATGCGTTGGCGCAGGCGGGGGTTGGAGGCCTTGGCGTCGGTGTCTGTGTTTGTGGCTTCGGGTTTAGTGCTTTCGGCCGCCTGCTTCGCTACCAGTGAGGTGCCAAAGACCACAGCACCCAGCGTCAACCAGGCGATCGGCACGGTAATGAGCTGGCTAAACGCGGGCAGTTTCGCCGCGAGCCATGCCCAGGACTCCGCAAGAAACCCGGCGGAGTCCTCGATGTTTTCCGAAAGCTCCACGTAGGAGCGGTACGTCGGCGCAATGCTTCTGCGCGTTAGCGCCCAGTCCTGCACAGCTGAGAGCTGGTTTGTTAGAAACACCGACACCGTGGTCATCCATAGCACCTCAAGGTACGCGGAGAAGTACGTCAGGCCGAGGCCTTTCTCCGCAAGCGCGAAATAGCCGATGATTTTGCGCAGGATGATCGTGCCCAGAATCAACGCGATGAGCCCTGCCGTGCTGTCTACGAAGGCGCGGCTGAAGTCGGCGTTGAAGCCTTGGTTCATGTATTCGTCGATGGTCGTGGCGCGTCGGAAATCCCGCAGGTCCTCCTTCAGCATTCCGTGCGTGGCGTACACCGTGAGGAAGGACACCAGCAGCCCGCCTACCGACAGGAGCCTTGCGCGCGATTGCGTCTCCGCCCTCTCCGGGAACGTCTCCGCCAAAAAGGGCAACGATGGCCGCAGCACCCACAGGCACAAGATCAGCGACATCATCACTGAAAGCGGCGCAAGCGGCATGATTAGCGACGCCCCGAAGCTGCTGTAGTTGGACAACCACACCGCCAGCCAGATCACCGCCTGCCTGCCAGCCAGGCCGGCACAGATGAGCGCGATCAGTTGGGGGAGATGGCGCACAAGCAGGCGCAACGCACTGACAGGGATGGTTGCAGAAGCTGCGATCATGTCACGCGTGGAGCGAAGCGCTAACCCAGTGCGGCCGGTCATGCCAGCAGTCTAAAACGGAATCGACGGGTGTGCGGGGCTTCAGTATCATTGGGATACTGGCTCAACAGGACAGACTTCCCCGCGTTAGCAGGGATGAGCCCAATCACGTGAGGGCCTTGTGTTCTGCCCAGTTGTGTCCCCGCGTTAGCAGGGATGAGCCCGTGTTCCCCGCGTGAGCGGGGCTTTCACGTAGGCGTCGATAAGCGAAATTTGCTCCCAAAACTATTCCTGTAGTACCTTGATTGAGGTTTCGCCCGCATTCTCGCGCGGTGCGAAAGTTTCGAACTCCATGCGACATCCGTTGCATGCGTTGGTTCATGCAGACGGAAGGGCCCCGCGAAAGAGCCCCCATTTTTGCATGTATGGGCGCGTGTGCCGGGTCGTGAAGACAGAAAGAGCGTGAATGCCTACTATTCAGCAGCTGGTCCGCAAGGGCCGCAAGGATAAGAAGTCCGAGGTTGCTACGGCCGCCCTGAAGGGCTCCCCGCAGCGCCGCGGCGTGTGCACCCGCGTGTACACCACCACTCCGAAGAAGCCGAACTCTGCACTGCGTAAGGTTGCACGTGTGCGCCTGACCTCCGGTATTGAGGTTTCCGCATACATCCCGGGTGAGGGCCACAACCTGCAGGAGCACTCCATGGTGCTCGTGCGCGGCGGTCGTGTGAAGGACCTGCCGGGTGTGCGCTACAAGATCATCCGTGGCGCTCTGGATACCCAGGGTGTGAAGGACCGCAAGCAGGCTCGCTCCCGTTACGGCGCGAAGAAGGGACAGTAAAGAACAATGCGTAAGCAAAAAGCACCTGTACGTCCCGTAGTTAAGGATCCGGTATACAACTCCGAGCTGGTGACCCAGCTGGTGAACAAGATCCTGAAGGACGGCAAGAAGTCCACCGCAGAGCGCATCGTTTACGGCGCGCTTGAGATCTGCCGCGAGAAGACCGGTACTGACCCGGTTGGCACCCTGGAGAAGGCACTGGGCAACATCCGCCCGGACCTTGAGGTTCGTTCCCGCCGTGTCGGTGGCGCTACCTACCAGGTTCCGGTCAAGGTTGAGCCGGGCCGTTCCAACACGCTTGCTCTGCGTTGGATGGTGACCTTCACCCGTCAGCGTCGTGAGAACTCCATGATTGAGCGCCTCGCTAACGAGATCCTGGATGCGTCCAACGGCTTGGGTGCATCTGTGAAGCGTCGTGAGGACACTCACAAGATGGCAGAGGCAAACCGCGCCTTCGCCCACTACCGCTGGTAATAGGTTCGCGCCCTATGAGCTCACGTTTCGGCCCGTGGATAAGTTGCCCGCACGCGTATGCGTCGGTGTCTTGCTCCCGGGCCGTTTGCGTAGCGACGGGTGCGTAACCCACCTCCACGCGCAATTAGTGGAATAATCGACCAAGGACAATATCCGCCAAAGACGCTATCTCGGCTCCCTAGCGTGCGCCGGGGCGGTGTCGACAACTCATAAGTTGGGGTAAAAACGTGGCACAAGAAGTGCTTAAAGACCTGAACAAGGTCCGCAACATCGGCATCATGGCTCACATCGATGCTGGTAAGACCACCACGACCGAGCGCATCCTGTTTTACACGGGTATCAACCGCAAGGTTGGCGAGACCCATGACGGTGGCGCAACCACCGACTGGATGGAGCAGGAGAAAGAGCGCGGCATCACCATTACGTCTGCTGCCGTGACGTGCTTCTGGAACAACAACCAGATCAACATCATTGACACCCCGGGTCACGTGGACTTCACCGTTGAGGTGGAGCGCTCCCTGCGTGTCTTGGACGGCGCTGTTGCTGTCTTCGACGGCAAGGAAGGCGTTGAGCCGCAGTCCGAACAGGTTTGGCGTCAGGCTGCGAAGTACAACGTGCCGCGTATCTGCTTCGTGAACAAGATGGACAAGCTGGGTGCAGACTTCTTCTACACCGTTGGCACCATCGTTGACCGCCTCGGCGCTAAGCCCTTGGTTATGCAGATCCCGATCGGCGCTGAGGATGACTTTGACGGCGTTGTTGACCTCATCCAGATGAAGGCATACCTGTGGCCGGGCAAGGTTGAGACCGGCACCCCGCCGCAGATCGTCGACATCCCGGCTGAGCTGCAGGACAAGGCTGAGGAGTACCGCGAGAAGCTGCTCGAGACCGTTGCTGAGTCCGATGAGGAGCTCATGGAGAAGTACTTCGGCGGCGAGGAGCTCACCGTCGAGGAGATCAAGGGTGCCATCCGCAAGCTGACCGTGAACTCCGAGATCTACCCGGTGTTCTGTGGTACCGCATACCGCAACAAGGGCATCGAGCCGGTCCTGGACGCTGTTGTTGACTACCTGCCGAGCCCGCTGGATATCGGCGAGGTCCGCGGCACCTCCGTGGACGGCTCCGAGGATCTCGTTCGTAAGCCGTCCGTGGATGAGCCGTTCTCCGCACTGGCATTCAAGATTGCTGTGCACCCGTTCTTCGGCAAGCTCACCTACGTGCGCGTCTACTCCGGCCAGGCAATCCCGGGCGAGCAGATGCTCAACTCCACGAAGTCCAAGAAGGAGCGCGTGGGCAAGCTCTTCCAGATGCACGCAAATAAGGAGAACCCGGTCGAGCACGCTGACGCCGGCAACATCTACGCGTTCATCGGTCTGAAGGAAACCACCACGGGTGACACCCTGTGCAACCCGGATCACCCGATCATCCTGGAGTCCATGGACTTCCCGGATCCGGTTATCCAGGTGGCTATTGAGCCGAAGACCAAGGCTGACCAGGAGAAGCTGGGCACCGCTATTCAGAAGCTGGCGGAAGAGGACCCGACCTTCACCGTCAAGCTGGACGAAGAGACCGGCCAGACCATCATCGGCGGCATGGGCGAGCTGCACCTCGACGTGCTGGTTGACCGCATGAAGCGCGAGTTCAAGGTTGAGGCAAACATCGGTTCCCCGCAGGTTGCTTACCGCGAGACCATTCGCAAGAAGGTGGAGTCCCTGGACTACACCCACAAGAAGCAGACCGGTGGTTCCGGCCAGTTTGCAAAGGTCATTGTCACCATCGAGCCGTACAACCCGGACCCGGAGACGCTGGAGGAGGGCGAGAGCGCAACCTACAAGTTCGAGAACGCCGTCACCGGTGGCCGCGTGCCCAAGGAGTACATCCCGTCCGTGGACGCTGGTATCCAGGATGCGATGCAGTACGGCTACCTCGCTGGCTTCCCGCTGGTGAACATCAAGGCCACCCTTGAGGACGGCGCCTACCACGACGTTGACTCCTCTGAAATGGCCTTCAAGCTCGCTGGTTCCCAGGTTCTGAAGGAAGCAGTTGCGAAGGCTAAGCCGGTTCTGCTTGAGCCGGTCATGGCTGTTGAGGTTGTGACCCCGGAGGAGTACATGGGCACCGTGAACGGTGACATCAGCTCCCGCCGTGGCCAGGTCTACGCAATGGAGGACCGCTCCGGTGCGAAGGTTGTTCGCGCTAAGGTGCCGCTGTCCGAGATGTTCGGCTACATTGGTGACCTGCGTTCCTCCACCGCAGGCCGCGCGAACTTCACCATGGTGTTTGACTCCTACGCTGAGGTTCCGCAGAGCGTTGCTCAGGAGATCATCGAGCAGCGCACCGGCAAGTAAATTGCCCTAACGCTTTGCGCCTTCTGCTTATCGACGGCTACGCCAGAGCCGTCGATAGTAAAAAGCTCGGCGCGAAGCGCACCCTAGCGGGTGCGGCCTACTGAAGTTCCAGCCCAAAATCCCAGCAAGATGGGGTGGTGCTTGAGTTGGCCGTTACTCACTAGGTGGATCCGCGGTTTGCACGGATCGGCCGGTTTGAAAAACGGTCATTCAGAATCTAGGATCATGTAACTGGCACATTGTGAAATGGTCGATGCAGCATGTCTCGCGCATGCGGGCCATGAGGCAAGGCAAATGTAAACAACGTGGCTGCGAAGGTCGTAGCCACATGGAAGTCCAGGAGGACAACAAGTGGCAAAGGCAAAGTTCGAGCGTACGAAGCCGCACGTCAACATTGGCACCATCGGTCACGTCGACCACGGCAAGACCACCACCACGGCTGCCATCACCACCGTGCTGGCTCAGGAGTACCCGGAGGAGAACAAGGCGTTCGACTACTCCGCAATTGACAAGGCTCCGGAGGAGCGCGAGCGCGGTATTACCATCAACATCTCCCACGTGGAGTACAACACCCCGAAGCGCCACTACGCTCACGTGGACGCCCCGGGCCACGCCGACTACATCAAGAACATGATCACCGGCGCTGCTCAGATGGACGGCGCAATCCTCGTGGTTGCAGCTACCGACGGCCCGATGCCGCAGACCCGCGAGCACGTGCTGCTGGCTCGCCAGGTTGGCGTTCCGTACATCCTCGTTGCACTGAACAAGTGCGACATGGTCGATGATGAGGAAATCATCGAGCTGGTTGAGATGGAAGTTCGTGAGCTGCTGGCTGAGCAGGAGTACGACGAGGATGCACCGATCATCCACATCTCCGCTCTGAAGGCTCTCGAGGGCGAGAAGAAGTGGGTTGACTCCATCCTGGAGCTCATGCAGGCATGTGACGACTCCATTCCGGACCCGGAGCGCGAGACCGACAAGCCGTTCCTGATGCCGATCGAGGACATCTTCACCATTTCCGGCCGCGGTACCGTGGTTACCGGTCGTGTGGAGCGTGGCGTGCTCAACCTCAACGACGAGGTCGAGATCATCGGTATCCGCGAGAAGTCCCAGAAGACCACCGTTACCTCCATCGAGATGTTCAACAAGCTTCTCGACACCGCTGAGGCTGGCGACAACGCAGCTCTGCTGCTCCGTGGTCTGAAGCGTGAGGACGTTGAGCGCGGCCAGGTCATCATCAAGCCGGGCGCTTACACCCCGCACACCAAGTTCGAGGGCTCCGTCTACGTTCTGTCCAAGGACGAGGGCGGCCGCCACACCCCGTTCTTCGACAACTACCGTCCGCAGTTCTACTTCCGTACCACTGACGTGACCGGCGTTGTGAAGCTGCCGGAGGGCACCGAGATGGTTATGCCGGGCGACAACGTTGAGATGACCGTTGAGCTCATCCAGCCGGTTGCTATGGACGAGGGCCTGCGCTTCGCTATCCGCGAGGGCTCCCGCACCGTCGGCGCTGGCCGTGTTACCAAGATCCTCGGCTAATTCCAGCCACCAGGGTCTAACTGGGTAACCCAGTAACGCCTTAAAGGCCGCCACTCCCACACGGGAGGGCGGCCTTTTTGCATGCCCGGATACATGTGCAGGTGTTTGGGGGTAGGTGTTTGGGCAGCTATGGCCAGGATCGGGGAGCCTGTGCTGTCCGGTTCGGTCCGGTCCTGTCCTGTCCGGTCCCAACAGATATGCAGGGGAAGAAATGCAGGTCTGCAGGTAGCGGCCATTTTTCATTAAGGCCGGTCTTATTGAAAAAACGCTCTGAGCTGGGAACCTGCATATCTTCCCCTGCATATCTGTGTTCCAGCGCTGTTCGCAGGCCGTTCGTCCTGCTTACGCAAACGCGATCAGCGTGAGGAGGCCGCGTACTGGTGCACGAACTCGCGGCCTCAACTTGTGCCAGATCAGATGGGACGGGCTCGGCTACAATGCTCGCGTGCACGAAACTGACCCAACCCGCATCCCTAAACTCATAGCGAGGCTCCAAGATGCGTGGGAAGGCCAACCAGACCTCACACTCCCGGCTTTTCTAGGTGTGTTGCAGAACCGTGGACTGTCCTGGGGCTCCACCGAGGACGAGCTGCTGGCAATCCTGGATGAGGTTGCAAGAGAACACCCATCCCTGCTGACAGCGCCACTGGAACGCACTGTGTGCATCGCTACGACAGCGCCACAGCTCACCATCACACTGACAAGCACCACGGCGATAGTGCGAAACGCTGCAGACCCGAAACGGATGCCCGGGGTGTGGCGCTATGACGCCTTCCGGCCAACAGGGCCGGGCCGGCCACTGGTGGTGCGGGATACAGAAGGCGTAGAGCACCGGCTGGGCGTCGTTGAAATGATCACCGGGTTGCCACCGAAAGACGCCGACATGCTCGATGGCCTGCGGCGTGTGGACGTCGGCTCGGAACGCTGGCTCCTGCAATGTGAGGACGGCTCTAGGGTGATCCTCGGGCAGCGGATCTGGTTATGGACTGTGCAGGGGAGACAATCGCTGCTTGAAATGATCGCGTGGGACCAGCTGCTGGCTTGTACGCCGGGCGCTGAGATAGTTGTAGCCCCAGCCGGCGGCGGGAGGCCGCGCAAACTGGGGCTACTGAAAGAGGCGTATCTGTTGGAGGCCTAAACGCTGGTAGCGGCTACGCTGCGACGCGGTCCAGCTGCAGCTTCCACACCGTGTCAATTTCCATCGTGTGGTTGGCTACGCGGAAATCCTCGTTAGCGCTTTCAATGGCGCTGATCGCCTCACCCAGGTCATAGGAAGGGTTAGCGATGACGGTAAAGGTAGCGGTTGGGCGTTTGCCCACCATTGCAACCTTGCACGACGCACGCGATACGGACGGGGATTGCGTAATCGCCGTACAGGCCGCCTCGGCAACGCGCTGGACATTGATCACCGTGTCGCCGTGTGCCGGGTCCGCTGCCGCGATCTCCCTGTTGGAGAACGCGCGGCTGCGGATGTTGGCCAGGATTAGCCACAGGCCGACGAAAAACAGGACGATCGCCGCGATAATCAGCGCGGTGTTGTACCAGCCGTAGTAGGGCACCTCCGAAATCGATGCCCGGTTGAACTGGTTAATCCAATCACTGACGTAGGGGATGTCCCAGTACAGCGCCACCGGCACAAAGCCAGCAACAATAAGCAGCAGTCCGAAGAGGAAGACTACGAGGCGGTCGAAGAAGGAAAGTCCCTTAGTCATCGCTGTACCTCCTGTTCAGTAGTAGCGGTCTCCGGCGCAGGTGCCGGCTGGTTCACCTTCACTGCCACCGCAGGCGGCGCCTGCAGACGGCTGAACTCACCATTAAGCAGGCTGGTCACACGCTCCTGGGTTGAGCCAGTGCCGTCATCATCAACCTCAACCGTCAGCTTCTTACGGTTCGCCTTCGAGCGGACCGTAGTGCTGCCGGTCTCAGCGCGGGCTGCGTTGGTTGCCTTGCGGGCAATATCCACGGGACGTACCCAAATAGAAGCGGGGGAGTCCACGCGCACATGGGTACGAGCCCTCGGGATGAAGGCGGTGATGACAAACCAAAGCCCGACAAGGGCGATGATGATGCCGAGGGTGACCACCTTTGCGTCGATAAGCGAGGAAGCCATCGTGTTAAATACCGGCAACAACCAAGAGGTAAACGGCTGGTCCTGGGCGTAGAACCAAAGCTCCCGAACCAACACGCCGGAAAGCGCAATCAGGAGCACGCCAAGCACAACAGTGATCCAACGGACAGCCGGATTCGCACGCGGCTCAGCGCCAGGGTGCGGACCAAGCGGGCGGTTTGGCGCTTCCGTGTGGTCCTTAACGGGTGCGGTCATAATACTTCTCCACCGGTCGAATCGTGATTTGCTTCAACGGCTGCGGCATCGGGGCCTCAGGGCGCTTCACAGGTCTCGGCGAGGGCACCCCAACCGGACGCAAGTGCGGCGCCGCGGGAGCGCTTACCGGCACAACAGAGCTCCGGTTGATGTACACCTCTTTGAGCGCGCGCCGCGGCGGCACCGTAGCGCCCTTGACCGGGCGCGGGTACGGAGCGTGTACGGACGCAGCCTGCGGAACGAAACGCTGCACTTCAGCAAGCTGGCGCGGCTGAGGAGTCTCAGGCGAAAACGTCTCAAGCGGCGGTGGCACGACAACGTCGGTGAGCTGCAGCGGCGGTGCGTCAAAGCCTGTGGTGCGAACCTCAGGTGGCGCAGGAACCGTCACTTCGCGCAGTTCATCCAGCTGTGAGTCAACCTCAATCGGCGAAAGCGCGATCGGGTCCTTCGTTACCGGGGAGGTGACCGGCGAAGGGGATATGCGGATACCAACCGGCTCAGCCGATGCATTGTGGCTAGCCACATCATCCCAAGTCACACGGTGGCCGTCCGTCTCAGTTTGCACATTGGCCACGTGCACCTGAACGCGGGAAACATCCAGCCCACACAGGGAACGGATGTGGGCGATGATGGTGGCCCGCACCGCGTCCGTAATAGCCGCAACTGGGGCAGGGTAGGTGGTGGCAATCTCGGCCTCTACCGCAGCAATTGCTGAGGCGCGGTCCAAGTGCACATTCACCCGCGGGTACTTGCGCCCCGCAAGGCCAGCTAGCTGGGCGTCGAGGCTGAGTACACCGGGAACAGTGAGCACGGCCTGCTCTGCTACGTGCTCAACTGCCTTCTCGCTGATGTGGTAAAACGTGCCGTCCATTAGCTTTGGCCCTTGCCGGAGGTCTTGCTCACGGCGCGGGCCAAGTCCAGCCGGCCATCAAGCTGAGCGCCGATTACGCCACCGATGACGGTGAACAGCAGCAGCCAAATCAGGCCGAACACACCGCCAAAGGTGACGAAAAACGCAACGATCAGGCCGATGATGATGCCCAGCACCGTCTTGTTTTCGAAGATATTCATGGGGAACACCAAATCTTCCAGATTGTCTTCCAGTTAGTGTGACGCGCGGACAGCATCCGCCACCACAACGTCTACAAAACCGAGAGAAGTAGCCTGAAGTACCGCTTCACGAACGTCGGTTGCAACAGCCTGCACTTCGCGCTCAGAGCCAACGTCAAACACAACGTGGACCTCAAGGCCAAGTTCGGTGCCGTGCTCTCCGCCGTTATCGCCGCCACGCTCAACGCTGCGCCGAGAGTTACGAAGCCCCTCGATGCGTTCACCGGGAAGCAGAATTGCCACTTCGCCGAAGCGGCCTGCGTGGAGGCCGGCAACGCCGGAGACTGCAAGTGCTGCGGTACGGGCTGCCTCCGCGGTTTCTCGGGTTACGGAGGTCTGCGCCATAACTACTGGCCCAGTGCCGGGTTAGCAGCCTGGTAGTTCACGTTCTCGTCGTACTGCTCGGACAAAGCGGTCTCCTGCTCCGGCAGGTTCACGTCATGCACAGTCACATCAACGCGGTCCACAATCAGGCCCGTCATGCGGGTAATGGCAACGGTGATGTTCTCGCGGATAGCGTTAGCCAGCTCGTGGATAGCAACGCCGTACTCAGCGATGATGGCAACCGCAACGCTGACGTGTCCCTGGTCCACCGCAACGTTTACGCCCTGCTGGACGTTGGTGGAGGAGGTGAAGGACTCACGCACAGCACCCCACATACGTGCAGCGCCACCGCCGAGGTTGTGCACACCGGAAACTTCGCGAGCTGCGATGCCGGCGATCTTGCCCACCACGTTGTCATCAATAACGGTGGTGCCGTGATCGGTCTCCAGGTTCTCGTTGCGCGGGCGGACCTGCTCCGTCTCTACTGCCTTGGAATTTGCAGTGGAATCAGTGGTAGACGGGGTGTTCGGGGTCTTCGGGGTGTTGTTGTCAGCCATGATGATCCTTTCATTGGATTGGTGTACCTGCTCAACCCTACCCGTTTAGCCCCGCTGGGCGCTGGGCTCATGCATAATGTGGGTCCATGACGCAGGACATTCGCAAGACGCTTATCAGCGCATACTTCGGTGAATTTGGTGGACAGTATGTACCGGATTCGTTGTACCCGGTCTTAGATGAGTTGGAGCAGGCGTTTGTTGATGCTCGGCATGATGAGGAGTTTCTCGCCGAGCTTGCAGAGCTGCAGGCTAAGTACCTGGGGCGCCCAACCCCGGTCTATGAGTGCCTGAACTTGCCACGCTCCAAGAAAACGGGCAAGAAGCTTGAAAACGTCCGTCTGTTTTTGAAGCGTGAAGACTTGGCGCACGGCGGTGCGCACAAGGCTAACCAGGTGTTGGCGCAGGCGCTGATTGCAAAGCGTTTGGGTAAGCGTCGCCTGATTGCAGAGACCGGTGCAGGCCAGCACGGTACCGCTACCGCTATGGTGGCTGCGCTTCTGGGCATGGAGTGCGTTATTTATATGGGTGCGCAGGATGTTGCGCGCCAGCAGCCGAATGTTCGCCGTATGCGCCTGATGGGTGCGAAGGTCTCGCCGGTGACCAATGAGGACGGCGGCTCCATGTCGAATGCGATTGACGTGGCGCTGGGGGACTGGCTGGAGAACCTTTCCACGACGCACTACGTGCTGGGTTCCGCCTGCGGCCCGCACCCGTTCCCCACGTTGGTCAAGGAGTTTCAGGCTGTGATCTCGCGCGAGTCGCGTGAGCAGATGCTGGCTGAGACTGGTCGTTTGCCGGATGCTGTCATCGCTGCCGTTGGTGGCGGCTCCAATGCCATCGGTGCATTCGCGCAGTACTTGGAGGATCAGCCGGGCAATGACAAGGTGCGTCTGATTGGTGTTGAGCCTTCGGGGGAGGGCCTGGACACTAACAAGCATGGCGCGCCGTTGGCTCACGGCAAGATCGGCTTTCTCCACGGTTCTCGGTCCTATGTGGTTACTGACCAGGATGGTGAGTTGATGGATGAGTCCCACTCGGTGTCTGCCGGCCTGGATTACCCGGGCGTTGGTCCGCAGCACGCGTATCTGAAGCAGACGGGCCGCGCGGAGTATGTGGTGGCATCCGATGTGGAGGCGTTGCAGGCGTTTCGTATCCTCTCGCGTCATGAGGGCATCATTCCTGCCCTTGAGTCCTCCCACGCGTTGGCGCACGCGCTGCGCATGGCGGAGGAGGCGGAAGAGACTGGTGAGGAGCTGAACCTCTTGGTCAACCTTTCCGGCCGTGGTGACAAGGATATGGACTACGTGTTCAACATCCTGGGGGACCAGATTTTTGAGGACCCGTATGAGTCGCCCGTGGCGGACATCAAGGTCACCGAGGTGCTCGCGGAGATGACGTCCGCTTCCAACGAGCGGGAGGCCGGTAACGCGGTTTCGCACCACTAGGGAGCTTTTGCTTATCGACGCACCCCCGTCCCAACATTCTCACGCGCGACGGGGGTTTGCGCTTTTGTGGCCTTTGTGTTTAAATACTCGGGTTGCTTTGACATGGCTCGTTGTAAAAGGCGAGCGATGGTGAGGTAACCATGACACCTTCACCGGGAAGGGGCCATGGCAAATAAACAGCGGCAGTACGCGAAGAGTCACGCACCCTTCCGAGTCTGACACCCACGTCATATATGTGCCTTATGTAGGTATGTAGGCGCGGGGAAAGCACTGGAGACGTACGCGAGCAGTTTGTTGCACGCCCGTCCCAACTTTCTGAAGTGTCATGACAGTCAATTACAAGACACTGGCGTTGAGCCAAGGGCCCAGCCCGGACAACGTTATAGAGAAACTAGAAGCTACAACCCCACCGCTTCGCTCTCGTTTCACTTCGTTCAACTTCGAGCGAAGCGAGAGTTGAACGTGGGGATGCGAGGAAGAGGTAAGCGTGGCGGGACAGAAGATCCGCATCAGGCTCAAGGCCTACGATCACGAGGCGATCGACGCATCCGCGAAGAAGATCGTTGAGACGGTCACCCGCACGGGTGCCCGCGTCGTGGGGCCGGTGCCGTTGCCCACTGAAAAGAACGTGTACGCCGTCATTCGTTCTCCGCACAAGTACAAGGATTCTCGCGAGCACTTCGAGATGCGCACCCACAAGCGCCTCATCGATATTCTCGATCCGACGCCGAAGACCGTCGACGCGCTCATGCGCATTGACCTTCCGGCCAGCGTTGACGTGAACATCCAGTAAGCAGGAGAACTGAAATGTCTGACAACCAGATGAAGGGCATTCTGGGCAAGAAGATCGGCATGACCCAGATCTTCGACGAGGACAACCGTGTTATCCCGGTTACCGTCGTCGAGGCTGGTCCGTGCGTGGTCACCCAGATCCGCACCCCCGAAATCGATGGCTACTCTGCCATCCAGATCGCTTATGGCGATATTGACCCCCGTAAGACCAAGAAGCCGCAGGCTGGTCACTTCAAGAAGGCCGGTGTGAACCCGCGCCGCCACGTCGTGGAGATCCGTATGGATGACACCTCCGCGTACGAGGTTGGCCAGGAGTACAACGCCACCATCTTTGAGGGTGACACCTACGTTGACGTGGTCGGCACCACCAAGGGCAAGGGCTACGCTGGCGCCATGAAGCGCCACGGCTTTGCTGGCCAGGGTGCTTCGCACGGTAACCAGGCTGCTCACCGTCGCGTGGGTGGCATCGGTGCATGTGCTACCCCGGGTCGCGTGTTCAAGGGCACGCGTATGGCTGGCCGCATGGGCGGTAACCGCGTTACCACCCAGAACCTGAAGATCCAACGCATCGACGGCGACAACAACCTGATCCTGGTCAAGGGCGCAATCCCGGGTGCCAAGGGCAGCATTGTTACCGTCAAGACCGCAGTGAAGGGCGGTGCTCACGCATGACGAACCTGACGCTTGACGTCCACACCGCTGATGGTAAGACCAACGGCTCCGTTGAGCTTCCGGCAGAGTTTTTTGACCGCGAGGCATCTATTCCCCTGATGCACCAGGTTGTAATTGCACAGCTGGCTGCAGCACGTCAGGGTACGCACGCAACGAAGACCCGTGGCATGGTTTCCGGTGGCGGCAAGAAGCCGTTCCGCCAGAAGGGCACCGGCCGTGCACGCCAGGGCTCGACCCGTGCTCCGCACTTCACCGGTGGTGGCACCGTCCACGGTCCGCAGCCGCGTTCCTACGCGCAGCGGACCCCGAAGAAGATGATCAAGGCCGCTCTCGCAGGTGCGCTGACGGATCGTGCTCGCAACGAGCGCATCCACGTGGTGGAGGATCTGGTCCCTGGCCAGAACCCGTCCACCAAGTCTGCACGTGCTTTCCTTGAGCGCCTGACCGACCGTAAGTCCGTTCTGCTGGTCCTGGGCAGCGACGATGTGAATTCCCGCCTTTCCGCAAGGAACCTGCCGGGCGTGCACGTTATCGCTCCGTCCATGCTGAACACCTACGACGTCCTGAATGCAGATGACGTTGTGTTCTCGGTCGAAGCACTGCACACCTTCATCAACCGCGGCAACGTCGTGGCTGCACCTGCCGGCGCGGCAGCGACGGCTGAGGAGGAGAAGTAAATGGCTAAGGTTGCGAATCCGCGCGACATCATCATCGCACCGGTCCTCTCTGAGAAGACCTACGCGCTGATGGAGCAGAACACGTACACGTTCTTCGTGAACCCGTCTGCAAACAAGACCCAGATCAAGATTGCCGTGGAAGAGATCTTCGGCGTTGACGTTGCTTCGGTGAACACCGCCAACCGTGAGGGCAAGCGCAAGCGCTCCCGCACCGGCTTTGGCAAGCGTAAGGACACCAAGCGCGCCTACGTCACTCTCCGCGAGGGCAGCGACTCCATCGACATCTTCGGCGGTGCGACGGCCTAAGGCCATCGCTCTGATGAAGAGACGATAGAAAAGGACAAACTATGGCTATTCGTAAGTACAAGCCGACAACCCCGGGTCGCCGCAACAGCTCCGTTTCCGAGTTCGAGGAGATTACCCGCTCCACGCCGGAGAAGTCCCTGCTGCGCCCGCTCCCGAAGAAGGGTGGCCGCAACACGCACGGCCACATCACTACCCGTCACCGCGGCGGCGGCCACAAGCGTCGCTACCGCGTGATTGACTTCCGTCGCTCTGACAAGGACGGCGTGCTGGCAAAGGTTGCTCACATTGAGTACGACCCGAACCGCACCGCAAACATTGCACTGCTGCACTACTACGACGGCGAGAAGCGCTACATCATCGCGCCGAAGGGCCTGAAGCAGGGCACCGTTGTGGAGTCCGGTCCGAACGCCGACATCAAGGTTGGCAACAACCTGCCGCTGCGCAACATCCCGACCGGTACGACCATCCACGCTGTGGAGCTCAAGCCGGGCGCTGGTGCAAAGCTGGCTCGTTCCGCAGGTACGTCCATCCAGCTGCTGGGTAAGGAAGGCAACTACGCAGTGCTGCGTATGCCGTCTTCTGAGATCCGCCGCGTGGACATCCGTTGCCGCGCAACCGTTGGTGAGGTTGGCAACGCTGACCAGATCAACATCCGCTGGGGTAAGGCCGGCCGTATGCGCTGGAAGGGCTGGCGCCCGACCGTGCGTGGTGTGGTTATGAACCCGGTTGATCACCCGCACGGTGGTGGTGAAGGTAAGACCTCTGGTGGTCGCCACCCGGTGAGCCCGTGGGGCCAGAAGGAAGGCCGCACCCGCAACCCGAACCGTTACTCGAACAACATGATTGTGCGCCGCCGTCGCACCAAGAAGAAGCGCTAAGAGGAGGTAAGACAACATGCCACGTAGCCTGAAGAAGGGCCCGTTCGTCGATGAGCACCTCCTCAACAAGGTGGACGCTCAGAACGAGGCCGGCACCAAGCAGGTCATCAAGACCTGGTCTCGCCGCTCAACCATTCTCCCTGACTTCATCGGTCACACTTTCGCCGTCCACGACGGTCGTAAGCACGTTCCGGTGTTCGTCGACGAGTCCATGGTTGGTCACAAGCTCGGCGAGTTTGCACCCACCAAGACCTTTAAGGGTCACGTCAAGGAAACGAAGGGACGTCGATAAGCAATGGCTGACACCATCACCACTGCATCCGCGACGGCCAAGTTCGTGCGCACTTCCCCGATGAAGGCCCGCCGCGTGCTGGCTCTCGTCCGCGGTAAGTCTGTTGCTGAGGCTCTCGCGATCCTGAAGTACGCGCCGCAGGAAGCCGCTAAGCCGGTTGCCAAGGTCGTCGCTTCTGCTGCGGCCAACGCCGAGAACAACTTCGGCTTGGATCCGCGCACCCTGGTTATCGCAGAGTGCTACGCAAATGAGGGTCCGACCATGCGTCGTTACCAGCCGCGTGCACAGGGCCGCGCTTTCCAGATCCGTAAGCGCACCTCTCACATCACTGTTGTCGTCGAGTCCAAGGAAGAGGCGAACTAATGGGTCAGAAAATCCACCCCCACGGCCTACGCCTGGGCATCACTTCCGATTGGAAGTCCCACTGGTACGCCGACAAGAACTACGCCGACTACGTCGCTGAGGACATCAAGATCCGCGAGTTCTTCCAGAACAACCTGGAGCGCGCAGGCATCTCCGATGTTGTCATCGAGCGCACCCGTGACCGCGTTCGCGTGGACATTCACACCGCCCGCCCGGGCATCGTGATTGGCCGCCGCGGCGCTGAGGCTGACCGCATCCGCCGCGAGCTGGAGAAGCTCACCGGCAAGATGGTTGCGCTGAACATCCTCGAGGTCAAGAACGTCGACGCTGACGCGACCCTGGTCGCACAGTCCATCGCAGAGCAGCTTGTCAACCGTGTGGCATTCCGCCGCGCGATGCGCAAGGCTATCCAGTCTGCGATGCGCAACCCGCAGGTCAAGGGCATCAAGGTTCTGTGCTCTGGCCGTCTGGGCGGCGCCGAAATGTCCCGTGTTGAGCGCTACCACGAGGGCCGTGTGCCGCTGCACACCCTTCGTGCGGAGATTGACTACGGCACGGCTGAAGCACACACCACCTTTGGCGTCATTGGCGTCAAGGTGTGGATCTACAAGGGCGATGTCGTAGGTGGCGTTCGCGAGTCCGAGCTCAATGCGCCGAGCAATGAGCGTCGTGGCCGTGGCGACCGCGATCGTCGTCCGCGCCGCGGTGGCCAGCGCCGCCAGCAGCGCGCCGAGCAGAAGCAGGAGGGCTAAGCATGCTTATTCCTAAGCGCGTGAAGTACCGCCGTCAGCACCGCCCGACCCGTTCCGGCGTGTCCAAGGGCGGCAACAAGATCAACTTTGGTGACTATGGCCTCCAGGCTCTTGAGCCGGCTTACGTTACCAACCGCCAGATCGAGTCGGCTCGTATCGCTATCAACCGCCACGTCAAGCGTGGTGGCAAGGTCTGGATCAACATCTTCCCGGACCGTCCGCTGACCCAGAAGCCGCTCGGCGTGCGTATGGGTTCCGGTAAGGGCCCGGTTGAGAAGTGGGTGGCCAACGTTAAGCCTGGCCGCATCCTTTTCGAGATGTCCTACCCGAACGAGGAGACTGCAATGGAAGCTCTGCGCCGCGCTGGTGCGAAGCTGCCGTGCAAGACTCGCGTGATTAAGAAGGAGGACCAGTTCTAATGGCTGCCGGTACCCCCGCATCCGAATTCCGCGAGCTCAACGATGATGAGCTGCGTACCCGCCTGACCGAGGCAAAGGAAGAGCTGTTCAACCTGCGCTTCCAGCTTGCCACTGGCCAGCTGACCAACAACCGCCGCATCTCCACGGTGAAGCGCGACATTGCTCGCATCTACACGGTGCTGCGCGAGCGTGAGCTCGGCCTGTCCGTTGTACCCGAGTCTGCAGGAGCTGAGGCATAACCATGACTGAGGCAAACGTGACTGAGAAGAACACCGGCAAGGGCCCGAAGCACACCGAGGCTAAGCCGAAGGAGAAGGGCCTGCAGAAGCGCCGCCGCGGCTACGTCGTGTCCGACAAGATGGACAAGACGATCGTGGTCGAGGTTGAGGACCGTAAGTCCCACGCTCTGTACGGCAAGATTGTGCGTACCACCAAGCGTGTGAAGGCTCACGATGAGAACAACACCGCCGGCGTCGGCGATCTCGTTCGCATCGAGGAGACCCGCCCGCTGTCCAAGGACAAGCACTTCCGTCTCATTGAGATCATTGAGAAGGCTCGCTAGTTCTAGCTAGTTACTAGCGCCAAAGGCCGCACCCCCGTTTCCCGGGTGGTGCGGCTTTTGCATTTTGCTTATCGACGCCTAACGTGCCCCAACCTTCTGTACCCTAGCGGGCATGTCTACCGGAAAATTTTGTGTAACCATTGCCCACGCTAAGAACGACACGGATCTGGCCACCGTTGGCTTCGTCGTAGCCAACGCTGCCGTCGGCTCCGCCCAGGACACCATGGTGTTCCTCTCCTCTGAGGGCGCCTACCTGGCTGTTGAGGGCTACGCTGACGACATCCACGAGGAAGGCTTCGCCCCGCTCAAGGAGCTCATTGCAAACTTCATCGCCGCTGGCGGTGCCCTCTACGTGTGCGCACCGTGCATTAAGAAGCGCGGCTACACGGAAGACCAGCTGATCGAGGGCGCGCAGATCGTCGGCGGCGCGAAGCTCGTCGAGTTCCTGGCGGACGGCACGCCGAGCGTGTCCTACTAGGCATAACAACGTGGCAGAAGCAACTCACCCGTACGCGCCCCACACCAGTTTTGATGGGGGAGACCTTGACTGCGGCAATGGCCTGCTGCTGCTGATCCGTCAGCACATCGACCCGCTGGATCCGGGCCAGCTGCTGGAGATCATCTCCTACGAGCCGACTGTCCCGGATGATCTTCCTTCTTGGTGCCGGCTTACCGGCAATGAGCTGGTGAACATGATCGAGGAGACGGATCAAGGCCGCTGGCGTTTCCTAGTGTGTAAAGGCGCGTTCGCAGGGGCTGACACGCCTTCGGCTGACCCATCGGAGCCCGAGAGTGCGCCACAACCAGTGGCGAAGAAGCGCGGCGCAAAGCAGCGCAAGCGCCCACAGATGCCCGTGACCCAGGAAGTGGTCACCCCCACGGTGCCAACGGATTTCCCGGCGCCTGCGTCGGCGCCGCAGATTGCGCCGCTTTCGGTAATGACCATGGGGTCGTGGCCGCGTAAGCCGTGGCTGCTCGAAGCGGTGCACGAGAATTTGGCTGGCCGGATGCCGGAAGATCAGTTCCAGGCCACCGCCGATGATGCGGTGGAGCTCGTGTTGGCCGCCCAGCAGCGTGCCGGCGTGGATGTGGTTACTGACGGTGAGATGCGCCGCGACAACTACTCCAGCTTCGTTGCAGGAAGGCTGCAGAACTGCCAGCTCATTCCTATTACGGACCTGCTGCCGTACGTGGATGATCCGGAGGAGTTTGAGCGCGAGCTGCGCGCGTTGGACGTTCCTGCCGGAGATGTCCGCCACCCCGCGGTCTTCGGCCTGCTTGGGCGCGATAAGCCGCTGGTGGCTCATGAGGTCCGCTTCCTGCAGTCCCTGACGGACGCGCCGGTGAAGGTGTGTCTGCCTGGGCCGTATCTTTTGACCCGCACGATGTGGATGGAGTGCGTCTCTGACCGGGCGTATGAAAGCCGTGAGGAAATGGCCGTCGACATTGTGCGTGTGCTGCGCGAGGAACTCCATGAGCTGTATTCGCTGGGCACCGCGATGATCCAGATTGATGAGCCGGTGCTGACTGAGGTGGTCTACGGCCGTCACGACGGTGGTGGGCGCACCTTCATGTGCGGCGCACTCGATGAGCTGTCCGGCAGTGTGGACGAGGAGCTCGCGTTTGCGCAGTCGCTGCTTGAGCAGCTGACGGCAGGTTTCGACCCGCAGCGGCTTGCTCTGCATGTGTGCCGCGGCAACTGGACCACGGATGAATCGGCCGCACTCGAAGGCGACTACGCACCGTTTGTAGACCTGTTTGCTGCACTGAATGTGGGCACGCTCTCCTTGGAGCTGGCCACTCCACGTGCCGGCAGCTTGGATGCGCTGAGCGGGATTCGCGAGGACCAGCGGGTCTGCGTCGGCGTGCTCAACCAAAAGCAGCAGGCACTTGAGCCGACGGAGGACGTGGTGGCCCGCATTGCCGCTGCGGTTGAGGCCTTTGGCACAGACCGCGTGCTGCTGAGTACTGACTGCGGGTTTGCAACCTTTGCGGACAACCCGATCGTGGCAGATCGCCTTGCGCAGCAGCAGCTGGCGCAGATCGTCCAAGCGCGCGACACCTACCTGCAGCAGGTGGGGGATACGCAGTAGTGGAGCTTATGGAAGAGCCGCCCGAGTCGCAGCACTACTGGGATGCGGAAGACATCGCCTGCGGTGATGTACTCGTGCGGCTTTTCCTGCTTTTTCGGGACCAGATGGAGGTCGGCGACGTGCTCCACCTGCGCTCTATCAACGAGGCTATTCATATTGACCTCTACGCCTGGTGTGGGCTGACCGGTAACAAGCTGCTCTATACGGACCCGCCTCATTACTACCTGCGTAAAGCGGAGTAACTAAGAAAGTTCAGCAACTGTTCACCTGGACTTCCCCGATTGGTTAGGTAGCGGAAATAACGTTTGCAGCGTTTGTGACCGCTAGCAAAACATTGCTACCAACGTTTCCCGGGGAGTACATCCATGTCTTTGAAGGGTAAGAACCTTTTCCATTCCAAGCGTTCCAGCCTGACCTGCACCTACAAGTGCGGCAACGCCTGTGCTGGTGAATGCACCAACGAATCCGATAACCCGTATTTCGGCGACATCATGTCGCGTCGTGGCGTGCTGAAGGCCTTCGGTGCTTCCACCGTGGCGTTTGGCGGCACCGCTGTGTTGGTTGCCTGTGGCGCTGAAGGCGATGCGGGTACCGAAACCCAGGCTGCAACCCCTACTTCCAACGCTGATGCTGCAGCTGCTGTGATCACCCCGGTTGCTGGCATGCGCTTTGAAAGCGTTGCGCCGAACGAGAAGGACGAGGTTGTTGTCCCGGCTGGCTACGCCACCTCCGTGCTGATTGCGTGGGGCGACCCGGTATACGAGGACGCGCCGGAGTTTGACCCGAACAACCAGACCGCTGCAGCCGCTGCCCGCCAGTTCGGCTTCAACAATGACTTTGCTGGCCTGATGGAGCACCCGACGGACAAAAACCGCATGGTGTACGTCTGCTCGCACGAGTACTCCACGGAGCCGCAGATGCTGCCGAACTACGATCCGGAGAACCCGACGGATGAGGAAATCAACATCGGTATTGTCAGCCACGGTCACACCATCCTGGAGGTCTCGCGCGACGAGAAGACCGGTGAGCTGACCCGCGAGTTCGGCCCGCTGAACCGCCGCATCACCGGGGAGACGGAGTTCAAGATTGTCGGCCCGGCTGCTGGCCACGACCTGCTGAAGACCTCCGTGGACCCGACTGGCACCAAGGTGTTCGGCACCTTCAACAACTGCGCCGGTGGCGTGACCCCGTGGGGCACCTTCCTGTCTGGTGAGGAGAACATTGACCAGTACTGGGCAAACGCGAAGGCGGTGACGGGGGATCGCCCGGCGGCTGATGTGAAGCGCTTTGGTGTGCCGGAGGAGGCGTCGGAACGCAAGTGGGAGCGCCTGCACGACCGCTTTGACCTGGCGAAGGAGCCGAACGAGTTCAACCGCTTCGGCTACCTGGTGGAGATCAACCCCTATGATCCGGAGTCCATTCCGGTGAAGCACACGGCTTTGGGACGCTTCAAGCACGAAGCCGGCAACATCCACGTCACCGAGGATGGCACCGTGGTGTGCTACTCCGGCGATGACGCTCGTTTTGAGTACATCTACAAGTTCGTTTCCTCCAAGAAGATCAAGGAGGGCGATGTTGCGCACAACATGACCATCCTGGATGAGGGCACGCTCTACGTTGCCAACCTGGAGGGCAACTCCCCGCAAGGCGAGATCACCGGCGATGGTGACCTTCCTGAGGATGGCGAGTTTGACGGCACCGGCACGTGGATCCCGCTTTTGACCGCGCACGCGGACGGCACCGCTGAGTCCCACGTTGAGGGCTTCACCGGTGAGGAGGTTGCCATCTACACCCGCCTTGCTGCGGATGAGGTTGGCGCAACCAAGATGGACCGCCCGGAGGACTTCGAGGTTAACCCGGTTACCGGCAAGGTGTACCTGGCGCTGACCAACAACAAGTACCGCGGCGCCACCGGTGAGAATGAGAAGAAGAGCAAGGAAGACGTCACCGAGTACGCACCGATCCGCGAGAACAAGAACGGCCTGGTCATGGAGCTTGTAGATGACCACGCTGGCACTGACTTCTCCTGGAACCTCCTGCTGGTCTGTGGTGACCCGGAGGCGGCGTCGACCTACTTCAGCGGTTTCCCGAAGGAGCAGGTTTCCCCGATCTCTTGCCCGGACAACATCGCCTTTGACTCCCATGGCAACCTGTGGATCTCTACCGACGGCAACGCGTTGGGCTCCAACGATGGCCTCTACGCCATTGGCCTGGAGGGTGAGAACCGTGGCCAGACCAAGTGCTTCCTCACGGTCCCGTATGCAGCTGAGACCTGTGGCCCGATTGTGACGGACCAGCTGGTGCTGGTGAACGTGCAGCACCCGGGTGAGGAAGATGACGCTACCTTTGAAAACCCAGCTTCTCACTGGCCGGATGGTGGCACGTCTGTTCCGCGCCCGGCTGTGGCGCAGGTGTTCCGCCCGGACGGCCAAATGATTGGTATGGAAAAGGCCTAACATCACGGGCCGTAAGGCTCACGGCGAACGTTCAGCAACCCCGCAGGAGATCTAGAGAGGTCCGCTGTGGGGTTTGCGGCTTTTTGCCTTTAAAATTTTGAACTATGTGTGGAATCGTTGGGTATGTCGGCGCTGCGAACAACAGTGAACGCGACGCAAAAACTGTCATTATTGAGGGCCTTCGCAGGCTGGAGTACCGTGGCTACGACTCAGCTGGTGTCGCCGTAGCAACAGGTGGGCGCATTGAATGCCGCAAGAAGGCTGGCAAGGTTGCTGACTTGGAGGCAGCGATTGCTGCCGCACCCCTTGACGCTTCCCACCTAGGTATTGGGCACACTCGTTGGGCTACGCACGGCGGCCCGACCGACGCGAATGCACACCCGCATGTGGTTGGCAATGGTGCGCTGGCGGTGGTGCACAACGGCATCATCGAGAACTTCGCGCAGCTGAAAGCGGAGCTTGCAGAAAAGGGCTACACCTTTGTCTCTGACACGGACACCGAGGTTGCTGGCACGCTGCTGCTGGAGATCTACAACACCGAGGCAAACGGGGACCTTACGCGTGCGATGCAGCTGACCGCGCAGCGCCTGGAGGGTGCGTTTACCCTGCTGGCTATCCACGCGGATCACCCGGACCGTATTGTGGCGGCGCGCTGGAACTCCCCGCTGGTGATCGGCGTGGGCGAGGGCGAGAACTTCTTGAGCTCTGACGTGTCGGGCTTCATCGAATTCACCCGCGACGCGGTGGAGATGGACAACGGCCAGATTGTCACGCTGACTGCTGATGGTTATGAGATCACTGACTTTGAGGGTGCGGTGGCTCAAGGCAAACCGTTCCGCGTGGAATGGGACATCACCGCCGCTGAGAAGGGTGGCTACAACTCCTTTATGGAAAAGGAGATCCACGATCAGCCGGCGGCGATCCGTGACACGCTCTATGGGCGTTTCAATGAGGACGGCCAGCTGACGTTGGATGAGCTGCGCATTGATGAGTCGCTGTTGCGCTCTATTAACAAGATCATCATCGTGGCGTGCGGTACCGCGGCGTATGCCGGGCAGGTGGCGCGCTATGCCATTGAGCACTGGTGCCGCATCCCTACGGAGGTGGAGCTGGCGCATGAGTTCCGCTACCGCGACCCGATTGTGAATGAGCAGACGCTGGTGGTTGCCGTGTCCCAATCGGGTGAGACCATGGACACGCTGATGGCGGTGCGCCACGCCCGTGAACAGGGTGCGAAGGTCATTGCGATCTGTAACACGGTGGGTGCTTCCATTCCGAGGGAGTCGGACGCGGTGCTCTACACCTACGCTGGCCCGGAGATCGCCGTGGCGTCTACCAAGGCGTTTATCTCCCAGATTGTGGCTGCCTACCTGCTTGCGCTGTACCTGGCGCAGGTGCGTGGCAATAAGTACGCCGATGAGATCCGCCAGATCATTGATCATCTGGAGGAGATGCCGGAGAAGCTGCAGAACGTGCTGGACAATGAGGACCAGGTCAAGCAGCTGGGCAAGGAGTTAGCGCAGTCCAAGTCGGTGCTGTTCCTGGGCCGCCACGTGGGCTTCCCCGTGGCGCTGGAGGGTGCGCTGAAGCTGAAAGAGGTTGCGTACCTGCACTCTGAGGGCTTTGCTGCGGGCGAGCTGAAGCACGGTCCGATCGCGCTGGTGGAGGAAGGGCAGCCGGTGTTTATCATCGTGCCGTCCAAGGGGTCGCGTCATAACCTGCACGCCAAGGTGGTCTCCAACATCCAGGAGGTCCGCGCGCGTGGTGCGGTGACCATTGTGATTGCAGAAGATGGCGATGAGGACGTGGTGCAGTTTGCTAACCACGTGATCCGCATCCCTGAGTCGGCTGGGCTGTTGCAGCCGCTTCTGGCTACGGTGCCGCTGCAGATATTCGCGTGTGCTGTGGCGGAAGCTCGCGGTTTGAATGTGGATCAGCCGCGTAATCTGGCGAAGTCTGTGACTGTTGAGTAGCGCCTCGATAGCACTCGGAAAATAGGGGTTGTATTTGCTAATCTAACTCCGTGAAAAATCGGAGAGTAACCCTCGGCGCTGCTGTGGTGGCAGCGTTTACAGCTTTGACACTCGCGGCGTGCGGCGGTGGCGCTGCCTCTGTTCCTGATACAGACACAGTGGTGCTTGCGCCGAAGGACGTGGTGGCCAAGGTTTCGGCTGCCGCGGACATTGGTTCGCAGGAGGTGGTGGCGCTGACCACCACGCTGACCGGGCCGGTGACCGAGGTGGATGTGCGCATTGGCCAGCCGGTACAGGAGGGCCAGATTGTGGCGCGGGTGGACACGTCTGGTGCGCAGCGTCAGTTGGATGCGCAGCGTGCGCAGCAGATGTCGTCGGACGTCGCAACGCAAAATGAGCTCCAGCGGGCTCAGCAGCAACTCTCCCAACAACAGGACGCGCTGAACCGGGGGCTCAATGGCCGGATCACTCAGGCTGAGGCGGCGCAGCGTGAGGCGCAGCTGCGTTACGACGACACGTTGGCCACCTTCAACCACCAAAAACAGCTCCACGAAGCCGGTTTGACACCGGAGGCCGTGCAGCAGGCAAACGCGGTGGACACCGCGCGCAGGAACGTGACGCTTGCGGGCCTGGATTCCGTGCGCGCGAATGCGGCGAACTTTATCGCTGCCTTTACGCAGCAAGTTGATGGGATTAGCCCGGTGGTGGGGATTTTGGAGTCTGACCAGCGCTACACGGGCGCGCAGCGCGATCTGGATGCGGCGCAGAAGGCCTACGATGCCTCGCTGCTGGGTGTGAACGCGGACTTGGAAGCGAAGCAGCGTGCAGTGGCTCAGGCGTTTCAGGCGAAAAACGACGCGGACATTGCGCTTGAGGTCACCCGCCTTGCGGTGCAGCAGGAAATCGATGCGAGCACGGCGACTGTGGACCAGGCGCAGCGGAGCCTGAACGCCTCGCAGGCTGCCGCGGAGGTTGGCCAAAGCCAGCTGCGTGTGGATATTGCCTCCGGTGAGGTGCGTTCCCCAATCAACGGCGTGGTCACCGAGGTGCTTGCGCAGCGCGGCCAGCCGTCCTCGGGACATTTGGCTACGGTTGCGGACCCGAACCGGTTGATCCTGACCGCGAACGTCAACGAGGTTGACTCCGGCAAGGTGCAGGTGGGCAACGAGGTCACCTTCACCACCCCGAGTAGCGGTTTGAAGCAGTACAAGGGCAAGGTTGTAGATGTCTCCTCGGTGGCAGCACCCGCACCCGGCGGGGCAGAGGGCGCTGGCCAGGCGCCCGCGCGCCCGGAGTTCCCCGTGACCATCGAAGTCACCGGCGATACTGAGGGCCTGCGCATCGGCGGCACCGCCAAAGTCCAGATCACCACGGGTACCTCGAAGGCGGCGCTGACTGTGCCGCGTGAAGCCATCATTGATAAGGATGGCACCTACTCCGTACTCGTGCTTCGGCCTATCGACGGCAGCGACACCGAATTCGAAGTCGCCACCGCCGACGTCACGCTTGGCCTTGTCACCGACCTGGAAGCCGAAGTACGTGGCCTTGAAGAAGGCACCCGCGTAATCAAGACGCCGGGGGAGTACCGCGATCGCATTGGCCAGCGCGTAACGGTGGGTCCGGCGCTGGACGCGCCGGAGGAGGCGCCTGCGGAGACTGCGGAGGAGACGCCTGCGGAGACTGCAGTGGAGACTGCGGAGACGTCGGTGGAGGGGGCGCCGGAGGCGTCGACAAGCGAGAGCCCCAAAGGCGAATAAGTGAACCTGCGTGAAGCGATCCGGCTGGCCGCGACCAGCCTGCGAGCCAACAAACTGCGCTCCGTGCTCACCCTGCTCGGCGTGATCATCGGCATCGCCGCCGTCGTGGCCATCATGAGCCTGGGCAAAGGCATGCAGCAGCAGCTCCAAAGCGATTTTGAGCAGTTTGGTCTTAATGACGTCAACGTCCAAGTCAAAACCCGCCACTCCGAGTCTGACCCCTGGATGTACGAGGACGTCCCCGACGCCTCCCTGATCACACCAGACATGGTGGAGCAGCTGCGCGGATTCATCGGGCCGAAGGTGCAAGGTATTGCCCTGGAAGCGGGCGGCGAATCCGCTCGCGTGACGCGCGGGCTGAACGAGGGCACCGCCACCGTGGATTTTGTCAACGCCGATTACATTGAGATCCAACGCCACACGATTACCGCCGGCCGTATCTTTACCGAGGACGACATTGTTGGCGACCGCGCTGTGGCCGTGATCTCGCCCGAGGTAGTAGACACGTACTTCAACGGGGACCCGGCCTCTGCCATCGGTGCGAGCCTGGACCTTGACGTGTCGGGACGCTTCGCATCCTTCCAAGTAGTTGGCGCTTACGGGCGTGCTGAGACCTCCTCGCCGCTGGTAGGCACCTTTGAAGAGGCGTCCATCTACGTGCCATACACCGCACAATCCCGCCTGAGTGCGAACCCGACCCAGGGCTTCCGCATGCTGCAGATTCGCACGCTTTCGCCTGATTTGACTGCAGATGTTGCCAGCGACGTCAACACCTGGGCCGAGCAGGCCTACGCGGATGATGCGGACTACGTGGCGAAGGTGCTAGACACCAAGTCTGAAATCGACCAAGTGAACCAAACCATGGCCATGATCAGTCTGGTTATCTCCGCCATTGGCGGGATCTCGCTGCTGGTTGGTGGCATCGGAGTGATGAACATCATGCTGGTGTCTGTCACGGAACGCACCCGCGAAATTGGCGTGCGCATGGCGTTGGGGGCGACGCGCCGGGCGGTGCGCACCCAGTTTGTTATTGAGGCGATGATGATCTGCCTGCTCGGCGGTGCCTTGGGCGTGCTGCTTGGTGCGGCGCTTGGCATGGCGGGGACGGCCGCCATGGGGTCGGTGGCGCTGCCGCCGGTGGGCGCGGTTGTGATCGCGCTGCTGTTCTCGCTGGGGATCGGCCTGTTCTTCGGGTGGTACCCGGCCAACAGGGCGGCGCGCATGAAGCCGATTGAGGCGCTGCGCTACGAGTAGGACGCTGGTTGGGCGCTGGTTTTGTGGCGTTGGTTGGGATAGTCCTTTCCCGCACCCTCGCGCTTTTAGTGACTAGATGCTCGGTCAGAGCGCTACAAATCCAAAACTCAAGCCTCTGACCGAGCATCTACTCACAAAAATGTCGAGCCTTGGCTGACAGGCTATCGGCAGGGGCTGAGAAGGGAAGCAGCGAAACTACAGCAAGCCGGCGAGGCGGCGCAGCTGGTGGAAGTGGTTGACCGGGCCGTGGCCCTGTCCCACGTTGAGCTCATCGGCATGCGCGATGGCTTCGTGGAGCCAGTCGGATGCCCACGCCAAGGCCTCAGCGGGGGTGGGGTCGATGGCAACGCGGGTGGCAAACGCCGAGGACAGCGAGCAGCCGGTGCCGTGGGTGTTCTTCGTGTTCACCCGGGTGACCTCGGTAACCGTGGCGTCACCGTCTGGCGTGACCAGCGCGTTGGAGGCCATATCCCCAGTGAGGTGGCCGCCCTTAACCACGACGGTGACGTTGGCGTCGGCTGCAAAGCCGCGGCCCTGCTCGATGGCCTCCTCAAACGTCTGGGCAGGCTCCTTGCCCGTGAGCACAGCCAACTCCGGGATGTTCGGGGTGACAAAGCTGGCGTGGTCGCGCACGAATTGGCGTAGTGCTTCCTCGGCGTCCGCAGTAAGCAGGCGGTCGCCTGAGGTTGCCACCATCACGGGGTCTACCACCACGATGTCTACGCGGTTGTCCTTGAGGAAGGAGGAGACGGTGTGGGTCGTTGTGGCGTCGCCAAGCATGCCGATCTTGAGGGCATCAACCGTAACATCATCGAATACCGCGGCAAGCTGCGCGCGCAGGAACTCCTGGGGCGGGGTGTGGATCTCGCGCACACCTTGGGTGTTCTGTGCGACCAGCGAGGTGACCACGCACATGCCGTAGCCGCCGGCGGCCGCGATGGACTTCAAATCCGCCTGGATGCCAGCGCCGCCAGTGGGGTCGGTGCCGGCGATGGAGAGAACGTTGGGGGTTTTGGTTGTCATGGTTTCCTTTCGCATTGTTATTTCTAACGTACGCGCGAAAGCGTGTGAATTCTGTGGTCCCGACACGTTGTTTCTGTTGAAACTCCCCTGTTAGAACTGAGCTCTAGACCAAAAACGGGAAGAGCAACCCTAAAAAGACCACCGTAAGGAGACCGAGTAGGGTGCCGCCGATTGTGACGACCGCAATATCTTTATAGCCCTGACGATGCGTAATGCCACAAACCAGAAGCATGGTAATGATTGCGCCGTTATGGGGGAGCGAGTCGAAGGAAACCGATGCCATGGCGATTACGCGGTGGAGTAGGTCAGGGCTAGTCCCACTGACCTGGGCGAGCTGATAGAGCTGATCGCCGAACGCTTCCAGTGTGATTGAGATGCCTCCGGATCCGGACCCGGTGATGCCCGCAATGCCTGCGGCAGCGATTATCCCGACGATGATTGGGTTTTCACTAACGCCGAAGAGTCCGTCACGGATTACTGCGAATACAGCAAGAGAAGCAATGACAGCACCGTATCCGACCTCAGAGGCGGTGGTGAAGGATGGAAGCACCGCGTTGGTCGCGCCATCCGTCAACGTCCCCAAGTATTCCTTTGCTTTTGATGGGCGTAGTGCGAAAATGAGGAGGCCCGCGACGAAAAGCCCTAAGGTAACGGACCATACACCGATGACGGATTGCAGCGAAGTTCCGCCGAAACGGTCCTCTGCCAGGTAGGACGTGTCAAGGCGTGGGCCAATTACGTAGACAAACAAGAAGTTGATTCCGATAACTAGCGCGATAGGCAGCAGGGCAATGAGGCCACGTTTGGTTAGAGATCCCGTGCGCTCTGAAGCTTTCTCAAGAACTGTGGAGATGGTTGGACCTTCGCCGGAAATTTGAGTGACTTTGTTGTCTTTAGCCTCTACCGCATCTGCAATCTCAACTTCCGGTCCCAGTTTCTTGGCGCGGTAGGTAAGCCAGGCGACGCCGAATCCGAATACGACGGTGCTACCGATGAAGCCGAGGAGGGATGCTGCGAAAGTGGTGGTTTCGAAGTAGCGGGTGGGGATTACGTTGAGGATCTGCGGAGATCCTGGCATAGCAGTAGCGGCGAAGGTGCCGGCGCCTAGGGCGACTGCTGCCGGCATGAGGCGGAATGAAACCCCAGCTTCGCGGAATAGAGCTCTGGCGATAGGTGCGACTGTAAATACCACGACCCACACCGACACACCGCCGTAGGTTAGTAGTGCGGTTACTAGGGTGACTACCGCGAGCACGTTTGGCTTCTTGAAGAGCTTGGGGATCCACTGCGCAATGTCCGTTGCGTAGCCACTCACAGTCATGAGTCGGCCAAAAATGGCTCCTGCCAAGAAAAGGGGGAAGAGATTGGTGATGAATCTGCCCACTGCAGGCATGAAAACTTGAGTGTAGGAGGCCAATAGGGGCTCTCCGGAAAAAATGAGCGCTATGAGGGCAGCAAGGGGAGCCATTGCGATGACTGAATGTCCTCGGTAGGCCATGCCAATGAGGAATACAAGCGACACAATGATGCCGATGAAAGGCAGGAGCATATGATACTTCCTTCAAGCCGTTGTGACATTAACCACTGTGGCATGAGGGTAGTGATCTGCGCCCTAATGGAATATTGCCTTGAGGGATATTTTTGTAGTCAAAAATATATCCGGTTTGTCTATGTTAGGTTTGTTTCCCTAAAGCCTTCCGAGTCATATGTAGTTCAAGTGCCGCGGCAATATTTAAACTGCGCGGGTACTGTGCCCAGTCAGAACCAAGCAATGTCGATATTCGAGCTAAACGCTGGGAAACCGTCTTGGGGTGAATGACCATGTTTTCTGCGGTTAGACGGGCGTTGAAATTGTTCTTGACATAGTTGTGCATCGTATCGATGAGCTCGGTGCCTCTCTCGCGGTCATAATCAATAACCTGCTGCAATTCGTTGCTGACAATCAACTCCACGCGGTTGTCCCCAGTGCCCAATGCAGCGCCCACGAAACCAAGCCGTGCTTCAGTGGCAACGGAACCAGTGGCGCCTATGCTCTTCGCGGCGTAAGCGAGCGAAGTCGCTTCCACGACGAGCCTTGAGTAACTGTGAGGCGAGTTAGTAGTGGATAGTCCTGCGTAGCCAGTGCCGGTTTCATAGAAGAAAGATTTTGCGAGAGCCTCGGCACGCTCTTGAACCGATTCTTTGGGAAGTAAGACGATGACTCGAGTGCCTTGATCTTCGGCCAGCCCTGAGTATTTTCTGAGCAGCGACATTGTTTGCATTGATCGTAGGCCTCGGCGGTCAGGGTTGGTAGGAACAATGACAAGTGCCGCAGCCTCTTCTAAGACCTCATTGACCCCAAGTTTCATGGCACGTTCTCTGAGGGTGTCTGGCGAGCGCCCCAGAAGTAAATCCTGGAGAAGCTCACCGCGTGTTCGTTCGTCTGCGGCAGCCCGAGAGTCCTCCATGAGTCCGACGACTCCCAATAGCAGAGCCGTTGACTCAGATGCTGCAGTTAGCCAAGTATTGGTTGGATCGTATCCGCACTCAACATGGAGGTAGCTCCCTATTCGGCCTGCTTTTGGAACTTCCTGTACGGATGTCCGGACGGCGTTTGGGCTTTCATCGGTTTGCTTCAGCGTTGCTGTTACCCCGAACTGTTGAGAAAGAGTTCTCAGCGTTAGATCCCGTACGGTTGGCGATGACATTTCTTCCGTCAGGGCTTCCAGCGGTGCCATAACGGTCTTTAAATATGCTTCCGCGTGTTGCGCAGAATCTGTGAGTTGAGCGATTTCTGTTTCTCGAGCTTCGGCGCGTTGCACTCGTTCGAGGACGGGACCTGCGATTGATGCAATTTCACTCAGTAACTCAAGATCGAATTGTGTGAATTTCCGTTCGTGCCGTTCGGCGGCAAGCAATGCCCCGATGGTTTTCCCGTTGGAGACAATCGGAGCTGCGGCGTATGCCACCAGTGCCTCTTGCCGAAGAATGGCGTCGACCTCTGGGTCGTGGCGGAGCTCGTCGTCCTCCCAATAGTTGGAGGTAGAGAAGACTCGGCCAGTCGAGACTACAAGGCCAGCGACTCCGGTGTTTTTCGACGTTTTTACGGAGGAGAACCGCACTGCAGGTTCGCCACTCGCTGTAATTGCGGTGATGGTTTCGCCGTTGGAATCCGTAGTGGCTATGTAAGTGACTTCACAGTGGAGTGCATGCCTTACATCTTGGCTGAGGATGCGTAATAACGAGGCAGAATCAGAGACAGAAGCGAGACGGACTACGGTGTCGTACAGTTCAGTTCGTACCGCAGCGCGTCTCGAAGCTGCAGTAGTATGACTTCGCTCCATACTGCGAGGAGTCTACCGCTGTTTTTCAGAGGGGGAGCGGCTTCTACGCAGTCGCAGAGAAAGCTGGGCTGTGACCAGACAGTGCAAGCTCATCCCAGGCCAATGCCACCTGAAGGCCGCAGCGTAGCGATTCAGGATCGCCTAGGAATCTGCCCGTGATGTGGACAGGGCCTAATGCAACGATTACGACGCCGTAGGGCAACTTGTCTTGGTGATATGGGTCGAAGGCACGGTTCATTACAGTGAAGGAGTAAACCTCACCCGTTGTGGGCATGAGGTGCCACTCGAACTCTGACCCCTGGCATTCGAAACAAAGGTCATGGGGAGGCCACTGCCATCGCCCGCAATTTGTGCATTGGCGAACCTTCACTTCGCCCCTTTGAAGCCCTTCAAAGAAGGGCTGGTAACGCGGATCGTTTGCTGCACTGGGCATGATAGGAGCGCCTGCTGCTTTAGCTTTTATTTCTGACATGTCTTTCTCCCGACGAGATAAAAGATTTGGTGTTTCCCTGGGTTAGTTACGGGCTAATATGAGCGCGGATCCGTCTCCGAAATCGCCGTAGCCGGTGACTAAACCAACTTCTGCATCCTTGACTTGGCGATCACCGCATTCTCCGCGCAACTGTTTCACGGCTTCGACGATGTGGTTCATCCCAGCGACATGAGCTTCTGACAAGAGGCCACCGTGGGTGTTCACAGGAAGTTTGCCCCCCAATCCAATATGTCCATCTGCGACAAAGTCTGGGGACTCTCCACGCTTGCAAAAGCCGATTTCTTCGAGTTGGCGAAGCACAATGAAGGTGAAGCAGTCGTATAACTGAGCGAAATCGATATCGTCTGTGGTTACTCCCGCCATCTGAAGTGCACGTGGACCGGCCTTGGTAATGCCCATATTTAAAATGTCGCGACGGCCCAAGATATCGTCCGGATAGTCGGCATGTCCTTCAGTGGAGGCTAGAACAGCTACGCCCTTCTTACTGTTGCCTTTGCGAGAAACCAGAACTGCAGCTGCGCCGTCCGTCTCTAACGAAATGTCGTATAAATGAAACGGCTTAACCAAAACTTTGGAGTTGTCGTAGTCTTCCTCAGAAAGCTGACGCGAGTGGAAGTACGCATTGGGATTGAGATTGGCGTGCTTGCGTGTAGTCAAAGAGACTGTCCGCATTGCATTTGGATCGATGTTGTACTCGTGAATCCACCGGTTTGCATGGAAGCTATACCATTGCATCGGCGCGAAAATGCCCAGCGGCATTTCGATGTTTTTACGGATTTCGAGACCAGGAACATAAATCGCAGATTCAGTTTGGTCGGCGGAACTGAAACTATGGCTGCTGGAGTATGCGTTCCACCCGAGGGTCACAAGCACATTCTCAGCCATGCCGCAGGTAACAGCTGCTGCGGCTTGTCCTACAGCGGCGGCGGCGGATGCGCCGCCGATATGCACGTGTGCGTGGTATCTCAGATCCGTGATACCTAATGCATTGATGAAATCTTCGTTGGAGGGGATGTCGTTCCAGGCCATAACAACGCCATCGACGGCGCTAGGTTCGATTCCTGCGTCTTTGCAAGCTTCTAACGCAGCGTGGATAATTTGCTGCGATTCACTGCGCTCGGTACCGCGAGTGTATTCGGTCTGACCTACACCTATGATGTCAGCTTTAAAGGGGCTCATGGCGCCTAATTCTCCTCGTTCGTGTTGGGGGTGGGTGGATTCGAAGCCTCAATCAAAAAAGGTGATCTGGCTCGGCGGATTCCGTCTAATTCCTCAATGGTTGTACGGTGAACGGCGAAGTGGGAATCATCAATACATTCATCCGCAGTGTTAATGGGGGCCCACGGAAGCCTGCGGCGCTGCCCTTCAGTGAAGAGCCACCCTGTGTTGCGATGGTTGACCAATTCACGGAACTGTTCCACCAACTCTGGCTGATTTTGGCTGCGATACGCGTCTTCCGTCATTTGCTCGGATTCGACAGCATGTCCAAATCCTTCATCACGCATCCATTCGCGGAATACGGCATAGCGTTTGTCGTCCACGTAGAGCGGTAGTGCCAAGAAAAATTTGCCGTCAGCGGCTTTGTGCTGCCACTTGGCTGTTTTTACTGGCATTGCATGGCGCCCGGTGTGGCGTTCCACTTCGCGGCCAGTGTAATCCCAGTATGGAATTGCCATTTCCGTGGAAACCGACAAGGCGTGCTGCACAGAGATGTCAAGCGGATCTGCCTTGGCTTGAGTGTCTGCTTGTAGATGATTCAGCTGTGCAAGGACGGCAATTGCGGTCAGCATGCCTGCGACGTGATTAGCTTGGCCGCCGGTTGGCGCCATTGGCATTCCTGCTTCTTCACCGTCGTCGTATCCGCAGGAGCCCAGGAATCCACCGGCCGCAAGGAGTGTCAGGTCGGAGGCGGGCCGACCTGCCCAAGGGCCCGTCAAGCCGTAGGGGGTAATCGTTGCAATAATCTGTCGTGGGTTGCTCTCATGCAGCGACTTGATCTCTTCGGTGGACAGCACCGGCCATCCTTCACCAGTGTGTGGGGAGTTGATAATGATGTCAGCGTCTTTGGCGTTTTCATAAAACTGATTAGTTTCTTTGAAAACAACTCCGGCTAGGTAGTGCGCCTCTTGTTGGGCCGGTTCGTAGTCACTGCTGACGAGTTTAATGACGCGGGCACCGAGGTCACGGAGGAGTCGGGCAGTGTAACTGCTGAATTGGTCGCCGACGTAAATAACGCTAAGACCATCGAGGGATCGGTTGAGAATATTGGGGTGCAAGACAGTGGTCCTTCCTACCAGAGCGAATTTGCGATGGTGATTTCGTGAGGTACCCCCTCGGGCCATAAAACGCCGTTGCGGTCAAGCTCGTCGATGCGTTCTTGGTCAAGGTTCAGGACAGAGGACAGAATCCCGCGAGTATCTTTCCCAAGGACCGGGAACTGATCTTTAAACGGCCAGCCTCCCTCGTCGAGGACAAAGCGATATGGAAGCGACTGTACGTTGTGTGTCTCCAATCGAGGGTGGGCACGTTCTTCGATTAGGCCTCGGTGGGCGAGCTGTGGATCAGCTTCAACGCGATCCTTTCCACCTTGAACTGGGGCTGCTGCTATGCCGTAGGAAGCAAACAGTTCTGCTGCTTCGTATTTGGACTTCGACTGCAAGAAAGTGCTCAGGGCCTCGGCTATCTCAGCCCGGTGTTTTGGGACATCTTCAAAGTGGATAGTGGAAAGCTCAGTAACCAGCTGGCATAGAGCGTCCCACTGCTGTTTGCTCTGGACGGTCAATGCCACGTAATCGTTGTACCCATCGCTAGAAGTAGGAAAAATGTCGCTGAGGGGCGCTTGGTCTCCCCGGAAACTTACGTCGTTGCCGCTGGTGTCTACGCTGCTATTCCCTCCCGGATAGCCATTTGGGGGGCGGGTACCTTCGGTGAGGTAGTTCGTGAGCATTGGTCCAACAAGCGCAAGTCCCGTTTCTACCTGTGAGAGGTCCACGTGCTGGCTCTCTCCGGTTTTCCTTGCCTGCAGGATCGCTGCTGTGGCGCCGATTGCTCCCATGTAGCCAGCACAGACGTCGAGGTAGGAGTATCCCCAACCTGCTGGGTCACGGCCTGGGACACCAACTGCTGCTGTCATGCCGCTCATAGCCTGGGCAGTTGGGCCCCAAGTGTTTTTGTCTAGGTGCGGTCCGGTATGTCCAAAGCCGGAGATCGAGACGTAAACAATCTTGGGGTTGATAGCTTTCATGGCTTCGTATCCGAGTCCCCAGCGTTCCATCACTTGTGCTGAAAAGGACTCTGTAACTGCATCTACCTCAGCGATGATCTCTTTAACCGTCTGAAGTCCGTCAGCGTCCTTCACGTTGATAGTGATGGATTCTTTGCCAACGTTGAGGTTCGAGAAGAAAGCGCCGTTGTTCAAATTCTTTTCATCAGTATCCGTGCGATACATAGCGGTCCGCATCGGGTCTGGGCCTTCCGGCCATTCCACCTTGAGTACCCGGGCGCCTAGACCTGCGAGATAGCGGGTCATGGTTGGCCCGGCAACGCTCCAAGTGAAATCGAGAATCTTCACGCCCTCTAAGGGGAGGGGAAACTTGCTCTCTGTCATCATGCTCCTTCCGACCACGAGCACCCATAGTGATATGCGGCACTTTCATGCCACGATAATGATCTACGTCTCGAAGGTGTATGTCGGAAAGCGATACAATTTCCCACCTAACTATGCTCGGTAGGACCATATAAATGGGGACTGCAGCTACCCAGCGGCAACCGTGATGGTCTTGGCAAACCTGTCGTAGTCATCACGAATGCGCTGCAGTGGTTCCACCACCGCGGTCTGTGAGGCTGCCGCGACTTCCTTTGTCAGCGCTTGCTTGGTCTTGCGTTTCACGCGCGCGCCGATGATGCCGCCAAACACCGTGGTCAATAGCCCGATCAGGATGCCGGTGAGGAGACCTGCGAGGATGAGCAGGGTGGGGATAGGCCAGCCCTCAACCTCTGGGACAAGGTCGCCACCAAGGAGCGGCGTGAGCACACCCGGCACGAACGCCACCACCAGGTACCAAATCACTCCCACCAGCGCGGCGAGCAGGGCAAGCCACTGGAATACGGCGAGCACGTTCCAGCCTTTCGACGGTTGCGCGGGCAGCTTTGTCCGCGCCGCCGCCTGGTCCAGCTCCGAGGGCAGGTTCTGGGAGATCTCCTCCGTGCGGTCCGCGATGGCGCTTGCCCAGGCGTTGGGCACATCGCGCGCGGCGGCCACGGAGTAATCGCGCAGGCCCTTGTTGGCCACGGCTTTGGACGCTGCATCCAACTCCGGCAGGGAGGTGCGGTGCACGCCCACCGTGTCCGACTCTTCACGCAAACCCAGCCGCTTCAACGGGTCCGGCCTGAAGCGGGAAATCCAGCTGGTCAGCAGCCACCCGGTGCGCTGGTGGAGGCGCTTGCGGTAGGCGGCCGCGGTGGTCTCCGCGATGCGCTGGGCGCCTGCGGCCTGCGCCAGGGTTGCGTCCAGAGCTTGCTTCGCTTGCTTATCGACGCCACCGGCGACCTTCGCGGGCACCCACTTCCCAGTCGCCGACTGAATATCTGCCGCGATGCGCGCAGATTGAGCGTTGTGCGCCTTGGCTACCTTCGCGATTGCCGCTTTGAGGTCCTCAATTCCTTCCCCGGTGCGGGCTGCGGTGGTGATGACGGTGGTGTTCGTGAGGCCGTCGGCAAGCAAAAGCTCCTTGTAGGAATTGGCGACGGTTCCGCGGTCATTCGGGTGCAGCAGATCGGCCTTGTTTAAGACGGCGAGGGTGACCTCCGCGTGGGCGGCGTGCGGGCGGATGAACTGGTCATGGATCACGCTGTCGGCGTACTTCTCCGGGTCAGAAACCCACACCAGTACGTCCACCTGGCCGGCGAGACGCTCCGCGATCGCACGGTTGGAGGCCTCCACCGAGTCGAAATCCGGCAGGTCAAGCAGGATCAACGGGCCGGCACCAGGGGCGAAATCGCCCTTGCGCTCGCGGCGATCCTCAACGCCGAGCCAGTCGAGCAGCTCCTCGGAATTCTCCGGGTGCCAGATCGCGGCCAGGGGAGAGGACGTGGTGGGGCGGCGCGCGGCGGCCTTGCCCAGGTCCTCGCCAACCACGGCGTTGAACAGGCTGGTCTTGCCGGAACCGGTGGCGCCGAAAAAGCCCACCACGGTGTGCTCGGCGGAAAGCGCGCGGCGCTCAGAGCCCGACTTCGCTACCTGCTTGAGGCGCTGCACCTCATCTGCGGGCAGGTAGGGTGCGGCGATGTCGGCGGCCTCGTTGAGCGCGGTCAGGCGGTCACCGAGCGAGGCTTTACGTTGGAAAATGTCCATTACTCTGCGCTCCCAGTCTCGCGCGGCTGCGGGCTGAAGGTGCCGCGCAGCTGGTCAAACAGTCCGCGAAGCGTGCCGCCCTGGAAGCTTTCGTTGACGTCTTCTGTTGTGGCTGGCAGCGCGGGTGTGTTCGCTTGGGTTGGGGCCGGTGCAAGCGTGCCGGGGAAGCGCTGATCAATAGCAGTGCGAGCTTCTGCTGCGGCGTTGCGGATGGATTCTGCCGAGGCCCCCTCAAACAGCGGGTCCGTCAACACGTGGTAGCGCTCGCGCTCCGCGCGCAGCAGGTGGTCCAGGCGCTGGTCCAGGTCGCGGCGGGCATCCGCAGCCATCCTGCGCACCGTGTCTTCGCCGAAGATAGTCTCCAGCAGCTTCTGGCCTACCACGGCAGAGCCGCCGGCGATGCCGATCTCCGCGCCGGTCAGCCCTGCCGTGGTGGAAAAGACCACCAACATCAGCGCGACGGTCAACATGTTCAAGCCAAGCGACATCACGCGGGCGCGCTGACGCTTCTCGCCAGCGGTGTTCTGGATGCGCTCCAGAATGCCGGACTGCCACTCACGGATCAGCTTCGCTGCCTGCTCATTGATGTCCTCGCTTGCGCGCGCAAGCGCCGGATCTGCGTTCTCGCGCAGCTCAGGGGCCATCACGCCGATGCGGGACCAGGAGCGGGAAGAGGCGGTATCGGCGGCGTCCACAATCACAGCGTGCAGGCCGGACTCCAGCTCAGTTTCCACCTCACGCAAAGGTGCAGGCTGGCCGGAGAAAAAACTGCCCACCTTGTCAACGGTCTGGGAGAACCAACGCTCAAAACCACGGAACACATCGGAGGTGCCCACCACGTCCTGCCAGCGGTCCATTACCTCGGAGCGGAGCATCTGGCCGTCCGAGGTGGCGTCGATAATATGCCGGTGCGCGTCCTTATATATATCGAAGATGGTTGCATCCAGCTGGTTAGCAAAGTCTTCACGACGCTGCCTTGTCACCACCGCCGCATCCACCTTCGCCAACGCCCCCTCAACAGCGCCCGCGACCGTCTTGCCTGCAACCGCGCGCCGGGCGGCAGTATCTTGCGCAAGCTCGTGCAGGTAGGTGTTCAGCGGGGCGACCAGCTCTGCGGGCAGAAACTCGTCTGTGGCTTGGGTTTTCTGGTTGTTGCCAAGGTCGGCCACGAACGGGACCGTGAACACCGTGGCATCTTCAAGCCCCGCCTCAGCCATCATGCGGCGAAGATCCTGCGGCACGGTTTCGGCCGAGGCCTCGTCGAGACGGTTGAGTACCACCACTACCTCGATGCCGCGGGAGGCCGCGTCGTGCAGGAAGTTCCACACCAGTTGATCCGCGTAGCGCGCCGGGGTGGTGACAAAGATCCACAGATCCGCCGCCGCCAGGAGTTGTGTTGCGAGGGCACGGTTGCGGTCATCGATTGAGTCGAAATCCGGGGCGTCTAGAAGCGAAAGGCCCTGCGGAAGGTTCGGGGTTTCCACAATGCGCAATGTGGTGGACTGCTCATTGCCCGCGCCGTGGGAGCGGGTCAGGCCAGGCAAGACGCGCGGGGAGTTAAACCACTCAGCATCGCCCGGATTCGCCACCAACACCGGCTGGCGTGTGGTCGGGCGGATCACGCCCGGGTTGGAAACGCGCTCACGCAAAAGCGCGTTGACCAGCGTGGACTTGCCGGAGCCGGTGGAGCCGCCAATGACGGCAAGCAACGGGGCATCCAGGTTGGTCAGGCGGGGCAGGATGTAATCGTCGAATTGATTCACCACTGCGCGCGCCTCAGCGGCCGCCTCATCGGGCAGCGTCGTGGCGGCCAGCGCGTTGCGCAGGCGAGTGACCGCATCAATCGGGTCAAGCATGGGGGTATTCACCCGACCCATTGTTGCAGACGGCGGGAAGCCAGTCGTGGGGAACTAGTCCTTGTATTCCGTCTTGGTCAGGTTAAGCCAGCCATAGATGCCGCCCATGATGAGGCCACCGCCGATGAAGTTTCCAACCCAAACGATTGCCCAGTGCCGCAGAACGTTGTCCAGCGTGTAGCCGGGGATGGCGGCTGGGCCGAACTCGAAACCGGTCAGAGAGGTCAGCACAAAGTTGGCAATCGAGTGCTCATAACTCATGGCTGCGAAAGCCGGGATGATCACGATCACGCCAAGCAGTTTGGCCGTGAAATCCTTCCCCGCCTGGGCTGAGAGCATAAACGCGATGTTGACCACGATGTTGGCCAAAATCGCCTCAATGAAGAGTTTGCCGCTCGGTTTTTCAAGTTTGGACACCATCAGCTGATAAATGAAGCTGTCCGTGGTCACAGCCTCACCGATCGTTGTTGTGGCAATCATGGAGGTAACCAGCACCCCGCCAATCAGGTTGAAGAGGGTGACAAAGCATACGAGGGCAAATCCCTTGCGCAGCGTGTTTTTTCTGTGTACCGCCCCGTAAGTCATAAACATCATGTCGCCGGTGGCCAGCTCGCCCTGGAGCACCACAATGATGTAGAGGGTGGATGCGAAGATCGAGGCGAAGGCATACCGTCCCATGCCGGGCGCGAGCGATTCAATCGTGGTCGCGGTGTTTGCCGCGAACGCCGTCATAATGCCCAGAAACACGCCAGCAAGAATTGCCCTCGTAGCGAAGCGGGCCGGCTCCTGGGTAAACAAATCGAGCTTCTTCTCGATGGACTTCGGTGCTGACACGTGGAAACTCATCGAAGTCAATCTACAAGAGTCTCGCGCATAGCGGCATTTCTCTGCGGCGCGATTTGGGGAAATAGGGCAGGACGTGGTTGAATACTCCAGTTGTCTGTTGCTGGTCGGATCCGTCCGAGACCCTTCGGCCAGACTGCGTTCTCCTCGTGTGCGAGGGACGAGCGCACGAGGTTCGTCGATAAGCAACAGGCTCCAAAAAACATTGACCACGTGCGTACAGGACGGAAATCTGGCGCACATTGACCCAGGTCAGGAGACCAATAGTGATTCAGCAAGAATCGCGCCTGAAGGTCGCCGACAACACGGGTGCACGCGAAATCCTGTGCATCCGCGTACTCGGCGGATCTGTCAAGCGCTTCGCCGGCATCGGCGACACGATCGTCGCCACCGTGAAGGAAGCAGCCCCTGGCGGCAACGTCAAGGAAGGCGAAGTTGTGCGCGCCGTAGTCGTGCGTGCAAAGAAGGAAACCCGTCGTCCGGACGGTTCCTACATCTCCTTCGACGAAAACGCAGCAGTTCTGATCAAGAACGACACCGAGCCCCGCGGCACCCGTATCTTCGGCCCAGTGGCACGTGAGCTGCGCGACAAGAAGTTCATGAAGATTGTTTCTCTCGCTCCGGAGGTGATCTAACCCATGAAGATCAAGAAGGGCGATATGGTGCAGGTCATCGCCGGCAAGGACAAGGGTGCACAGGGCAAGGTCATTGAGGCCTACCCGCAGCGCGACAAGGTCCTTGTTGAGGGTGTCAACCGCATCAAGAAGCACGTGGCAAACTCCTACAACGAGCGCGGCGCAGAGTCCGGCGGCGTTGTAACCCAGGAGGCCCCGATTCACATTTCCAACGTGATGCTGCTCGACTCTGACGGCAAGCCGACCCGCGTTGGCTACCGCTTCGACGAGAACGGCGCCAAGGTCCGCGTGGCCAAGTCGAACGGGAAGGACATCTAGCATGAGCGAGAACTACACTCCGCGTCTGAAGACCCGCTACCAGGACGAGATCCGCACCAAGCTGAATGATGAGTTCTCCTACGAGAACGTCATGCAGATCCCGGGCCTGACCAAGATCGTGGTCAACATGGGTGTCGGTGACGCTGCACGTGACTCCAAGGTCATCAACGGCGCACTCGAGGACCTGACCGCAATCACCGGCCAGAAGCCGCAGCTGCGTCGCGCAAAGAAGTCCATCGCGAACTTCAAGCTCCGTGAAGGCATGCCGATCGGCGCAAAGGTCACCCTGCGCGGCGACCGTATGTGGGAGTTCCTGGACCGTCTGCTGACTGTGGCTCTGCCGCGTATTCGTGACTTCCGTGGCCTGAACGACAAGCAGTTCGACGGCAACGGTAACTACACCTTCGGCCTGTCCGAGCAGACCATGTTCTACGAGATCGACATTGACAAGATCGATCGCACCCGCGGCATGGACATCACTGTGGTGACCACCGCAACGAACGACGACGAAGGCCGCGCACTGCTGCGCTACCTCGGCTTCCCGTTCGTGGACAAGGATGGCAAGATGCAGCAGGCATAAGCCTGTCGCATGCTTTCCTTATAGCTTTGAGCCCCTCTGTTGAGGGGCTTTTTGCTTGCCGACGCTCGTGGCGTAGTTTACGATCACGGCTAGATTGTTATCCCCGTCACCTTTAGAAGGTTGCTTATGTCTTTCTTTTCCCGCAGCGCAATCATCGCGCCAAAGGAGTTTAACCGCTGGCTGATCCCGCCGGCAGCGCTGGCTATCCACCTGTCCATTGGTCAGGTCTACGCCTTCTCCGTGTTTAAGCGCCCAATGATGGAGCACTTCACCGTGGGTGAGGTTGCCGTCGGCTGGATTTTCTCCCTTGCCATTTTGATGCTCGGTATTTCTTCCGCCCTGTTTGGCACGTGGGTTGAGCGAGTCGGACCGCGCGCGTCCATGGCAGTCTCTGGCGCCTTGTGGGTGGTTGGCTTCTTCGTGGCCACCATCGGCATTATGACGGGCCAGCTCTGGCTTGTTTATGTGGGCTACGGATTCATTGGCGGTATCGGCTTGGGCATTGGCTATATCTCCCCGGTGTCCACGCTGATGAAGTGGTTCCCGGACCGTCCGGGACTGGCAACTGGTCTCGCCATCATGGGCTTCGGTGGTGGTGCGCTGATTGCGTCGCCGGTGTCCAACCGCATGATGGAGTTCTTCGGCGGCGGCGCTGAGGTTGCTAACCGCGCAGCTGGTCTGCAGCCGACGTTTTTGACCCTGGCCATTCTCTACCTGGTGGTTATCGCCTTGGGTGCGTACGCGATCCGCTTGCCGCACCCGGACTGGGCCCCAGCTGGCTTCGACCCGTCGAAGGTAAAGAAGTCCCCACTGAAGACCGCGGGCAACGTCTCTGCTGCCAACGCAATCAAGACCCCGCAGTTCTGGTGCCTCTGGGTGATCCTGTTCTGCAACATCACCGCAGGCATTGGCATCCTGGAGAACGCTGCGCCGATGATCCAGGACTTCTTCCCGGCAATTACCGCAGGCGCTGCAGCTGGCTTCGTGGGTCTGCTTTCCCTGACCAACATGGGTGGCCGCTTCGTGTGGTCCACGCTGTCTGACATCATTGGCCGCAAGAACATCTACATGGTGTACCTGGGCCTGGGCCTGCTGCTCTATCTAGCACTGGCTACGGCAGGCACAGCCAACCTGGCCATCTTCGTGATTTGTGCCCTGATCATTCTGTCCTTCTACGGCGGTGGCTTTGCAACGATTCCGGCGTACCTGCGCGACCTCTTCGGCGTCTACCAGGTCGGCGCTATCCATGGCCGCCTGCTCACTGCATGGTCCGCAGCGGGTGTGGCTGGCCCGCTGATCGTGAACATGGTTGTGGAGTCCCAGGCCGCTCGCGGCAACGAGGGCCCGGAGCTCTACAAGCTGTCCCTGTTCATCATGTGTGGCCTGCTGGCTGTTGGTTTGATTGCAAACCTGCTTGTTCGCCCGGTTGCTGAGCACTGGATGGAGGATCCGGAAGTGGTCAAGGCTAAGGCTGACGCTGACCGTCAGTCCGTCCTGCAGACAGAGGCCGAGGCTGAGCGCGACGGCCACGCGAATGGTTACTCCGGTGGCGTCCACGCCACGGTTTCCATGGTGCTGGCACTGTTTATCGGTGCGTCGCTGCTTTACGGCCTGTGGGAGACCATTGTGAAGGCATCTGGCATGTTCATTGGCTAGGTAGCTTCTTCTGAGCGGTCCGCACGTTGGTGTGGGCCGCTTTTTCTTTGCTTTTAGATGTAACGAGAGTGGTCTGATGGGGCTGGGGGGGTTCAGTTTTGGCGCCTAAATGTGAGGTTGGTCACAGTAATTTTGATGGCGACCTGCGGCTTTGATAGTTTTTGGCCGAAAAATGGGGTTTGTGTGTGTGATCCGTCTTTAAGGTACTAAGCACAGTTCTTAACGACGCTTACAACGCACCAGCAAGAGTTCCGGAAAGGGGGGGCGAACATGGCATCAGAATTAACCCGTCTGGTGGAAATACTCGGCGCTGCGATGCTGCAGATCCGCGACATGTTCGCCGACCCGGACCAGGTGCAGTTTGTGGACGTGCACGAGGACATGGAGCGCCTCGAAGGGTTCATTGCGGCAAAGGGTTTGATTGACGCCTCGTTTGCCGCGATCTGTGAGCGCGATGAGGCCGGGCGTCTGGTTGGCGCAAAGCATGCCACTGCGTATTTGAAGGAGCGCCTCGGCTGCAGCCCGAAGGATGCGTACGACCGCCTCGCCAGGGCCCGGGATCTGTTTGGGGAGCCGGTGTTGCCGGAGGAGGATCTCTTCGGTGGCGCTGGTGCTGGCGCTGGTGCTGAAGCTGGCGCTGATGCTGGTGCTGATGAGGAGGCGCAGCGCCAGGCTCGCGAGGCTGAGCAGGAGCGACAGCGCCAGGAAGAGCGTGAGCGCGCACGCAAGGCGCAGAAGGAGGCGCGTCGGCGCGCGGAGAAGATCAACGCCGCCAAACAGGAGGCGATTCGCCAGGAGCTCGACGAGCTTGTGAAAGAGGCGCTCGGGGAGCGACTGCGCCTGCTCAATGACGCGCTGCGTGAGGCCGATTCCCGCGACATTGTGGACCTGCGTCGCTTGGTCCGCGGGTGGGTTGATCGTGAGAACCGTCGTGCGCGCCGTGGCGGGCTGAACCCCAACGTGAGTATGGAGCACCGCGCCGTCACGTTTGGCCGGCAGCGCTCGGACGGTAACTATGACGTCCGCATGGTCCTGCCCGCAAGCGACATGGCGCTGTTCAAGGCCTACCTGGACCGAGGGTTGGCACCCAACTCGAATCTGCCGGAAGAGGTGGAGGACTACAGGACGCCGACGCAGCGTCGATACGACCAGTTCTCCCGGATGCTCAGGCACGTGGAACACTGCGACAAGCCTGCCACTGACCGTGGTTGCGCCTCAGTTGTGGTGTCGGTGACGCTTGACCAGCTTGCAAACGCTGACGCGCACACCACGTTCCACACCAACACCGGCATCGAGCTTTCAGCCTTCGACCTGGTTCGGCTCGGCATGGGTGGCACCCCGGACTTTGTCCTTACTATCGACGCCGCAACGTCCATCCCTCTAAACCTCTACCGCACCCACCGCACGGCATCGATTGAACAACGCATCACGCTGCTTGCTATTCACGGGGTGTGTGCCTGGGCGGGATGCAATGTGCCGCTGAGCGAAAGCGAAGCGCACCACATCACGTCCTGGATCAGGGGCGGAAACACCGACATAGGCAACCTAGCGCCGCTGTGTAGACACCATCACCGGCGCAACAATGACCACCAAGACAACCGTTACAACACCAGTCACGTGGAATCGGAACCTGGAACCGGCAGGGTTGGGTTGCGGCGAGATGCTGGTAGTGCGCTTGAGTTCAACACCTCAGCCGGGGCAGAGCAGGCTGCGGCTACCAAGCTTCGGCGAAAGTACCGTGCCCGAAGCGACGTGAGTGGCAGTGGCAGTGGTGATTCGGGTGACGCTGCAGAACCACCCGGCTCACCAGGATTTAGGGGTGAGGAAAAGGGCTACGCCAGCTCGCCGGCGTAGAGATTGAAACGGTCACCGCGGGTGAACCCGGCAAGCGCCATGTTTGCCTCGCGCGCGAGTTCGACCGCAAGCGACGAAGCTGCAGAGACCGCCACCAAGGCAGGAAAGCCCGCCATGGCTGCCTTTTGCACGAGTTCGAAGGAGGCGCGTGAGCTCATGACAAGGATGAGGTTGTGGGCCGGGAGGGCGTCGTTAAGCAGCAAGTGCCCAATGACCTTATCGGCGGCGTTGTGGCGGCCGATGTCCTCGCGCACCACGATCGGGTTGCCCTCAAGATCGAAGGCACCTGCCGCATGGATGCCGCCGGTTTTGCGGAACTGCTGCTGGTGCTCAGCCAGGCGATCGGGCAGCGACATGACCAGCTCCGGGTCCAGCTTGATCGGCTGAATCGGTGCATGGGTGCGGTGAAGAAGCTCCGAAATGGACTGGGTGCCGCACACCCCGCAGGCGCTGGTGGTGGGGGTCAGGCGGATAAAGTCCGGGGTCAGCGGCTTCGCGCTTGGCGCAAGGTCAATGTCGAGCAGGTTGTAGGTGTTCGTGCCCTCCGGGTTTTGTGAGCCGGCGCAGTAGCGTGCCGTGATCACATCCTCGGCGCGCTTAATCAGGCCCTCAGCGTACAGCCATCCGTGGGCAAGCTCAATGTCGTGGCCGGGGGTGCGCATGGTGGTGTTGATGGTCTCCCCACCTGCGCGAAGCTCTAGCGGTTCCTCGACTGTTACGGTGTCGGCGCGGGTGTCGGTGACAAATCCGCCTTCCGGTTTGCGGGTGACCTTGGTAACTGCGAAGCGGCGATTAATCCTGCTCATAGGCTATTTCTTGTAGTTGTCCACCATGGTTTCGACGCGCTCGATGAGGGAGCGAATCTCCTGCGCATCCGCACCCTTGGCGCCGGCCGCAAGGCCGACGATGAACGCTGTGGTCGGTGCCGCTGGGCGCGAAGGCCCGTTGTGAGCCACCGCGGCCGTGAGATCCAAAATGTCGCCGACAAGCTCCTGGACCAGTTGCGGGTTGGCGCCCAGCTCCTCAGCAACGTTGTGCAGCCAAACGTGGGTGGTGTGAAGCGATTCCTTTTCAGCCATGCGACCGACTCTAGACCCGTTTTCTCCCCCCGCAAGCCTCGACCGAGCCGACCAGCGCGAATGCTGGTTATCCACAGGGAAGGCCGGGCGGTATCCACAGGCTGCGCGCTTGGCCCCTTGGCCGTGTGGGGGCCGCCCTATATAACTAAAGCCACTGCGGCGAAACCGCAGCTGACAAAACACATAAAAGAGGGGGCAACCATGCAAAACATTGACAAGATCAAGGACAAGGTGCAGAAGCTGCTGAACCAGGCGGCAGACAGGGAGGGGACGCCGGAGGGGGATTCGTTCTACGCCAAAGCGTTTCGGCTCATGGCCACCTACGGCTTTGATGAGCGCGACTTGACGTCGCCCGATGAAGGGGACGAGGTGATCCACAAAATCTTCGTCATCTCTGGGCCGTACAGTGACATGCAGGCGCGCCTGCTGCTGGCCATCTCGGGGGCGCTGCACTGCGTCGGGTTCATGAGGTCAGTTCCCAACTCCACGCGTGCGGAAAACGTGACTGTCTTTGGTCTCAAGCGCCACATCGAGCGCGTTGGCATGCTCTACAGCCTGTTGGTGCCGGTGATGTTCGCCGGCGCGAAACGGCTCACCTCGCAGGAGGTCCGCGGCTCTGTCGTGGTGCGCCGCCGCTCGTTCATGACCGGCTTTGCAACAAAAATTGGGGAGCGCCTCGCTGAGGCGGAAGATACGGTGGCTGCCAAGGATGGGGGTTATGGGCTTGTGCTTATGGACGACCACCTGGCCGCCGAAGCCGCCCGCGATAGCTATGCCGAGGAGCATGGTTTGGTCTTTGGCAGCGGCCGCCGCACCCGCACTTATGACGCCAACGCTTACTATCGGGGGATGGATGCGGGCGCCTTGACCGACCTTGGGCAAACCCGTGTGCAGTCCCGCCCGGCGCTGCCGTTCTAGTTAGCTTTCAACTACTGCGAACAGCGGCTGGTGGGATTTGGTTTTGGGGGTCGGTGTCGGGTAAGTTGTTCCGACGGACTTATGTCCGGAAAGATTTTTGCACATCCAACTTTGTTGCAGGCCCCCCGCCGAAATGCGGACCGCGTGCAAGGGTGGCGGCGAGCGCCTCACGTTATTGAGCGTGGGGAGCGTCAAGTAGCCCCCGACAGATCACGCGGAAAACGCGATCACGCTTGCGTGGTCAGGTGGGTTAGGGAACCGCAACGAGAAAGGGAACCGGTCTCTTATGACCATGACTGATCCGATCGCGGACATGCTGTCCCGCGTGCGCAACGCCGCACATGCTCAGCATGACACCGTGGCTATGCCGTCCTCCAAGATCAAGGCAAGCATTGCTGAGATCTTGAAGCAGGAAGGCTACATCGAAGACTACAAGGTTGAGGATGAGAAGGTTGGCAAGAAGCTGACCCTTAACCTCAAGTACGGCCCGACCCGTGAGGCTGCCATCGCTGGCCTGCGTCGCGTGTCCAAGCCGGGTCTGCGCGTGTACGCAAAGTCCAACGACCTGCCGCAGGTGCTCGGTGGCCTGGGCGTGGCTATCATCTCCACGTCCCACGGTCTGCTGACTGACCGCCAGGCACAAGAGAAGGGTGTAGGCGGGGAAGTCCTCGCTTACGTCTGGTAAAGGGAGGTTGGAAGACTTATGTCGCGTGTAGGTAAAGAACCCATCGCTATCCCGAACGGCGTTGAGGCGAAGATTGATGGTCAGGCTGTTGAGGTGAAGGGCCCGAAGGGCACCCTGAGCCTGGAGCTGCCGGAGCCGATCACCGCTTCCGTCGAGGACAATCAGATTGTGGTATCCCGTCCGGATGACCACCGCACCAACCGTGCTCTGCACGGTCTGTCCCGCTCCCTGGTGAACAACCTGGTTGTTGGCGTGACCGAGGGCTACAAGATCAACATGGAGATCTTTGGCGTTGGCTACCGTGTGCAGCAGAAGGGTAAGGACCTTGAGTTCTCCCTCGGCTACTCGCACCCGATCCTGATCGAGGCTCCGGAAGGCGTCTCCTTCGCAGTGGACGGCAACACCAAGTTCTCCATCGAGGGCATTGACAAGCAGCAGGTTGGCCAGATCGCGGCGAACATCCGCCGCCTTCGCAAGGATGATCCTTACAAGGGTAAGGGCATCCGCTACGAGGGTGAGCAGGTCCGTCGCAAGGTCGGAAAGACGGGTAAGTAATCATGAGCAATACTGCAGAGAACACCAAGCGCACCCCGGTGGGCAAGGACATCTCGTCCCGCCGCCGCGAGGCCCGCGCACGTCGCCACTACCGCATCCGCAAGACCCTGCGTGGCACCCCGGAGACCCCGCGTCTCGTTGTGCACCGCTCGTCTCGCCACATCCACGTCCAGGTCATCGACGACCTTGCGGGCCACACCCTGGCTTCCGCATCCTCCATCGAGGCGGACGTGCGCAACCTGGAGGGCGACAAGAAGGACAAGGCTGCCAAGGTTGGCCAGCTCATTGCTGAGCGCGCCAAGGCTGCGGGCATCGAGACCATCGTCTTCGACCGTGGCGGCTACAAGTACCACGGCCGCGTTGCGGCTCTGGCTGAAGCAGCTCGTGAAGGTGGTCTGAAGTTCTAATGATCACTGCAATCATCACCATCAACGGAAGGATCGCGTAATGGCCGAACGTGAACGGCGTGACGGCGGGCGCTCCGCCGACAACCAGAACAACAACCGCGGAGAGCGTGGTGGCCGCGGCCGCCGCGATGACCGCCGCAACCAGAACGATGATCGCGACAAGTACATTGAGCGCGTCATCACCATCAACCGTGTGGCTAAGACCGTTAAGGGTGGCCGCAACATGTCCTTCACCGCGCTCGTGGTGGTAGGCGACGGCCAGGGCATGGTCGGCGTCGGCTACGGCAAGGCGAAGGAAGTTCCGGCTGCAATCCAGAAGGGTGCTGAGGAGGCTCGCAAGAACTTCTTCCGCGTCCCGATGATTGGCGGCACCATCCCGCACCCGGTCCAGGCAGAAGAAGCTGCTGGCATCGTGATGCTGCGCCCGGCTGCTCCGGGTACCGGTGTCATCGCCGGTGGCGCTGTCCGCCCGGTGCTGGAGTGCGCTGGTGTCCAGGACATCCTGGCGAAGTCCCTTGGTTCCGACAACGCTCTGAACGTTGTCCAGGCAACCGTTGCAGGCCTGAAGCAGCTCGTGCGCCCTGAAGAGGTTGCAGCGAAGCGCGGCAAGTCTGTCGAGGACGTCGCTCCGGCCCGTATGCTGCGCGCTCGCGCAGGTCAGGAGGCGTAAGAGCAATGGCACTGAAGATTACGTTGCACCACGGCAAGGTGGGCGAGAAGCCGGTTACCCGCAAGAACCTGGAGGCTCTGGGTCTGCGCAAGATCGGCCAGTCTGTTGTTAAGAAGGACAACGCTGCAACCCGCGGCCAGATCCTGAAGGTGCGCCACCTGGTCACCGTCGAAGAAGTAGCAGGGGAGTAGATAGCACATGGCTGACATCATTAAACTCCATGATCTGCGCCCAGCAAAGGGTGCAAACAAGCCGAAGCAGCGCGTCGGCCGTGGTGAAGCTGGCAAGGGCGGCAAGACCGCCGGCCGCGGCACCAAGGGCACCAAGGCACGCAACCAGGTTTCGGCAGCGTTTGAGGGTGGCCAGATGCCGCTTCACATGCGCCTGCCGAAGCTGAAGGGCTTCAAGAACCCGAACCGTGTCGAGTTCCAGGTTGTCAACGTTGCTGACCTGGCAAAGGCATTCCCAGAGGGCGGCCAGATTGCCATTGCAGACATTGTTGCTGCTGGCCTGGTTCGTGCGAAGGAGCCGGTGAAGGTTCTGGGCAACGGCGACATCAACGTCAAGCTGGATGTCACCGCAACCAAGTTCTCCAAGTCTGCGGTTGAGAAGATCGAGGCTGCTGGCGGCTCCGCCACCACCGAGGACTTCCGCCCGCGTTCCGCGGAGAAGAAGGCTGACTAATCTAGCTGACTAATCCAGCTAGCCTAAAGGCATAGGCTCGGCTGCTGAAGCAATTGCTTTGGCTGGCCGGGCTTTTTGCTTACTTAACCCTATTTAGCTGCAGAAGGGGTGAAGCAGCAAAAACTACGCCACCGCGGCGCGCCGCACACCTCGCGTAAGACCGGGTAGTGCTTGATACACCGCAGTGCGGGCGTGTTCCGTGACACCGGCCAGCACCTGTTCAGCAAACCGAGCCGGGTGGTTGATGGCAAACTGGCGCAGCAGTGCTACGAGGCGCTCATACTCCCGCGCGTTGGGTGCCCCGGCAACAAGGGCTGCGACGTGCGCGATGCAGCGTAGCTCAAATCCAATGTGGTCAGGCGGCAGGTTCCCCAACTTGTTCCCCAACCCGCCAGTGCTCAAAGCAGGTTGGAAGCCAACGGTTGCGTAGAAAGCTTCGACTTGGGACGTCACCCCCGTCCAGCACCAAACCGTCCAGCGAAAAGTAGGGCGATTCGTAGGGCTGAGCGAGCGGGGCTCCTGTGCCGATGAACAGATACAGGTGGTCGCGCTGCAGCTGTTCAACCGTATCCGGCTGGGCGGCGGATCGCTCAAGCATCGCTGTAGCCTCACGCGAGTCTGGGTCCTGCAGGGGCCAATCTTTGAGCAGATCCGGGTTGGTCAGTGCGGTGAGCATCTCTGGGGAGGGCTCATCCAGAAACAGTTGGCCAACAATAACTGCAGCAACGCTCAAGCGCCGGAACCGTTCCATGCCACGATCCATATCCGTATCCATTTCCACGCCAGATTCCCACCCTGTCCATCGCGCCGTAGAACATGCATCGTCCTGCCAGCTCAGCGACTACCACAAGCACGTAGGCGAGAATGATCCAGAACAACGCCGATGCGGTAGGGCGACCTCGCGTGCCGCTGAAGGCCAGCAGTAGGCCGACGATGAAGGCACCGATGAGCAAAAGCGCGATGCGGATCCAGCGCAGGCAATCGTGAACTAATAGGGTCGGGGAGTCTGCGCGCAGATGGGAGGGAACTTAGTAATTAGGGGCCGAGCTGCTAGAGTGGTGGGGTCCAATATGTACGGGTGGGCCTTGGCTTGCGTTTCGGCAGGTGATTCGGCCCATTTGGAATACTGTCCATATTCTCTTGCTGCTTAAGGTGGCGGGAGCCAGGAGGCTTTGTGTCCGCTATTGCTCAGGCGTTTAAAGATCCTGATCTGCGTAAAAAGATCTTGATCACGCTTGCCCTGATGTTTCTGTACCGTCTCGGTGCGCAGATCCCCACCCCGGGTGTTGATTACGCACTGATTAATCAGCGTCTGCAGGACATCTCGCAGGGTGACCAAGCGTCGATGTTCTCTATCATCGGCTTGTTCTCTGGCGGTGCGCTGCTGCAGCTGTCTATCTTCGCCATCGGCATCATGCCGTACATTACGGCGTCCATTATCGTGCAGCTGCTGACCGTGGTTATTCCGAAGTTCGAGGAACTGAAGAAGGAAGGCCAGGCCGGCCAGGCGAAGATGACGCAGTACACGCGCTACCTCACCGTGGCGCTTGCGCTGCTGCAGTCTGCGGGCATCGTGGCGCTTGCGGATCGTGAGCAGCTTCTGGGTAGCGGCATCCCCGTGCTGGTGGAGGATCGCACCGCTTGGACCCTGATCATGATGATCATCGTCATGACCGCGGGTGCCGTGCTGATCATGTGGCTCGGTGAGATCATCACTGAGAAGGGCGTGGGCAACGGTATGTCGCTGCTCATCTTCGCCGGCATTGCCACCCGCATCCCGATCGAGGGCGTGACCATTTGGGAACAGTCCGGCCCGCTGACCTTCTTCCTGGTTCTCGGCGCCATGATCCTGCTGGTTGTGGGCATCATCTTCATCGAGCAGGGCCAGCGCCGCATCCCGGTGCAGTACGCAAAGCGTATGGTGGGCCGCCGCCAGTACGGCGGGTCGTCGACCTACCTGCCGCTGAAGGTCAACCAGGCCGGCGTTATCCCGGTGATCTTTGCCTCCTCGCTGATGTACGTGCCGGTGCTGCTGACCCAGATTGTCACCATGAACCAGACGGCACAGCCGGATAACTGGTGGATGAACAACGTGATGTCGTGGCTGCAGAACCCCGGTTCCTGGCAGTACATCATCACCTACGTCGTGCTGATCATCTTCTTCGCGTACTTCTACGTTTCCATTCAGTATGACCCGGTCGAGCAGGCTGAAAACATGAAGAAGTACGGCGGCTTCATCCCGGGCATCCGTCCGGGCCGTGCAACCGCGCAGTACCTCGGCTTTGTTATGAACCGCCTACTGTTTGTTGGTGCGATCTACCTCGCGGGCATCGCTGTGCTTCCGAACCTTGCTATGGATGCTGGTGTGGCTGGCTCCGGTTCGGGTGGCATGGCTGGCTTCGGCGGCACCGCGATCCTTATTATGGTGTCCGTGGCATTGACCACGGTTAAGCAAATTGAATCCCAGCTTCTGCAATCTAACTACGAAGGACTTCTGCGATAATGCGTCTCGTTCTCCTCGGCCCTCCCGGTGCTGGCAAGGGCACCCAGGCAGCCATCTTGTCCGAAAAGCTCGGCGTCCCGCACATCTCTACGGGTGATCTGTTCCGCGCCAACATTGGTGAAGGAACCCCGCTGGGTGTTGAGGCTAAGAGCTACATCGACGCCGGCAAGCTTGTACCGACGGATGTCACCGCGCGCATGGTGGAGGATCGCCTGAATCAGGACGATGCCAAGGACGGCTTCCTGCTTGATGGTTTCCCACGCACGGTCGAACAGGCAGATATTTTGACCGACCTGCTGGCCAAAAAGAGCGAGAAGCTCGACGGCGTGCTCAACTTCGTTGTTGATGAGGACGTGGTGGTTGAGCGCATGCTGGCCCGTGGCCGCGCCGACGACAATGAGGAGACCATCCGCACCCGCCTCGGCGTCTACCGTGATGAGACCTCCCCGCTGATTGATCACTACGGCGAGGACATCATCTCCATCGACGCAGTCGGCGATGTGGACGAGATCAACGCCCGCGCTATGCAGGCGCTGGGCAAGTAGCCCGACAGCGTTTTACAAGGCCGGTGGTTTCACCGGCCTTTCGCTTTTTGCTTATCGACGTTTCAACGAACCCCCGGAGAACCCCATGGCATTTCGACGACGCAGCATTGCCGCTAAGACGGCAGAGGAATTAGACGCAATGGAGGCGGCCGGCCGCATTGTGGGCATCGCGTTGCAGGAGGTACGCGCCGCAGCCATGCCTGGTGCGACCACGCTTGATTTGGACACCGTTGCGGAAACCGTGATCCGTGACCACGGCGCGATCCCGACGTTTTTGGGCTATCAGGGCTTTCCAGGCTCGATTTGTGCCTCGGTGAATGAGGTTGTGGTGCACGGCATACCGTCGGCAAGCAAGGTGCTCAAAGAGGGAGACCTGGTGTCGGTGGACTGTGGTGCGACCCTCAACGGCTGGGTGGGGGATTCCGCTTGGTCCTTTGGGGTGGGGGAGCTGGCGCCCGAGGTGGATGCGCTGAACCGCGCGACCGAATGGGTACTCGCTGAGGGGATGAAGGCGATGGTGCCGGGCAACCGCCTGACGGATGTCTCGCACGCGCTCGAGGTGGCGACGCGGCGCGCCGAGGAAAAGTTCGGCGTCGAGCTTGGCATTTTGGACGGCTACGGCGGCCACGGCATTGGGCGTGCGATGCACGAGGAGCCGTTTCTGGCCAACGAGGGCAAGCCGAATCGCGGCCCGCGCATCCAGGAGGGATCCGTGCTGGCTATTGAGCCGATGCTGATCCTCGGCGGGGAAATTGATTCCGATGTGCTTGACGATGACTGGACTGTGGTCACCGCCGACGGCTCGCCCGCTGCCCACTGGGAACACACGGTTGCGGCGACAAAACATGGGCCGCGCATCCTCACTCCGCGTGTTTAACCTATATACTTTTGCGCATGTTTACCTCTACCCGCCACGGCGAGACGTCTGCGATGAAGGCGACGATGAAGCCGACTATGAAGCCGACTATGAAGCGCCGCGTAGCCGCGCTTGCCGCAAGCGTCGGCATCGCCGCCACCCTGATCGCACAGCCCGCAGGTGTTGCCCAGGCGCAGCCCGCACCGCAGGACTTCTACAGCCAGGTGCAGTCCCAGTACTCCTCGCTCGGTTCCAGCAATGACCAAGCGACGCGCGATGCGGCGTGGAACATGCGCAACTCGCTACGCAAGCAGGCAGATGGCCTTGCAGTCTTCGGTCCGCAGGCGCCGGTGCAGGCTAAGGCGCAGATCGACCAGACCGTGGAAAGCCTCTTCCCAGGCCTGATCGCGGAGCGCACGCCGAAGCCTGCGCCAGCCCCTGCTCCGGCTCCCGCCCCGGCACCCACGCCAGCGAAGCCCGCGTTTGACTACGGCCCCTGCCCGAAGGACGCCAAGGTCTGCGTCGACATCTCCGGCCGCCGCTCCTGGCTGCAGAACAACGGTGAGGTCTACTACGGCTCTGTCTACGTCGGCCCAGGACGTGCCGGCCACGAAACGCCGAAGGGCACCTTCTACGTCAACCGCAAGGTCAAGGACGAGGTTTCCTACCTGTTCAACAACGCCCCGATGCCGTATGCGGTGTACTTCACCAACCGTGGCCACGCGTTCCACCAGGGCGACCCGAGCATCCTGTCTCACGGTTGCGTGCGCATGTACCAGAAGGATGCACAGAAGTACTTCACCGATCTGCAGATCGGTGACAAGGTCTTTATCTACTAACCTTGGAAGCTTTCCTCACCTGGCACATGTTGCGCTTTTCCCAGGTGAGGCACTATAGTGGACGTTTGGCGTGGCAACACGTCATGTAGCAATCCGGTAAATACGTCCAGTACCTGGGAAAACCTAGGTGCGTTAGGAAGTGGAGTGTATGGCAAAAGAAGGCGCAATCGAGGTTGAGGGCCGCATTGTTGAGCCCTTGAAGAATGCAATGTTCCGTGTCGAGTTGGACAACGGGCACGAAGTTCTCGCCCACATCAGTGGCAAGATGCGCCAGCACTACATCCGCATCCTCCCTGAGGACAGGGTCATCGTGGAGCTTTCCCCGTATGACTTGGAACGCGGGCGTATCACCTACCGCTACAAGTAAGCACTTTTCGCCTCCTTATCCAGGGGTGCTTTTCCGTGAAACTCGATGAGTTTGGCGGGAGCCCTCGTTTACCTTCGGCCACGGTGGCTGAAGCCGCGCGAAACCACAACCCACTCTCCGGCACGGTCCGGACAAAGTGTTGCCTGGCGCGGACGGATAGGGAGAAAACCACCGTAACAACCCGAAAGGAACGTGACCCGATATGGCACGTCTTGCAGGTGTTGATCTGCCGCGCAACAAGCGCATGGAGATCGCACTGACCTACATCTACGGCATCGGCCCGGCCCGTGCCAAGGAACTGCTCGAGAAGACGGGCGTTTCTCCTGACCTGCGCACTGACAACCTGAGCGACGATCAGCTTGCAGCACTGCGTGACGCAATTGAGTCCTCCTACACCGTCGAGGGTGACCTGCGTCGTGAGGTGCAGGCGGATATCCGCCGCAAGATTGAGATCGGCTCCTACCAGGGTCTGCGCCACCGCCGTGGCCTCCCGGTTCGCGGCCAGCGCACCAAGACTAATGCGCGTACCCGCAAGGGCCCGAAGAAGACCATCGCAGGAAAGAAGAAGTAAAACATGCCACCGAAGACTCGTGCTGGCGCGCGTCGTGGACGTCGCGTCGTAAAGAAGAACGTGGCCGCTGGCCACGCGTACATCAAGTCCACCTTCAACAACACCATCGTGTCCATCACGGACGAGACTGGTGCTGTCATCTCCTGGGCCTCTTCCGGCCACGTCGGCTTCAAGGGCTCCCGTAAGTCCACGCCGTTCGCTGCGCAGATGGCTGCCGAGAACGCTGCCCGCAAGGCAATGGAGCACGGCATGAAGAAGGTTGACGTTTTTGTTAAGGGTCCGGGCTCCGGCCGCGAGACCGCTATCCGTTCCCTGCAGGCCGCTGGCCTGGAGGTGTCGTCGATCTCCGACGTGACGCCGCAGCCGTTCAACGGTTGCCGTCCGGCGAAGCGTCGTCGCGTTTAAGGCTGAAAGGAAAGAGGTAAGAGAACATGGCTCGTTATACCGGCCCTGCTACCCGTAAGTCCCGTCGCCTCCGCGTCGACCTGGTCGGCGGCGACATGTCCTTCGAGCGTCGCCCGTACCCTCCGGGGCAGGCTGGCCGCGCCCGCATCAAGGAATCTGAGTACCTGCTCCAGCTGCAGGAGAAGCAGAAGGCTCGCTTCACCTACGGCGTGATGGAGAAGCAGTTCCGCCGCTACTACGAGGAGGCCAACCGCCTCCCGGGTAAGACCGGTGACAACCTGCTGGTGCTCCTGGAGTCCCGCCTGGACAACGTCATCTACCGTGCTGGTCTGGCTCGCACCCGCCGCCAGGCTCGCCAGCTTGTCTCCCACGGTCACTTCACCGTGAACGGCAAGGCAATTGACGTGCCGTCCTTCAAGGTCACTCAGTACGACATCATCGACGTGCGCGACAAGTCTCGTTCGATGCTGTGGTTCGAAGAGGCCCAGGACAACCTGCTTGACTCCGTCGTTCCGGCCTGGCTGCAGGTCGTCCCGGACACCCTGCGCATCCTCGTGCACCAGCTGCCCGAGCGCGCTCAGATCGACGTTCCGCTGCAGGAGCAGCTCATCGTCGAGCTCTACTCGAAGTAGTCCACTTCTTAGCGTTCATAGCGCTTGTAAAATATCCGTTCCTACCGGCATCAGATAGTGGTTGCCGAATAAGGAGAAGTTCATGCTCATCTCTCAGCGCCCGCAACTGACTGAGGAATACATCGACACCAACCGCTCGAAGTTCATCATTGAGCCGCTCGAGCCTGGTTTCGGTTACACCCTTGGTAACTCCCTGCGCCGCACGCTGCTGTCGTCCATCCCGGGCGCAGCCGTGACCTCCATCAAGATCGACGGTGTGCTCCACGAGTTCACCACGATCAACGGCATCAAGGAGAATGTTTCCGAGATCGTCCTCAACGTGAAAGACATGGTGCTTTCCTCCGACTCTGACGAGCCGGTTGTTATGTACCTGAACGTCGAGGGCCCGGGCACCGTCACCGCTGGCTCCATCGAGCCGCCGGCTGGCGTTGAGATCCACAACCCGGATCTGCACATTGCGTCGCTGAATGAGGGCGCGCGCCTTGAGATGGAGCTTGTTGTGGAGCGCGGCCGCGGCTACGTCCCGGCCATGCCCAACTCCGGTGGCGAGGTTGGCCGCATCCCGGTCGACCAGATTTACTCGCCGGTGACCCGTGTTGCCTACAAGGTTGAGGCAACCCGTGTTGAGCAGCGCACCGACTTTGACAAGCTCATCATTGACGTGGAGACGAAGAACTCCATGTCTGCGCGCGATGCTCTGGCTTCCGCAGGTTCCACCCTGGTGGAGCTGTTCGGCCTGGCACGTGAGCTGAACACCATGGCTGAGGGCATCGAGATTGGCCCGTCCCCGCAGGAGACGGAGTTCATCGCTGCCTACAACATGCCGATTGAGGATCTGAACTTCTCCGTGCGTTCCTACAACTGCCTGAAGCGCCAGGAGATCTCCACCGTTGGTGAGCTGGCTGAGTACACGGAGTCCGACCTGTTGGACATCCGCAACTTTGGCCAGAAGTCCATCAATGAGGTGAAGATCAAGCTGGCTAGCTTGGGTCTGACGTTGAAGGACGCTCCGGAAGATTTCGATCCGACCCAGATCGAGGGCTATGACGCCGAGACCGGCGACTACGTTGATACCAGCGCGGACGACGCTGAGTAGGCAACAGAGTAGAAAGAACATTCTTTGAGCTAGCGCTCACATAACCGCACACGAGGAGTACGAACATGCCTACCCCTAAGAAGGGTGCCCGTCTCGGAGGGTCCGCCAAGCACCAGAACCACATTCTGGCTAACCTGGCTCAGTCCCTGTTCGAGCACGGTGCTATCAAGACCACTGAGGCTAAGGCGAAGATGCTTCGCCCTTACGCTGAGAAGCTGATCACCAAGGCGAAGCGTGGCACGCTGGCTGACCGCCGCGCTGTTGCTGCTGAGCTGCCGAACAAGGATATCGTTGCACACCTGTTCAACGACCTTGCTCCGCTTTTCGACGGCCGCGAGGGCGGCTACACCCGCACCATCAAGCTGGAGAACCGTGCTGGCGACAATGCGCCGATGGCACACATCTCCCTGGTGACGGAGGAGACCGTCTCTAACGAGGCGTCCCGCACCGCCCGCGCCGCTGCTTCCCGCCAGGCTGAGGCCGAGAAGGCTGAGAAGGCAGAAGCAGAGAAGGCTGAGGCAACCGAGGAAGCTGCCGAGGAGGCTGCTGAGGAGCAGAAGTAATCTGCGCCGAGCCTTGAAGGCTTTGAACAACCGGCACGTAGGGTCGAAAGGCCCTGAGTGCCGGTTTTCTTTTGCCAGTTACAGTAGTTGCCATGGCTGAGAAGATCCCTTTCATTCTTGATACTGATACCGCGCAGGATGATTGCGTTGCCATCCTGCTTGGGGCAATGAGCGAGCGCGCTGAGATGCTTGGCATCACCATGGTTGCTGGCAACGTTGGTTTTGAGCGTCAGATTCAGAACGCGCAGCTAACGCTGAACGTGATGGGCAAGCTTGGGCAGATCCCGATCTTTACGGGCTGTTCGCAGCCGATGTTGCGCCCGTGGGCGTCGGCGGAGAACGTGCATGGTGATGGCTCGGGTGGGCTGACCATGGATTTTGATGCGGCGACGGCGGAGGATGAGCACGCGGTGGATGCGCTGTTGCGCATCACAGGGGAGCGCCCGGGTGAGGTTTCCGTGGTGGCAATTGGTCCGCTGACCAATATTGCTACGGCGATTGTGAAGGATCGTCGCTTTGTTCACAACGTGAAGAGTCTTTACATCATGGGTGGTTCGAACAACGGGCGCGGCAACATTACGCCGTCGGCGGAGTTCAACTTTTATGTGGACCCGGAAGCTGCCCAGATTGTGTTCACTGCTGGCTTTGAGCGCATCGTCGTGTTGCCGTGGGATCCGGTGACGTTGGTGGATGCCACGATTACGCGTGCGGAGTATGACAAGCGTTGTGCGTTTGGCACCCCCATTTCGGACTTTTTCAAGGCTGTATGTGACACCACGTTGGATTTCAACGAGTCTGTGGGGGTGGACGGTTCGACGCACCCGGATTCGGCTACGTTGGCGGCGTTGCTGTACCCGGAGCTGATTACCAAGAGTGCGCCGTACCGGGTGGATGTGGAGACGGCGTCTGAGTTGACTCGTGGTTTTTCTGCGATGGGGTGGGACAAATCCGACAACTTCCAGCCGAATGCAGAGGTGATTGAGAAGTTGGATAAGGACGGGTTCTTTGCCATCTTGGATGATCTGCTGCAAACGCAGACCACTCCGGATAAAGAAACGTGGATTGCATAGCTGTGGAGCAGGAGACGCTGCGGATCCGTCTGGATATTGCCTATGACGGCACGGATTTTCACGGGTGGGCCCGCCAAACGGAGGGCACCCGCACGGTGCAGGCCACGATCGAGGATGCGCTGAGTTTGGTCCTGCGCGCCCCGATCACGCTGACGGTGGCGGGGCGCACGGATGCTGGCGTGCACGCAAGCGGCCAGGTGGCACATGCTGATATTCCGACAGCGTCGCTGGCGCAGCGGTCGTTGGGGGAGGTGGGGGCGTTGGTGCGTCGATTAGCAAAATTGCTCCCGGATGACATCAGGGTGCTTGCGGTGCGCGAGGTGCCCATGCTTTTCGACGCCCGCTTTGCCGCCCTGACCCGCTCCTACACGTACCGGGTGACCACGCACCCGGCGGGGGCGTTGCCGACGCGAGTGCGTGACACGGCGGTGTGGGGCAAGCCGGTGGATATCAAGCGCGCCCAGGAGATCGCGGACGTTCTGGTGGGGTTGCATGACTTCGCGGCGTTCTGCAGGCCGCGTGAGCATGCGACGACGATTCGCCACGTGCAGTCGTTTACATGGCACGACGTGTCCACACCCGCGGAGCCTGAGCTGTACGAGGCACGGATTCAGGCAGATGCTTTTTGCTGGAACATGGTCCGTGCCCTGACAGCGACGTGCCTGATGGTGGGCGACGGCCGCAAGGATTTGGCGTGGGCGCTTGAGCTGTTGGGCAAGTCAGTACGGGATCCGCAGGTGCAGTTGGCGCCGGCGAAGGGGCTCACGCTAACTGGGGTGACGTACCCGCGGGAGGAGGATTTGGCTGCGCGGGTGGCGGTAACAAGGGATAAGCGGAGCCTGTAGCTAGAATGCTTGCGTACTTATCTCTCACCCTGCCGGGCTATGAGTTGGAGGAAACCATGACGTCGACTGCCGCCGTGTGGTTCGCGCTCATCTTCTTCATGCTCCCGGGCTTTGTAGTCAACTGGGTTGCTGGCATGCGCGCGCCGGCGGCGATGGGGGCAGCGCTCCCGGTCAGCTTCGGCGTGATCGGCATGTCCGCCTGGATGTGGGGGCTGACCACGGCGCCGTTTAGCTTATGGACGTTCACGGTCAGCTGGGTGCTCGCCCTTGCCGCGGCGGCAGCGTGGCGTTATGCGTTTGCGCGTAGGGCACGGCGGCGCGGCGGCGAGGTGAGCTGGCGCCGGGCCCTGTTCCCTGGTGATTGGCGCGCGGGCAGCGTGCTGGACCCAGCGTGGGTGCTTCCTGGCCTTGGCGTGGCGGTGGGTGCATGGATGAGCATCACCGATAGGTTGGGGTGGTTGCGCCGCCTGCCAAATGGCCTGGACAACATCGTGCAGGGCTGGGACGTGCAGTGGCACGCCAACGCAGTGCGTTTCATCATGGAAACGGGTGTGGCCTCCCCAACGAGGATGGGCGAGCTGCAGAACCTCGAGACCCACGCGGCACTGTTGTACCCCTCTGGCTTCCACGCGGGCGTGGCGCTGTTTGCTGAGGCCGCCGGCTTGGAGCCGATTCCGGCGCTGAACATCAGCCAGATCGTGCTGCCTGGCATTGCGCTGCCGATGAGCATGGCGTGTTTGGTGCTGGCGTTTTTGCGCTCGCGGGGACTGACGGCGCAGATTGCCGCGGGCCTTGCCGCGGCCCTTGTGTACGGCGCACCGCAGATTCTGTGGGTGTCTGATTACGTGGGCATGTGGCCCTACCTGTTTGCCATGACGCTGACCGGCACCGTGGTGTGGCTGTTTCTGCGGGTGCCGTTCCACCATGCGTCGGCGTTGCCGGCGGCGCTGGGTTTCTTAGGCGTGCTGTGCGCGCACCCTTCGGCGGTCACTGTTGTGGTGGTGTGTGTGGCGTTGGCGTGGGTGGCGTCGTTAGTAATCAAGCCCGCGCGCAGCCGGATCAGTGACCTGCTGTGGCTGGGCGCGCCGGCACTGGGTGCCTCGGTGGCGTTCCTGCCGCAGATTTTGGCGGGCTCCACGCAGGCTGAGGAAGTATCGGGCTGGCGTGCAGACGAGGCGTTTAAAGACACCGACGCATGGGCCTCTGCCTTCTACATGCAGACGCGCCACGTGGATCAGTTCTTCCCCAACTTTGCCAAAGCGGACGCGGTTGTGGCGCTGTGGCTTGCCCTGATCGGTGCCGTGGTGATGGTGTTTTGGCGCGGTCAGGTGTGGCCGGTGCTGGTGTACGCGATCAGCCTGTGCGCCGCGGTCAATGCGATTGACCAGTTTGATAACGGCTTCGGTACTGCGCTCAACGTGTTGGGCAACCTGCACTACAACACGCCGCACCGGTTGATCCTGCCGGTGGTGATGTGCGTGGTGGCCGCGGTGGCGGTGGCACTGGCCGCGATGGTGCGGCTGGTAACGCTGGCGCCGCTGGCCGCGCGCTCCCAAAGCACAGCGGCACGGTCGGCAGCAACGGCGGCGTCGGTGGCTGTGGCGTTGGTCCTTGGTGCGGTGGCGGTGCCCGCCGTGCGCGCGGAGACGGTTGCAGGCGCGGAGGATTCTTTCGCCAGCCCACGAAGCAGCGGTCGCATGGTCAGCGCCGATGATCTGGCCGCGTTCGATTGGCTTGCTACCCAGCCGAAGGCTTTTGAAGGCTACACCATGGGCGATCCCGCCGATGGGCACTCCTGGATGTACGCGTATAACGGGGTGCCCACCATGTCACGGCACTACCTGTGGCCCACGGGTGGGCGCGGCACAGCCTTTGACATCACGTATTGGAACGTGGATGACATCGGCGAGGGCCTGCGTGGCCAACCGCGTGCCACGAACATTGCAGACAAGGCAGTCGAGGCGCTGGACGTGAACTTCTATATGGTTAGCCCGGATCCTTTCTGGCATTTCCAGCGCACAAACCAGGAGGCCAAGCTGGGGCTGTGGGCTTCTGAAGGCATGACCCCGGTGTATCGCAAGGGCAAAGTGGTGATCTTTGCTGTCAACGCGGCGTTTAGCCCGGCGGAGATCAAGGCCATGCGTGCAGATGCCCTGAACAACGGCTCCGATGCCGTGCCGCTGCTGGCGCCTGCAGGCGGTACAAGTACCGCCAGCGTCACAGGTTTTTAGCCCATCGCTGCACGCCCGTGCGCAGTCCAAGGTAGGATGAGCGCTTACTGCGATTGCGATATTGCAATTGGGGGAAATCGGGGGAAGGGTAAAAACTATGGCAAAACTGTTGCCAACCACCAAAACGCAGGTTTCTGGCCACCGCTTCATGCGCAGGCGTGTTGAACACGGCATCGTTTTTGGTGACGTCCGCATGATCCACGATCCGCTGTTATCCAGGCGCCGCGCCATGGTGTTTGCATGGTGGCGGTGTTGTTGGTTTCAGGGGTGATGGGGTTGTTTGCGTGGATGCGTCCAAACCCGGACCCGGGCGAGGCGCCGATTCTGCGTGCCAGCGACGGGTCCCTGTTCGTGCAGGTGGATGGCGTCGCACACCCGGTGACCAATCTCGCGTCCGCACGCCTGATTGCGGGCTCTGCCGCGCAGCCGGCGCGGGTGGGGGATCAGGCGTTGGGGCAGCTTCGTAAGGGCGTTCCGGTGGGGATCGTGTCCGCGCCTGCAGTGTTTGCGCCCGCGGATTCGGAGGATGAGTTCTGGTCCGTGTGCCAGGCAGGTACGGATGTGGTGGTGCGCGCCGATCAAGCGCCGGAGGCGCTGCTGCCCTCGGAGGCGGTGCTGGCGGTGGCGGATAACCGCGAGTGGGTGGTTACCGCGGCGGGCCGCACACAGTTGCCGCCGCCAACCACCCCGGAGGGCCGCATCATCCGCCGCGGCCTGGGCATCAGTGCGACCACGCCGCGTTGGTCGCCGCCGCCGTCGCTTATCACCGCACTCAAAGAGCTGCCACCATATGTGCTGCCGCACCCTGCGCCGCAGATCGTGCGCACCCCGGCCGGCGCCTGGCTGCTTGTCAATGGTGCGGTGCAGCCAATCACTCGCCTCCAGGAGCTTTTGCTTATCGACGCCGGCGTGAACCCCACCCACATCACCCAACCCCAACTCGCCTCATACCCGGACCTGGAGCCAGCCTTTGACCTGCGGCTGCCGGAGCAGATCCCGATGTGGGTGGATCCCGCGCGGCGCGCCGTGTGCGTGGATGAAGTTGGCGGCGCCGGTGCCGTTTCCTACGAGGAGGCGCTGCGCGGGGCGGTGCAGCTTTCCGGCACCGCGGTGGCGACACACTTCGCGGGCCTTCACGCGGGATCAGTGGGGGTGGACTCCGGCTTCGGGTTTCACGTGGTCTCTGCGAATGGGCTGCGGCATGCGGCCGCCGAGGCCCTGACCTTGGAGACCGTCGGCGTGGCGCGCATCGACACCGTGCCGTGGGGGCTGCTCGCCCTGCTTCCGGAAGGCGAGGCGTTGACGCGGGAAGCCGCGCTGACGGCCACCTACTAGGCCGGTACTAACGCCGGAGGCTGCGCGCGACCGTGGTTACGCCTGCGAGCAGCAGCGCGGCGGCCAACGCGATGAGCCCGCGCCCGGGCGCTGAGGAACGTTCCTTCGCTGCCGGGGTGATGACCAACGGGTCTTGCTCCTCAAGTACCTCGGGTGGCAGCTGGGAGATAACACGCAGCGGGTCGATCGCGCCGTCGCCGGGTTCGGCGGCGGCGAACACCAACTCGCGCACCTGGTGTGGGCTCAAGTACGGGTAGCGCTGCAGCAGCAGGGCAACTGCGCCGGCAACTCTTGGTGCGGCGAAGCTGGTGCCCACGTACTGGGAGATGCGGTCGCGGCCGGCGACGGTGCCGGTGGCCCAGCCCGCACCGTCGGAGGCAAGCGCGTAGGACACGGTGCCGTCGGCGGAGACGAACGGGCCGGGCACGGTAATGGAGTAGTCCGCAAGCGCGTGGTTGGTCGCGCGGGCGCCTACGGCAATCACGGTTGGGGAGTGGGCGGGGATGACGCTGAAGCCCTGCTCGCAGGCTTCGGTGGTGTTGCCGGCTGCTGCTATGACGACGGCGCCGGAGTGTTCGGCGCGCATCAAGGCGTTGTTAATCGGCGCCATATCTACAAGCTGGGCTACCTCCGGTGGCAGGCACGAGACAACAGAGATGTTGATCACGCGTGCGTGCTCGTCGAGCGCGTTGTGGATGGCGGCGGCGAGGGTTTCCAGGGTGCCTGCGTATTCGGCAAGCTCGGCGTCGCCGGCGCGGTTGCGGTAGTGGGCGGAGGTTTGCCGGATGCTGATGATCTCTGCGTGGGGAGCGATGCCGCGGCTGGTGCCAGCGATGATGCCGGCCACGATGGTGCCGTGGCTGTCACAGTCCGCAAACGGGTTTGGCGCGCCCGCATCGACAAAGTCGCGGCCGGCAATGAGCTGGTCTAGCTCCGGATGATGGGCCACGCCCGTATCAATGACCGCTACGCGGACGCCGGCGCCGGTGGCGAAGCGGTGCAGCGCATGACGTTCTGGTCCCGGTGCGGGAACCGGCATGTCTGCCGGTAGATGGGCGGGCACGGCGCAGGCGTAATCCTGGGCGGTGGCAACGGGGGCAAACGCTGGCACAGGTGTTGCCAAAGCAGCCAGCGCCGTGGCAAGGACACCCGCACGAATAACACGTCGAGTGCGCATCCTTAGAGCCCCCGGATCAGTCCGAAGAGGCCGGTGAGCTGCACCGCAAGCGGGATCACTGCCATGATGGCGGCGGCCTCGGCGCGTTCGAACCACACCACCGTGGTCGGCTCCAGTGTGGGTAGGTGTGGCGCCCACAGTGGGGTGGTGCTGATGCCAAGCAGAAGCAGTACCGCCAGCACGATCAGCACGGGGTGTGGGTCCTGAGCCACGATGACGGCGCCAAATAATGCGCAGAGTGCGGCCAGGGTGGTCAGCGTTAACGCCACTCGGGACGCCGGGTAGTGGTGGCGGGTGGCGTGCAGCCCCATAGCGCCCGCGGCGGTCAACGCAAACGCCGAGACCCATCCAACGCGGCCGTCCGCATGCCAGCTGATCACAGCAAAAGCGGGGATGGTGCAGATGGCAACGGCAATCGCCATGGCGTCCGCAATCGCGATCGCGTTGGCGCTGCGAGCGTCTACATCCAGCTGGTAGCCGTCAGAGCCGGTGAATTCCTCGCCGGCTGTGGGGATGCGCGGGATTTGCAAGCCTGCTGCGCGGCTGGCCACGCCGGGGATAGCCATGACGGTGACTAGTCCCGCGAGTACGGCCAAAGCTGCCGGGGCGTCCCGGTCGGGCAGCCACGCACCCAAGGCGGTGACGCTGACCACCACCGCGGCGGTGCAGTAGGCGGCGGCAAGCGCCGGCCCAACGAGGCGCACTACGGCACCCGCCGCCATGGTGGTCAGTGCGGCGAACGCCCCGCTCATCGCTGCCACCGCCAGATCTCCTGGCCCCATCCAGGTGGCGCGCGGTCCAGCAACAAACGCACCTACCGCAAGCGCGGTGATCGCAGGCACGAAGCCGTACAGCACGCGTGAGCGCGACACTGCCGCCACTACCAACACCACCATCGCGCATGCCGCCAAGGCGACGGGCAGCGAAGCAAAGCGGCTGGCAATCCCGGCAATGCCCACCGCGCCGACAACGCCTGCGAGCACATCTAACCCGCGCGCCTCGCCAGTACCTTCGGCGGCAGCGCTCAGTGACTCGGCGGCGTCGCGAACCACAGGGGCGGAGGGCGGTTCGATGGGGTGGAAGGTGATCACGGAGCCGTCGAAAAGCCGAAGCTTATGCAGTGGTGTGTGCATGTCCAGCGGGGCACCTGCGACGGTAGTGGCCTCCCACGGACGGTGTACCTGCGGAATGTCGATCATGCGCGCAAGCTCCGGCAGCACCTCTGCCAGCGTGGATGCGGTAGGCAGTGTGACATCGATGTCGCGGTGAGTTGACGCTACCGAAACCCGCACCGTGACACGCACAACGTGGTGCGCCGATGTAGCAACCATGGTTCTATCCCCCCAAAGTAAGTGTTTGCGCGGACCCCCTTTTTTAAGCCGCGCAGCTGGCCATCAGTATGCACCAGCGCAGAAGCTGTGTCTAGCAAAATTCTTAAAAAACATGCGTGCAGGCCGCACATTGGGTTTATACTTCCACCAAGGCCTGCAGGTTTGGGGGTCCGGTTCTGGGGGAATCGGCGCCTGCTGGCACTGTGACAAAGGGGGAAACAGGCAGAATGCTTGGCCGCGACCGCAACCCAGTTCTTGCACCCACCCACGGTGTGCTGATGCCGGAGCAGCAGCCACCACCGATGCCGCAGGGGGCGCTCAACGCTGAGGCCGTGCCTGCGGCCCAGAAAGATCAGCCGCTGCCGCTGATCCGGGTGCTCATCCCGGTGGTGATGGTGGTGGCAATCGCTGCCGTGATGGGGCTGATGGTGGCCTCGGGGCGCCAGATGAGCCCGATGATGCTGGTCTTTCCTTTAATGATGTTGATTGGCATGGTCGCCATGTTCAACCCCACCGAGGGCAAAGGCGACATCGATGAGACCCGGCGCGTCTACCTGCGTCACTTAGATGCACTGGTGGGTCGCGCCCGCACTAACGCCGTGAAGCAGCGCGAACACTCCACGTTCGTACACCCCGCGCCGGGCGAGTTGGCTACGGGAGTTGCCTCGGAGCGGGTGTGGGAGCGAGGTGACACGCACCCACAGGCCCTCCAGGTCCGGCTGGGTACGGGCGCGACGGCGTTGGCCACCCCGGTGGAGGTGGATGATCCGGGCTCGCCGGAAGATCTGGACCCGGTGTGCGCGGTGAGCCTGCGGCGCACGGTGGCTGCGGTCAGCGCGGTGCACCAGATGCCGATTGTGGTGCAGCTGGCGGCGTTTCCGGCAGTCACGTTGGCGGGTCCGCGCGCGGCGGAGGTGGCGGCCTCCATTGTGTGCCAGCTGGCGTTTTTCCACGGCCCGGAGCTGGTGGGCATTGACGCCTTGCGTGCGCCGTTTTCCTGGTCAAAGTGGTTACCGCACGTCCGCAGGCCAGAGCAGGCGCAGTGGCGCATTTCGCTTGTCGACGCCACGCTAACCCCCACTAGCGCCCTCCACACAGGCTCCGCCGCGGCCGCAGCCATGGCAGCGCACGAGAGCGACTGCGTGATCACCATCCACCCGGACCCGGACTACTTCGTGGACGAAGACGCTCTGCACCTGGTGTGCGCGGACACGATCACGGCGCACACAGCAACCGGTGCGGAGCCGCTTGGCGTGCCGGATGACTTCCGTGATGTGGAAGCGCAGCACCTTGCCCGCTTGCTCGCGTTTTATCGTCGCCCGGAGGAATCCGCAGGCTCCGGTGGGGCGGACGTGTTGTCCATGTTGGGGTTGGACCGGCTGGATTCGGCGGACATGGAGTCCATGTGGCCGGGCCGCGAGGGCACGCGCCAGCGCCTGACGGTGCCGATCGGTGCGACCCCGGACGGCCAGGCAGTGTTTCTGGATTTGAAGGAGGCCGCCCACGGTGGATCCGGGCCGCATGGTCTGTGCATTGGGGCAACAGGCAGTGGAAAGTCGGAATTGTTGCGGACCCTCGTTGTTGCCCTTGCTGCCACCCACTCGCCGGATGAGCTGAACCTGGTCCTGGTGGATTTTAAGGGTGGCGCGACCTTCCTTGGCTGTGAGGGCTTGCCGCACACCAGCGCCGTGATCACCAACTTGGAGGATGAGGCGGTGCTGGTGGAGCGTATGTATGACGCGCTGTCGGGTGAGATGCATCGCCGCCAAGAGCTGCTGCGCAAGGCTGGCAACTTTGCCAACATCACGGACTACACCGCGGAGCGGCTCGCGGGTACAGCCCGCGGCGCCAACTTGGAGCCGCTCCCGGCACTGGTTGTGGTTGTCGATGAGTTCTCGGAGCTGCTGACCCAACACCCGCACTTTGCGGATCTGTTTGTGGCTATCGGCAGGTTGGGGCGCTCGCTTGGGGTGCATTTGCTGTTGGCCTCGCAGCGCCTGGAAGAGGGCAAGCTGCGCGGGCTGGATAGCCACCTGTCCTACCGCATCGGCTTGAAGACGTTTTCTGCCGCCGAGTCGCGCCAGGTGCTCGGTGTGCCGGACGCCTACGAGCTGCCCGGTGAGCCCGGTTCGGGATACCTCAAGGCCGGTGCGCCTCAGCTGACGCGTTTTCGCGCGGCCTACGTCTCAGGGCCGGTCACCCGCAGCGTGGTTACACACGCGCCGGTAGGGCCGGTCGTGGTGAGGCCGTTCCACGCCTGGGATGCCGAGCAGGAGGCGCTGGATAACCCACCAAAGCCGGAGACGGTCACGGAGACTGACACCTCTACAACGGTGGTGGATGCGGTGGTGGAAACCACCCGCAGGTTCGCCGAGGAGGCGGGCATGCGGGCACACCAGGTGTGGTTGCCGCCCTTGCCGGCGCAGTTGGAGCTTTCCGCGCTGCGTCCCGGTGAACACAACTTTGGCGCGCTACAGGTGCCGATGGGCCTGGTGGATGAGCCCTATCACCAGCGCCAGGACACCTTGCTGCTGGATTTAAGTGCTTCGGGTGGGCACGTGGCGTTGGCGGGTGCGCCGCAGACCGGCAAGTCGGAAGCGCTCAAAACCCTGGCGGCGTCGCTTGCGCTGACGCACACCACGGACCAGGTGGCGATCTACGCTATCGATGCTGGCAGCGGCGGGTTGTCAGACCTAGAGGTGCTGCCGCACGTTGCGGGCACCGCCACGCGTGGTGATGAGGAGAAGGTGCGCCGCATCGTCGATGAGTTGCTCGGCGTGATCGATGCTGAGGCCGAGCACCAGCAACAACCGACCCGCCACACGGTCCTGCTCGTGGACGGCTGGCACACCCTCCTTGCCACCGACTCCAAACTCGAAGACCTGCGCGATCCGCTCACCCGCATCGCCTCTGAAGGCCCGGCCACCGGCATCCACCTGGTGCTGACAACCCAGCGCTGGAGCGCGGTCCGCTCCGGCGTCCGCGACCTAGTGGCCACCCGCTGGGAGATGAAACTCACCGAGCCGATGGACTCGCTGATTGACCGCAAGGTCCAAACCACCCTGCCAAACCGCCCCGGCATCGGCGTCACCCCAGCGGGCAAGGTCATGTTGATCGCCCGCACCACCGCGGAAGACCTCGCCCACATCGCCCAGGTCACCGCCACACAGCCGCGCGTGCCAAAACTCAAGGTGCTTCCTACCCACGTCAATGGGCTTGTGCTTATCGACGCCCCGCCGTCGCCCCCAACCACCCCCATCCCACTCGGCGTTGGCGGCCCACGCCTGGAACCGGTGTGGTGCGCCTCCGGCCACGTGGTTGCAACCGGCGGGGCAGGGTGTGGAAAATCCACGTTCATCGCCACCGCCATCCGCGCCATCGAGGCACTGCCACGCGAAGAGGCGCGCATGGTGATCCTGGACCCGCGCCGGGCACACCTGGGGCGCGCCAGCGACGACATGATCGCCGCTTACGGGGCGTCATCAACCTCTATCGATGACGCGGTCAAGGCGCTGTGCCACACGTTGTCCTCGCGCCTGCCGGGGCCAGACATTTCGCCCTCTGAGCTGGCGGCGCGCTCCTGGTGGCAGGGGCCAGAGCTGTACCTGGTGATCGATGACTTAGACCTGGTCAACGACGCTGTGCTGCGGGACCTCGCCGAGTACATCCCGCACGCCCGCGACATCGGCCTGCACGTGATCTGTGCCAGGAAGCTAAGCGGGATCTCGCGCGCGCTCTTCGGCGGGTTTTTGGGCGCGGTTAAAGACATCCACCCGGACGCGCTGGTCATGGACGGCACGCGCGATGAGGGCAGCGTCTTCGGGGTTCGTCCCGGCCCGCTTGCGCCGGGGCGCGCAACGCTTGTGCAACTGGGATCAACAGTCGGCGCCATCCAGGTTGCCGCACCATATGAAGAGGGGGAGGACCTATGAATCAGCTCAGCCAGCAGCAGCCAAAACTGCGCATCACGGTAACGGACGGATCGACCGTGTTTACCGGGGCGGCGAACCTGCACCGTTTCGACGCACCGTCGGAACACGAAATTGTCGCCTACGCCAAAAACGTCCTCGGGCCGTTTCCAGAAGGCGCGCCCGTGCACATCACCGCGTCCGCCGAACGCTTAGCGCGCTTGGAGGCGGCGTTTGCGGACTATGACGTGGTGTTGACCTTGGAGGAGTTGGTGGGGGTTAGCGTGGACGTCGATAAGCAAGAGCCCAAAGAGCCCCACGAGCCCTTTGGGGTGGAAGAGGACTGGGAACAAAACTGGCTGGTAGATGAGCCGGAAGAGCCGCTTGCAGAGCGCAGCCAGTGGCCGCTGTACTTGCTGGGTGCGGCGCTGGCGGCAGTCGTAGTGCTGGTGGGGTTCGGTGCGGTGTGGGCAATGCGTGCCTGGAACTCCCCGCCAGCGAGCGCCCAGGCGGAGCCGGTGCCGGCTACAACCGTGGTGACCACGAGCGAGGTGACCACGACGGAGCCTGCCCAGCCTGTTGAGCCACAAACAGTTGTGCTGGAACAAGACGGGCTGCGAGTGGAGTTGCCCGCCGGCTTTACCCTCGCTGAGGATGAGGACACGTGGCGCGCCACCGGCCTGGATCCAGATTTCCGCCTGCACATGGCGGTCGAGCAGCTGTACAACCTGCCCGCGCACACCATGGCTGAGCAGGTCTTGCGTGACATTGAAGCGGACCCGGAAACGCAGCTTGTGGATACGGATGGCCACTCGCTGACCTACCTCGAATTTCCCGGCGACGGATCCGAGGTGCTGTGGAAGACCTGGCCGCACGACAACTACCAAATCTTCGTGGCCTGCCACACTCGCACCGCGCCGACCACCGTGCAGCAAGCAACGTGCCGCATGGCATTCGACTCCGCCGAATTCTCACCGCCCGCAGCGGGCTAAAACCAGGCCAAAACAGGGCGAGTTCCAAAAAATTTTTACACAGTTTCAGCAGGTCACGGGATTTCCAAAAAGTTTTTTGCAAAACGATGGAACCTGAAGGCCGTTTAGCCAGTCCAAATAAGTGAACAGTTCATCGCATACCGGCTGTTCTCACCTAACACCTACAAGGGGGAAACCACCATGAGCCAATTCAAGACCGAAGCCGACGTCATGCGCTCCACCGCGGACCACGCGGACAACGTCAACGCAGATGTCAACCGTGAAATCGACCGCATCCAGGATGTGGCGCAGTCCGTCCGCAGCTCCTGGGAGGGCCGCGCGCAGCAGAGCTTCGACCAGTTGATGGTTCGTTACGACGATGCCCAGCGTCGATTGACGGAGGCACTCAGCGACATCTCCAACAACATCCGTGACAACGCAAAGAACTTCGAGAACACGGACGTAACCACCACCGACAACATCGACCGCATCGCCGCCACCCCGGGTCTGGCGCTGTAACCAAGCAGAGCAAACGAGTAGAGAAGGACTTTCATCATGCAGATCAAGTACAACTTCGCCCAGATCTCCAACACCGCGCAGGACATCCGCTCCTCCGCACAGCGCATCAATGGCCAGCTGGGGGACCTCAAAGACATCATCAAGCCGATGACGGACACCTGGGAGGGTGAGGCCCGCGATGCCTACTACGCGCACCAGGCCAAGTGGGACCAGGCCGCTGAGGACCTCAACCGCATCCTCAACCAGATCGCTGAGACTGTGGATGAGGGCAATAACCAGATGATGGCCGTCAACAACGCAGCAGCCAACAGCTGGGGCTAAACACCAAATACAGACTTCCCCTTGGTGCACGGGCGATGGGGGCCGTGGATGCAAGGGGAACGGGGGAAGGGGGATACAACAGAATATGGGGGAGGCGGCGCCTCGCACACTAGCCATAACGTTCATGAACTCCGGTTCGGCTGGTGGGCGGGGCGCTGCTCTTTTAGATTCTTTGGGGTTTTGGTGGATGAACCTCGGGTGACGTAAGGTTATCCACCTGTGTGTCGTGCAGGCACCCATGTGTGGGTGTTGTGCGTGGTTGTCGTCGGGTCTCCACCGGCCGCCGTCGATAAGCAAGATGCACATGTTTGAACAGATTTGGCCGGCAGCCATCTAGACAGACTTTAAGGAGTCATGCATGTCTACTTACCACCCGAAGAGCGGTGACATTACCCGTAAGTGGTACGTCATCGACGCTACCGACGTGGTGCTGGGCAAGCTCGCTTCCACCGTTGCAGACATCCTGCGCGGTAAGCACAAGCCGCAGTACGCACCGAACGTTGACACTGGTGACCACGTCATTGTGATCAACGCTGACAAGATCCACATCTCGTCCAACAAGCGCGATCGTGAGATGCGCTACCGCCACTCCGGCTACCCGGGTGGTCTGAAGTCCATGACCCTCGGCCGCGCACTGGACGAGCGTCCGGACCGCGTGATCGAGGAAGCTGTGAAGGGCATGATGCCGCACAACAAGCTTTCCCGTCAGTCCATCAAGAAGCTTCACGTCTTCGTCGGCGAAGAGCACCCGTACGCTGCTCAGAAGCCGGAAACCTACGAGTTTAAGCAGGTGGCACAGTAATGACCGAGCAGAACAACTACACCGAGGAAACCGCAGCTGAGGCGCTCGACACCGACATCGACGCTGCTACCGCTGCAACCGAGGAGTTCAACTACACCATCGCCGACGCTATCGCTCCTGAGCAGGACGAGGCAGCCGAGGCAGTTGAGCCGGTGCAGCTGCACGAAGGCCCGATCCAGACCGTTGGTCGCCGTAAGCGTGCAATCGCTCGCGTCACCGTGGTCGAGGGCGAAGGCAAGATCACCGTTAACGGCCGCGAGTTCGAGGACTACTTCCCGAACAAGCTGCACCAGCAGGACATCCTGCAGCCGTTGACGCTGCTGGAGCGCGAGGGCCAGTTCGACATCAAGGCCAACATCTCCGGTGGCGGCCCGACCGGCCAGTCCGGTGCTCTGCGCCTGGCTATCGCCCGCGCACTGAACATCTACAACCCGGCTGAGCGCACCACCCTGAAGAAGGCTGGCCTGCTCACCCGTGACGCTCGTGCAGTGGAGCGCAAGAAGGCTGGTCTGCACAAGGCACGTCGCGCACCGCAGTACTCCAAGCGTTAATCGCTGGCACTTACTGCAGTACGTACAAAACGCCGCAACCCGTTTCCTGGGTGGCGGCGTTTTTGCTTTGCCTATACTTACCCTGCCTGCCTAGGCACTTTTGGCGTGGTTGGCAATGATCCAGCCTGTCACCAAACCTTGGCCGATGGTTGCGCCGGCACCTGGGTAGACGGTGCCGAAGACGTTCGCGGCCGTGTTGCCCTGGGCGTAGAGGCCGGGTACGGGAGAGCCGTCGTTACGCAACACGGTTGCGTTCTCATTCGTGGAAAGGCCGCCGCAGGTACCCAGATCTGACAGCACCATACGTGCCGCATACAGCTTGCCGCTGAGTGGGCGCAGGTTGTTGTTCGGAACGTTCGTCGGGTCGCCGTAGTAGTTGTCATACAGCGAATCGCCGCGCCAGAACTGGGTATCTACACCCGCCTGGGCGTCCGCGTTAAAGGACTGCATTTGCTGCACAAAATCATCGACGGGCAGCCCAACCTTGGTGGCGAGCTCCTCCGGGGTATCTGCCTCAACAATCACACCAGCGTCGTACCACTCCTGCGGGAACGGCATCCGCGGGAAGATCTCCGAGGCAAACAGGTAGGAATCCTTATACGCCTTATCAAAAATCAGCCAGAGATCGTTGGCGCGGCCCTCCTCGCGCAGCGCCAAGGTGCGCTGGCCGAAGGTCATGTAATCAATGGACTCGTTAATAAAACGCGTGCCGTGCTCATCCACCATGAAGGAGCCCGGCAGGGAACGCTCTGCAAGCATGATCTTCGGCCCACCGTCGGCCTCTACCGGGGCGAGCGACGGGAACCACCACGCCTGATCCATGAAGCTGGTCTCCGCATCGGCCTGGTCTACGGCGATGGAGATTAGGTCACCAAAGTTGGCGTCATTTCCTAGCGTCATGTCCTTTCTCAGCGTGGGGGACTGGAACCGCTGACGCCAATCCATGTTGTGTTCAAACCCGCCGCCGGCAAGCACCACGCCTCTGCGAGCTCGGATGGTGACGTCCTTGCCATCTTGGGAGGCTGTCACACCTGTGACGCGGCCTGCGTCGTCCTGCAACAGCCCAGTCATTGGGGTGCGGGTCCAGATAGGGATGTTGCGCTTTACACAACCGTGGAACAAGCCACCTGCCGTTGCCTGGCCGGTTGCCACATATTCACGCCCGATGACCAGACCGCCGATGCCTTGGATGGTGCGCCACGCGGCTTGCGGCAGGGCCTTTACGGGCAGCTTGGTAATCAGGTTGAGGTACTTATAGTTCGCGCCGGTTGCCGGCATGGGGAATGGGGCTTCGATGGCTGGCGGGTGGAAGCGCCCCCGCTCGTCCCCAAGCTTTCGCAGATCAAACGGTTTCGCCTCACAGGTACGGCCGATAGCGGCACCACCGGGACGTTCAGGGTGGTAGTCGGAGTAGCCTTTTGCCCAAAACAGGTTCAGGTCTGTCAGCTCGTCCAACTTCTTGATTGCGGCCGGGCCCGCTTTTATTACCGCTTCCCAGCGTTCGCGTGGGGCGTCGTCACCGACCAGGTCGTTGACGTATTCCAGTCCACGTTCCACGGTGTCGTTGAAACCGTCGCGACGCAAGACGTGGTTTCCGGGTGCCCAAAAAGCACCACCGGACATAGAGGTGGAACCGCCGACGTATTCGCTTTTCTCAATGACCAGCACATCTAAGCCCAGATCATCGGCGTAGAGCGCAGTAGCCAAACCGGTACCGGAGCCGACGACTAGGACATCAACTTCAATATCGCGTGCGGTGGGACCTGAGGGAGCACTCATGGATCTCTCCTTCGCTGTGTGTGAGTCGTTACCTTGATCCGCCATTCTACGGAAAAGAAGCAACGTGGATGTCGGCTGCTGTGAAGCGACACAGTCGAATGATGGGCCTGGGGCAGAAGGGGGCGTGCATAATGAAACGCATGACTCGACTCTTTGGAACTGATGGTGTCCGCGGCCTGGCTAATGAAGCGCTGACGGCCTCGATGGCACTGAAACTGGGGGCAGCGGCCGCAACCGTACTGACCAAGGATCGTCGCTCTGAGAGCCGCCGCCCAACCGCGCTGATCGGCCGCGACCCGCGCGTATCCGGTGAGATGCTTGCCGCAGCAATGGCCGCCGGCATGGCGTCGAAAGGCGTGGATGTGCTGCGCGTCGGCGTTATCCCTACCCCTGGTTTGGCGTTTCTTACGGACGACTACGGTGCGGACATTGGCGTGATGATCTCGGCGTCCCACAACCCGATGCCGGACAACGGCATCAAGTTCTTCTCCGCCGGCGGCAAGAAGCTGCCGGATGATGTGGAAGACGAGATTGAGGCTGCGATGGCGCAGCTGGATGAGACGGGCCCAACTGGTACCGGCATCGGCCGCGTCATTGAGGAAGCACCGGATGCCCAAGAGCGCTACCTGGCGCACCTGAAGGAGGCTGTGTCTACTGACCTGTCCGGTATCAAGGTTGTGGTGGACTGTGCCAACGGTGCGGCTTCCCAGGTAGCGCCGAAGGCGTACACGGCCGCGGGTGCTGAGGTGGTTGCCATCTTTAACAAGCCGAACGCTTTCAACATCAATGACGGTTCCGGTTCCACCCACATGGAGCAGATCCAGGAGGCTGTGGTGGAGCACGGCGCCGATATTGGCCTTGCCCACGATGGTGACGCGGATCGCTGCCTTGCCGTGGATGCCGAGGGCAACATTGTGGACGGTGACCAGATCATGGCGATCCTGGCTACCGGCATGAAGGAGCGCAACGCGCTGCACGACAACACGCTGGTGGCCACGGTGATGAGCAACCTTGGCCTGAAGCTGGCCATGGCGGAGCAGGGCATTGAGCTAAAAGAAACCGCAGTGGGCGACCGCTATGTGCTTGAAGAGCTCGGCCGTGGCGACTACTCGCTCGGTGGTGAGCAGTCCGGCCACCTGGTCATCCCGGCGCATGCCACGACTGGCGACGGCACGCTGACCGGCCTGAGCCTCATGGCACGCATGGCGGAAAGCGGCAAGAGCCTGGCTGAGCTTGCGAGCGTGATGAAGGTGCTGCCGCAGGTGCTGATCAACGTACCCGTGTCTAACAAGGGCAAGATCATGGACGCAGTCGAGGTCCAGGAAGCCATCCGCGAGGCAGAAGCGGAGCTGGGTTCCTCCGGCCGCGTGCTGCTTCGCCCGTCCGGCACCGAGGAGCTGTTCCGCGTCATGGTGGAAGCTGCCGATGAGGAGCAGGCGCGCAAGGTCGCAGGCGCGCTGGCAGCGGTAGTCGCAGCTGTGTAGCGCAGCTCATCCTGGCCGCGAGGGCCTCATTTTTAGTCAGGTGTAGGTCCGCTCGGATCCCTGTATTGCCCGTGTAGAAAAATTTTTCTGCCGGGCAGGGAACCAGCGGGCCTTTTTCGCAGTCTGAATATGAGGAAGGATTTTTCAATACCAGGATTGGGGGTTTGCGCATGGAGGCACATTGGGGCCCAGAGCTTGATACAGACGAGCTGCGCTCACGCTTCGGCGCGGCGATGGCAACGTATGAAGAGACCGCGGCGCAACTAAACCGGGAAAAGGTAGACGTGCGTGCTGTTGACTTCGGCGAGGGGTTTGCCGTCCAGGGGGCGCGGATTGTGAGCGCGCTGGAAACCCTCCACGGCACAACGCTGTCCTACCTTGATAACCGCAGGGGCACGTGGAACAGCATCTTGGCGCTGGTGGATGACGTGGAAAACCAGGATGGGTCTGGTGCCGGAGCCTTTAGCGGGGTGAGTGGGCTGTGAGTACGGCAACAAACGGCAGCGTGCTGCTCACGCTCGGCCGAGAGATCAAAAACGTGGTGAGGTTGTTGGACAACTCACCACAGGTGCGTGCTGATCAGCGTGCGCACGTAGCGTCATTGGCAGCGGATCTGATGCTGCTGCTGAACAAATCCGAGGGGCAAGATTTGCGCACGTTTCTTGCTGCGGCAGATGCATTGCGCGGCATTGGGTTGGCGCTAGCACCCCAGGCGGGCCTCGTGCCGGAGCCTGGGCTTGCCAGGCGCTGGTTTGAAAACGAAGGCATCGCGGAGCGCGAGCGTACTGATGTGAAGTTAGAGAAGGAACACTTTGCTCGTCGAGACGAAGTGGCTACCCGCATTGAGCAGTGCTGCTCCTGCATCGAAACGGTGCAGGAGTCCACGAAGGTTGGAGTGGAGCTGCTTCTCCAGCCACCCGCAGAGATGCTAAAGACGCTGCTGAGGGCGGGGTTTAGCAATCTCGTTCCGGCTGCCGCGGATTTGGTGATCAATGCAATGCGCGGCTCGGTTGAAACCTTGCAAGACTGCAACAACACGGTAGAAATCGCCCTGGATGAAATTGCGAACAATATCTGTACCGCCGCAGAGACTCAGCCTCAGGCACCGGTGCAGTATGGCAATTGTGCGTGCCCGCCTTCTGCTCCTGCGCCCAACCCGGCACCCCAACCGGAACCCTGCCCACAGCCGACACCTACGCCTGTACCGGCACCAGCACCGACACCGGCGCCTACACCACAGCCAACTCCGGAGGGCGGTGTCGCTGACGTAGCCAAGCAGGTGATCCCTACCTTGGAGAGGCTGACCCAGGTTGTGCCTGCTTCCGTGAATATGCCGGTGAACCTGCCGGTGAACCTGCAGTTTGATTTCACCCTCAACGGCGGGATCAATACCAACGTGAACCTGGGGCAAGGGCTGGAGACTGCCGCTAGCTCGCTGACAAACATGGTGGGGTGTGATGTCACCTCGCAGTTCCAGCCACAGCCCGCGCCCGAGTGCGCGCCGGCCAACGTGGCATGTGGCCCGCTCGGCCAGCTAGGTGTTGCTGCGGTGCTGGGCTGCATCGAGTTCTTCGCTGAAACACTGACCGAATCGGCGCACTGCGTCTGTGGTGAGCAGTGCTGCACGCCACCAGCACCGGAACCAACCCCGCCGCCTACCCCCGCTCCGGAGCCGGCTCCTACGCCACCACCGGCGCCACCACCTGCGCCAACTCCGCAGCCGCCGGTGGGTGATGGGGTAATTACGCCTCCTCCACATCTAGCAGATGTGCCGGAACCGACACCTCCTCAGGAAAAACTTGGAATGATGAACACACAGGCTGCTTCACACAGCTCGGACACGGGGGGTCCACAAGAAACTTCGGCCCCTAAACCGGCACCGAATCAGCCGCACGTGCCAAACACGGACGAAAATTGGGGGAGCAAAAAGGTGGGTGAGTGGTAATGGATTTCGCCGAGTTTGCTGAAAGATATCAGCGTCGTACTGCGAAACGGTTGCAGGACTTTGAGGCGGCGATCAAGGCCGCACAGCGCACAATGGAGGTCACTGCGCAGCAACATGCAATTGCACGCGAGCTGTATCCGCAGCGCCCTGTGTATATCCCGCGGGGGGATTACACCTTGCCGCGCAAACTGTATGAGAAACAAAGACGGGGCCAGGTGCGTTCGGTGCTACGGCGGGAAGGTCCCGGCACTGAGTCCGAAAAGCCAGACAGCTAAAGCCGGCTAGGTGTACTTCCTCGGAGGTTCGGGAGAGCCGGGTGAAAGAGGTCTGCAGCAGCGGTTAATGCTGGCGGCGGCCGTCCAGGGCGAATTCGACGAGGCTGGACCCGGGTACGGCCACCTTTTTCTCGACCGCCGTACACCAGCTGGTGGTGTCGGTGACAGGAACGTTGTTCTTACCAGCGATGGTGATGGCGTCGATGGTGACGGCCAGTGCCTGGTTGCGGGGCGGGGACTGGATTTCCATGTGGCCGTCGAAATATTCATTGGCTTGGCTTGCGCTGCGCTGGGCTTGCCCAGGTCGCGCTCGGCTTGCTCTGGGCTTTTGCAATGTCTGCTAGTGGACGGCGGGATACTCCTAGCAGACAATGAAAACCGCCCTCCATTTCCCCAGGTGAAATGTGCAGACTTTCGGCCATTTTTGCGTTGTATGCTAGGAGCCCGTCCGCCCTCCTAGCAGATAAACGTTATGTCAAGTAGAAAGCGAGCAGAAGACAAGCAGAAGCCGACACAAGCAGGAGCAAGCAGAAGGCAATCAAAGGACAAGCAGAAGCCTGCGCGACGCCGGCTCAAGCCAGCTAGAACACAAGCCAGCTAGAACAGGGAGAACTTGCTGTCGTCGCGGGCGATGCCTGCGGCCTCAGCAAGGTCTTCACCGATGAGGGAGTCCACGTTCTTGCCGGTGGCTTCCGCATCCGAAAACGCGGCGTATTTCTTCTCACCGGCAAGCTTGTGCAGCAAAAAGCCGGTGAGCAGTGCGCGGGTGGTTTCCTGGTTCTTCTTGTCATTAGAGCCAAGGCCCAGCAAGCGGATGCCCAGGCCGTCTTCGGAAAAGCCCTGCTGCGATGCTTTCTTCACCGTCCGGTAGGACACTTGGCCGGCCCAGTTGTAGGCAAGCTTGGCGGGGTTGCCGGGGTTGAACAGGGAGTTGGCGTCCTCGCCAGGGCCCACGATTAGGCCGGGCACGTACACGCGGCGCGCCGCCTCAACGGCAGACGGCGCCACGTTTGCCGGGTAGAGCGCTGCCACTGCGCGGACCTTGTCGTTGCCAACGGCTGTCAGTACTGCGGCGCCGCCGCCCATGCCGTGGCCAGCAACACCCAGCTTGCCCGGGGAGACGGTGACCTCGCCGTCACCCATACGCACCCCGGCAAGGATCTGGAGTGCGGTTTCCAAATCGGCGGCAAACCCAGCGTGGTCCGGGCTCAAGCCGGTTTCAGTATCAGGTGCCGCCACCACGATGCCCCAGCTGGCAAGGTGGCGAAGCGTCTCGGTGTACGCGCCGATGTCGCGGCGCCAGTCGTGACCGAACGCTACCGCCGGCAGGTCCTTGCCTTTGGCAGGCGCGTAGACCTTGCCGGGCAGGCCGGTGTGGCCCAGGTCGCCCTCCATCACACGGTGTGGGCCGCGCTTGGACAGTTCTGAAAGTTGCTTCAAGTTCGCAGACACACGGGCAACTCTACTTGATTTGGCATATGTTTCTGCCGGAAAGCCGCGTAGGGTGGCATGGATGCTAGGCGCCTTATCACTTGCTTTTATTGACTCGGTCAACCTGCTGCTGATTGCAGTCATCGTGGCCGTGGGCATTGTGGCGCCTCGGGAAAACCGCAGATATGCCAAGGTCACAGGTCTGCTGATCGCGGGTGATTGGCTGGGGGTTGCATCGCTTGCGGCGCTGATGCTGCTGATTTTCGACGGCCTCGGTGACACCGTCCAACGCTTCGTCGAGGGCCCAGTGTTCGGCATTTTGCTGATTGTCACCGGCGTTGTCACTGGTCTTTTGGCGCTTCGGGGCGGGGATAACGCCGGTCTTGTGCAGAAGGTGATGGGGCCGTTGGCGGTGCCGTCGATAAGCACAGTGCTCACGGGTGTGGTGCTGGGGCTGGTGCAGTCGGCGACCTCGGTGCCGTTTTATGGCGGGCTGGCGCTGCTGTCGGCCGCTGGCATCGAGCCGGTGCAGCGCTACGCGGCGATTCCGCTGTACGCCACGGTTGCACTGTCGCTGCCCACGCTGTGTGCCCTGCTGGTGGGGTGGGTGCGCGCGAAGCCGAACTCTGCTGCCGGGCGCGCGTTTGCGTGGGCGCGCGCGAACCCAAAAACCGTGTCGCTGGCCGCAACGTGGGCGGTGTCGGTGATGCTGATCGCGCTCGGCGCGCTGCACCTGCTGTAATGAACGCATGAGTTTGACTGCTCGCATTGATCTTGACGCAATCGCGCACAACACCCGCCTGTTGAAACGCCAGGCAGGCGACGCGAATCTGGTGTGCATTGTCAAAGCAGACGCCTACAACCACGGGGTTGTGCGCTGCGTGCCGGTGATGGAGGCCAACGGTGCGGACGCCTTCGGGGTGGCCACGCTCGCCGAGGCCCGAGAGGTCCGCGCCCTCACCCGCCTGCCGGTGATGTGCTGGCTGTGGGACCCGAGCGACGACATCCCGGAAGGCATCGAGCTCGCTGCCCCCACGATGGAGCATTTGATCAGGCTTATCGACGCCCCGTTTACCCCCACCACGTACCTCAAAGTGGAAACCGGCATGCATCGCTCCGGCTTCGATGAAAGCGCGTGGGATGAGGTCTTCGCCCTGGCGGCTGAGGCGGAGCAGGCCGGGCGCATTCGCGTCAAGGGGTTGATGAGCCACCTGGCCTATGCAGACAATCCGCAAGATCCCTACACCGATACGCAGGCGGAGCAGTTTCGTACCGCAATCAACCGTGGGCGCGCAGCGGGTCTGGAGCTTTCCTGCAACCACCTCGCCAACACGGCGGCGACATGGACGCGCCCGGACCTGCACTTTGACCAGGTCCGCCCCGGGGTCAGCCTGTACGGCATAGATCCGATCGTTGGGCCGGATGAAAGCGCGGACAAAGGTTTGCGTCCGGCGATGTCGTGGGTGGCGGACATTTTGGCGGTCAAGCGCATTGGCAAGGGCGACCCGGTCAGCTACGGGTTGACATGGCACGCGCCGCACGATGGGTTTACCGCCGTAGTTCCTGCTGGTTACGCCGATGGTGTGTCGCGCGCGTGGCAGCCGCACCTGCAGATCACGGTCCGCGGCACACGCTACCCGGTGGTGGGGCGCGTGTGCATGGACCAGATGGTGATCTGGTTGGGTGCTAACGAGGAGGGGGTCACGGCTGGTGAGAGGGCCGTGATCTTTGGCCCTGGCGGGATGAGCGCAACCGAGCTTGCTGGCCGCATTGGCACCATTGACTATGAGGTGTTGTGCTCACCAAAGGGTCGCACCCGCCGCGAATACTGCTGATCGAGCTGATCGAGCACTGCTGAAAGGAATGCAATGAAGGCGTCATTTCCCGCTGAGGGCAGCCGCGTGTGTGAGGATGCAGCTGCAACGCAGGCGTTGGGCCGCGAACTGGGAGCCGCGCTGGAGGCCGGCGACGTGGTGATTTTGGACGGCCCGTTGGGTGCCGGTAAGACCACCCTGACCCAGGGGATCGCCGCTGGGATGCAGGTCAAGGGGCGTGTGACTAGCCCAACGTTTGTGATTGCCCGCGAGCATCGTTCCACTGTGGGCGGGCCAAACCTGGTGCATGTGGACGCCTACCGCTTGGTTGGTGAGGGCGGCAGTGGAGATCCGTTGGGGGAGCTGGATGCCTTGGACTTGGATACGGATTTGGATGAGGCCGTGGTTGTCGCCGAGTGGGGCGGGGGACTGGTGGAGCAGATCGCGTCGAAGTACCTGCTTATCAAGCTGGATCGGGAAACACTGTTTAAGCAAGACCCGGAATCTGAGGGCCGCGTGATCACCTGGTTCACTGCGTGTGGCGGCGGGTTGTAGGCTTGGGCGCATGCTGAATCTCTCCAACACGCAGCGCAATTGGGTCGTCCTTGCTATCGCAGCCTGGATTGTTGCCCTCATCGGTCTGATTTTTATCCCGCAGTCTCGCCCTGAGGCCGCGGAGGTGAAGATCGCCCCGACCAACTCGTTGACCACCTCCCTTGCGGGTGCTCGCCCCAACAGCGGTGCTGTGGTGGCGAACCTGGTCAACCCGGCATTGGTCTATGACACCAACACGTACTCCGCCTACACCATCCTGTGCCCGAATGAGCCGCCAGAGTTGATCAACGCCAAGCTGGAGGCGTTCGAACTTGACCCGGCTCTGGACCTGAACGGCCGCTACGGCTACGTGTTGCTGTTGCCGCACGATGTGGAGGCCCCGGTGAGCTTGGACCAGGTTGCGCTCAATGACATCAACATCTGCACCACCCCGCACGCTGAGACCTACCCGCTGGATGCTGGTATGCCGTTCTTCTACTCGGACGGCCAGTGGCAGCTGGGTATCGCGCAGTAATGCCTGATCCGAAGTTCGTTCTGGCTATTGACACCGCGACGGCTGAGCTGGTCGTTGGCGTTGCCAAGCGCGGTGAAGACGGGGCGGTCACCGTTTTGGCGGAGTCCGCCCAGGCTACCCGTGCCCACAATGAGCTGCTGGTTCCCACCGTCGAGGCGACGTTGCAGGAAGCAGGCGTAACCTTTGCGGATCTTGACGCTGTGGTGGTTGGCTGCGGGCCTGGCCCGTTTACCGGCCTGCGCGTAGGCATGGCGTCGGCTTCCGCGTTTGCGCAGGCGCTGAAGATCCCTGTTTATGGCGTGGTTACGCACGACGCGACGGGGCTGACTGTTGATACCCCCTCCTGCCTGGTGGTCACGGACGCGCGCCGCCGCGAGGTCTACTGGGCTCACTATGAGCGCGGTCACCGCGTGGCTGGCCCGGGCGTGTGCGCGCCTTCTGCGGTGCCGGTTGATTCGGTGGACGTGCTCAGCTGCCCGGAGCAGCTCCGGGACCAGCTGACGGTCACCGCCAGCGAGGTCACTTACCTCGGCCCGCGCACGGCAGGCCTGATTGCGGCTGCGGACTTTGATGCCCCGCCGGCCCCGCTGGTGCCGCTGTATCTGCGCAGGCCCGATGCGGTGCCGCCCAAATGATCTTCAGGGAGCTTGTGCTTAGCGACGCTACACGGGTCGCCCACATCGAAGCCGACCTCTTCGCCGACGACAATCCATGGTCGCGCGACGCTTTTGTGGCCGAGTTCGCCGCACCGCACACGTTTTACGTCGGGGCGTTTGTGCCCGATGAGGAAACCGGGGAAGAGCTTCTGGTTGGCTACGCCGGCCTGGCCATGCTGGGCCCGCGCACTGACCCGGAATTTGAAGTACACACCATCGGCGTGGACCGCGCATACCAAGGCAAAGGCATTGGACGTGCGCTGATGGACCAGCTCGTGCACACCGCGGATCTTCTGGGTGGGCCGATCTTTTTGGAGGTCCGCACCGACAACACCCCCGCGATCGCACTGTATGAAAGCTACGGTTTTTACACCCTTGCCACCCGAAAGGCCTACTATCAGCCCTCTGGGGCGGATGCGTTTACCATGACCCGACCCGCCACGAAAGGTGATTCCCAATGATTGTCCTTGGTATTGAGTCCTCGTGTGATGAGACGGGCGTGGGCATTGTGCGTCTTGAAGCAGACGGTGCGATGACCATCCTTGCGGACAAGGTTGCCTCTTCTATGGAGGAGCATGCCGTCTTCGGTGGCGTGGTGCCCGAGATCGCCTCGCGCGCACATTTGGAGGCGATGCCGCAGGTGATGGATGCCGCGCTGGCAGAAGCCGGCATTGAAAAACCCGATGCGGTGGCGGCCACGGTTGGCCCGGGCCTAGCCGGGGCGCTGTTGGTGGGCGCGTCTGCAGCGAAAGCGTACGCCGCGGCCTGGGGCGTGCCGTTCTACGGCGTCAACCACCTGGGCGGCCACGTGGCAGTGGCCAACCTGGAAGGGGAGGGCGAGCTGCCGCACTCCGTCGCGCTGCTGGTCTCCGGCGGTCACACACAACTGCTTGAGGTGGATGCCGTTGGCAAACCCATGCGCGAGCTGGGCTCCACGCTTGATGACGCAGCCGGTGAAGCCTACGACAAGGTCGCGCGTCTTTTGGGGTTGGGGTATCCGGGTGGGCCGGTCGTCGATAAGCAAAGTGCCCTTGGGGAACCGAGCATTGCGCTGCCGCGAGCCTTGACCAAGGCTGAGGACATGCGCGGGGAGCACCGCTACAACTTTTCGTTCTCTGGGCTCAAGACCGCGGTGGCGCGCTATGTGGAATCGGCCGAGGAGTACTCCGTGCCGGACGTGTGCGCATCCTTCCAGGAGGCGGTGTGTGACGTGCTGACCATGAAAGCGGTGCTGGCCTGCGAGGATACTGGCGCGCGCACGCTGCTTCTCGGTGGTGGTGTGGCGGCGAACTCGCGGCTGCGTGAGCTGGCGCAGCAGCGTTGTGCCGAGCGCGGCATTGAGCTTCGTGTGCCGCGGTTTGGCCTGTGCACGGATAACGGCGTGATGATTGCGGCGCTTGCCGCCCAGCTGATTCATGAGGGGGCGCAGCCCTCCGGTCTGGACGCGGCGACCGATACGTCGCTTGAGGTGGAAGTCCCGCTGGTGTAGCGGCCTCATCTGGCGCCTGGCAGAGTTAGCGAGCGGGATTGCCTTTGTGCAGTTAGCCTGTTGTGGATTCATGCTTTGCCTGACTGCGAAAGGACCCCGCCATGCATGGAGACGACCAGCGTTTTGGCCTGCTTGTTAACCCGGATCTGACGTATCGACGCATTGTGTTCGACCTCGCAGACGCCAACCATTTCCTTGGCCCCGTGGTGCTTGACACGGTGCGTGTGGCGTTTATGGAGCAGGAAGAGGAGTTTGAGGCGATCTACTCGCCGTCCGCACGCGAGGACCGCGCGAAGCCGAACCCGGTTGCCTCCCTGGCGAAGAACCATGCAGCCACCGGCAACCCCAGCTTCTTGCAGGACCCGATGACCGCGATTTCCGGCCCGGTGATCTTCACCGGCCGCAAGGGCACCAGCATTAACGACGACATCGTGGAGGAAATCAAACAGACCATCCGCGCCGCACGCCACTACCGGGACGACAATCCGGAGGAGTTTCAGCTGTGGGAAAACGCGGTGCTCAACATGGGTGCACCGCAGGAGTAGAGCGGGTTTGGGCGGCGTTGTTGTCACTTAGCACTCGCGACGGTAGAGTGCTAAACGGGTTGTCTCGAGCACAGTTGTTCACCCGCGACGACGGCTGCGCGACATGGGAATAACCGCAACATTTTCCAAACGCTTTAGAGACGAAAGGTCAAGTACCTATCATGGCAAACGTCAACATCCGCCCTCTCGACGACAAGGTTCTGGTGCAGATCGCCGAGGCTGAGACCACCACCGCATCCGGCCTGGTTATCCCGGACTCCGCTGCTGAGAAGCCGCAGGAGGCTGTCGTGGTTGCAGTCGGCCCGGGCCGTCTGGACGATAACGGCAACCGTGTGGCTCTGGATGTCAAGGAAGGCGACACCGTCGTGTTTGCCAAGTACGGCGGCACCGAGCTGAAGTACGGCGGCGAGGAGTACCTGCTCCTTTCCGCACGTGACCTGCTCGCTGTTATTGAGAAGTAAGGGGCTGCGCCCGATATGGCAAAACTGATCGCATTTGACCAGGAGGCCCGCGAGGGCATCCAGCGCGGCGTGGACACGCTCGCAGACGCGGTCAAGGTCACTCTCGGCCCCCGCGGCCGCAACGTGGTGCTGTCCAAGAGCTGGGGCGGCCCGACCGTGACCAATGACGGCGTGACCATCGCGCGCGACATTGATCTTGAGGATCCGTTTGAGAACCTCGGCGCCCAGCTGGTGAAGTCCGTGGCTGTAAAGACCAACGACATTGCTGGTGACGGCACCACCACCGCTACCCTGCTCGCGCAGGCGCTGGTGGCAGAAGGCCTGCGCAACGTGGCAGCTGGCGCAAACCCGATCGAGCTGAACAAGGGCATCCGTGCCGCAGCCGAGAAGGTTGTCCAGGAGCTGGTAAACCGCGCAACCGACGTGTCCTCCACCACGGAGATCGCGAACGTGGCCACCGTGTCCTCCCGCGACCCGGAGGTCGGCGAGATGGTCTCTGGCGCCATGGACAAGGTGGGCAAGGACGGTGTGGTTACCGTTGAGGAGTCCACCTCCATCGATTCCTACGTGGACCTGACCGAGGGCATCTCCTTTGACAAGGGCTTTTTGTCCCCGTACTTCATGACTGATCCGGACGCTGGCCAGGCCGTGCTTGAAGACGCACGTGTGCTGCTCGTCCGCAACAAGATCTCCTCCCTGCCGGACTTCCTGCCGGTGCTGGAGCAGGTGGCGGAGGCTAACGTTCCGCTGTTGATCATCGCTGAAGACATTGAGGGCGAGCCGCTGCAGACCCTGGTGGTTAACACCCTGCGCAAGACGCTGAAGGTTGTTGCAGTGAAGTCCCCGTACTTCGGCGAGCGCCGCAAGGCGTTCATGGATGACCTGGCAGTGGTCACCGCCGCCACGGTTATTGATCCGGAGGTTGGCGTGAACCTGAAGGACGCCACCGTGGAGCACATGGGCTCTGCCCGCCGCGTGACCGTGAACAAGGATGAGACCATCATTGTTGACGGTGCAGGTACGGCAGAGGCTGTCGAGGAGCGTCGTAACCAGCTGCGTCGTGACGTGGAAACCACCGACTCTTCCTGGGACAAGGAAAAGATCGAGGAGCGCCTTGCCAAGCTTTCCGGCGGCGTTGCCGTGATCCGCGTCGGTGCAGCCACCGAGACGGAGATGAACGAGCGCAAGCTGCGCGTCGAAGATGCCATCAACGCCGCGCGCGCCGCGGTCCAGGAGGGCATCATCGCCGGCGGTGGTTCCGCTTTGGTCCAGATTTCGAAGGAACTCGAGCAGTTCGCTGAGGAATTTGAGGGCGAGCAGAAGACCGGCGTCCTGGCCGTGTCTCGTGCCCTGACCAAGCCGGCATTCTGGATTGCTGAGAACGCTGGCCTTGATGGTGCCGTTGTCGTGTCCAAGACCGCAGAGATGCCGAACGGCTCCGGCTTCAATGCCGCAACCTTGGAGTACGGCGACCTGATTGAGCAGGGCATCATCGACCCGGTGAAGGTCACCCACTCCGCAGTGGTCAACGCTGCTTCCGTAGCTCGTATGATCCTGACCACCGAGGCTTCCGTTGTGACCAAGCCTGAAGAAGAGACTGCACCAGCTGCTGCTGGCGTCCACCACGGCCACATGCACTAGTTTCTACGGCTAAACGCCCAAGCTAAACGCTTAAGCCCCGCTCTTACTTCGGTATGAGCGGGGCTTTCGCCTTTCCCGGGGTGCTGGCGCCTTATCCGATGTTTGGGGCTACTTCGCGGATGCAGCCGCAGCAGGAACACGGGCGCCGCCGCGAGACTTGCGCAGAATTGCCTGGCGCTCCGACTCGCTCATGCCGCCCCAGATGCCGTAAGGCTCTGCCACGCGCAGTGCGTGCTCGCGGCACTGCGAGAGCACCGGGCACTGGAAGCAGATGGCCTTGGCGCGGTTTTCACGCTGTGCGCGGGCGCGGCCACGCTCCCCGTCGGGGTGGTAGAAGATCTCAGATGCTTCGCCTCGGCAGGCGCTGCGTAGCTGCCAATCCCAGAAGTCTGCGTTTGGTCCGGGCAGTGCGCTTGGCAGGGACATAGTCTTAGAGCTCCTTCAATCTGCTTTCGTACAGCCGATGTAGCAGTGTGGTCTGCTTTGGTAAACGGTTGGTGAAGCCGCGGTAACGGGCATCTTGCGCCATCGGTGTGCCCCCGTAAAAAATGCTTATGAGCAGTGGTTTTGTTAAAGGTTAAGGGTGGGTGAATTCGGGGAGAATTCTTATTTCCCAGGCGTTTTAGGCTCTTATGGGGCTACTGGGCTGGCCAGTTTTTCCTCGGCGCGGTTGCTGGTGTGAAAATAGAGACATCGGTACTGTGGCCGAAGATGTATTGCCCGGGACCACGGGTGAGCGAGGAAGAAAGGAGCGCTGTGTCCCAGCCTGATGCAGAGGATGAACTCACGCGCCTTGTTCCGCTTGCCGCCGCTGGGAACAAACGGGCACTGCAAAACGTCATCCGAATCGTTCACCCCCAGGTGCTGCGGTATGCCCGCGCACGCATCAGTGGTGGCCGGATGCCAACGGCTGAGGATGTGGCGCAGGAAATCTGCTTGGCCGTGGCAACGTCCATAGACAAGTACCAAGACATGGGCAAGCCGTTCATGGCATTCGTGTACGGCATTGCGTTTAACAAGGTTGCGGACGCACACCGCAGCCTTTTTAGAGACAAACTCACACCCACGGAAGAGGTGCCGGATGCTGTTGATACCGGCGCTACCCCCGAAATGTTTGCGCTGGAAGCAGACGGTAGTAACCAAATTAGGGTTTTGCTCGATGAACTAGGTGACAAGGCTCGAGACATCATTATCTTGCGGGTGTTCGTGGGCCTGTCCGCAGAAGAGACAGCTGAGGCCGTGGGGTCTACCCCCGGGGCCGTGCGAGTTGCCCAACACCGGGCACTGGCAAAGCTGCGCGAGGCTTTGGAAGAACAGGACCGGGATCAATGACAGGCCGCGATAAGGGTCAGTTTGATAATGATGCGACGCAGGTTGAACACGTCAATGACACTGACGCGTTCCTCGACGCGCTTGGCCGCGGCGTTGACCCCTCCGATGGGGAAGACCCGCTTGCTGGGTTGTTTTTGGAACTGCGGGCGGAGGTTGAACAGTCGATGCCGGACGCGCCCAGCGTTGAGCACGTGTCCGCGCCGAAGCTCACGGCGATCAACGGGGGCCGCACCGAGGCCACCACTAAGAGGCGTACCTCCGGCGGGAGCGCTCCTCGCAAGCAGATGAACCCGTGGGCCGCTGGCCTCATTGGCGCTGCCGCAGCATCGGCGATGGTCGTCGGTGGGGGCGTGGCGTTTTTGGATCTGGAGCAGGACTCGGCGTTGCTGGAGACGTCGACAAGCATGAGCCCCAACAACACCGCAGCCATTGAGCTTGCCTCCACCCTGGAGGAAATCCAGGTGGCTAGCCAGGGCGGTGATGCGGACTACCTTGAGCAGCTGCTGATCCAGGCGCGGGAACTGGCAGAGGCGATGGCGGCGAACGGCGCGAACACGCAGCCTGCGGAGGAGCACGTGAAGCGGGAGGAGAAGCCGGCGGAGCCTCCGCACACCGTCACTGAAACCGTGACCGTGGCTGTGACCGTGACGCAGACAGAGACGGTGAAGCAGCCTGTGTCTTCCTCGCAGACGGTTAGCCCAAGCCCGTCGACGCCGACGTCGGCCCAGCCTGGCCCGTCGGGCCAGCCGGGTGAGCCTGGTCAGTCGCAAGATCAGCAAAGCCCGCAGCCCGAGAGCCAGCCGGGACAGCCTGGCCAGCAGCAGCCGGGGCAGGGTGCGGCGCAGAACCCGCAGCCGGAGGGGCAACCTGGCCACCCAGGTAGCGTGACGGTGCCGCCAGTGGTGCCGGCAACCCCGGGGCAGTAGCCCGAATAAGCCCGGGCTCAAAAACCCAGGCTGAAGAGCCCCAGTTAGCGCCCGCGGGCGTCAAGCCCGTCGAGGAAGCCCATGGCGTAATCCCAGGGCACATACGCCTCAACGTTCGGGCTCGCGCTGGGTTCATGCACCGGGGGTAGCTCACCACGCAGCGTTGAGAGCATGTTCTGCTCCATGATTTCCCAGTCGTAGTAGTGCATCTGCTCGCAGTCTTCGCACTGGAAGAAAATGCCTTGGATGCCGCGTGGGCGCAGGCGGAGTTTACATTCGCGCACGTGTCCTAGGTCTTGGAGGACTTCGGCGCGTTCTTGGTCACTAAGTGGCTCGAACGGCTCGTCATCTTCGATGAACGATGCCGGGTCGTTCGGGTCATCCGCGAACGGGTCGAGTGGCATCATGTCGTCGTAGTTCACGAAGACCAGACTAGCCGCTAAAGAAAAGAAGCCGACTATGCCCCTGACCCTTACTTCTAATATCATGGCGACATGGCAAATGAGCGTGTACTAACTGGTGGCGATGATCCGGAAAAAGTCCTCCTTCGAGGCTTGACGTTTGATGATGTGCTGCTGCTCCCCGCGGAGTCGCACATCGTCCCTTCTGAGGTGTCTACCTCGACGCAACTCACCCGCAACATTTCGTTGCGTATTCCGATTGCGTCGGCGGCGATGGACACGGTGACTGAGTCGCGAATGGCGATCGCCATGGCGCGCCAGGGTGGTATTGGTGTGCTGCACCGCAACTTGAGCGCGCAGGAGCAGGCGGAGCAGGTTGACATTGTGAAGCGCTCCGAGTCTGGCATGGTCACCAACCCGGTGACGGCCACCCCGGAGATGACGCTGGCTGATGTGGACGCGCTGTGTGCACGTTTCCGTATCTCTGGTCTGCCGGTGGTGGATGATGCGGGCAAGCTGGCTGGCATCATTACGAACCGTGACATGCGTTTTGAGCGGGACTTTAGCCGCAAGGTCGCTGAGGTAATGACCCCGATGCCGCTGGTGGTTGCACGCGAGGGCGTGAGCAAGGAAGAGGCGCTGAACCTGCTGTCCGCCAACAAGGTGGAGAAGCTGCCGATCGTGGCTGCAGATGGCACGCTTGCTGGCCTGATCACCGTGAAGGATTTTGTGAAGAGTGAGCAGTACCCGTTGGCGTCGAAGGACGCTGAGGGTCGCTTGCTGGTCGCCGCCGGTGTGGGCACCGGTGAGGATTCCTACGATCGCGCGGGCCTGTTGGTTGAGGCCGGCGTGAACGCGCTTGTGGTGGATTCCGCGCACGCACACAACAACCGCGTGCTGGAGATGGTTGCCCGCGTGAAGAAGGACTTCGGTGACCGCGTTGACGTGATTGGCGGCAACCTGGCTACCCGTTCTGCGGCGCAGGCGATGGTGGATGCTGGTGCGGACGCTATCAAGGTTGGCATCGGCCCAGGCTCCATTTGCACTACGCGCGTGGTTGCTGGCGTTGGCGCGCCGCAGATCACGGCGATTTTGGAGGCTTCGGTGCCGGCGAAGAAGGCGGGTGTGCCGATCATCGCTGATGGTGGCATGCAGCACTCCGGTGATGTGGCGAAGGCGCTGGCGGCGGGTGCGTCGTCAGTCATGCTGGGCTCCATGCTTGCTGGTACCGCAGAGGCTCCGGGCGAGATCGTCGTGGTTGGTGGCAAGCAGTACAAGCGTTACCGCGGCATGGGCTCCATGGGTGCGATGCAGGGTCGTGGCCTGACGGGTGAGAAGCGTTCCTTCTCCAAGGACCGCTACTTCCAGGCTGACGTTGCTAGCGAGGACAAGCTGGTGCCGGAGGGTATCGAGGGCCGCGTGCCGTACCGCGGCGAGCTGGATGCCATCACACACCAGATCGTTGGCGGCCTGCGCGCGGCGATGGGCTACACCGGTGCCGCAACGATTGAAGAGCTGCAGACGAAGCAGTTTGTACAGATCACTACGGCTGGCTTGCGTGAGTCGCACCCGCACGACATCACGCAGACCGTCGAGGCCCCGAACTACCGCGGCTAGGAGCATCATGCGCGAGATTGTAGAAATTGGTATTGGCCGGGACGCTCGTAGGGCTTTTTCGCTTGACGACGTCACGTTGGTCCCCACCCGCCGCACCCGCTCATCCAAGGACGTTGACACCACGTGGCATGTGGATGCGTACACCTTTGACGCCCCGATCATTTCGTACCCGACGGATGCGTTGGCAAGCCCGGAGTTTGTCATTGAGATGGGCAAGCAGGGCGGCCTGGGTGTGATTGACGCTGAGGGTCTGTGGGGGCGCAGCGCCTCCATCCCAGACGCGATTGCGGAGGTCACCGGTAAGACGCAGTACCCGGAGACGATGAACTCCCGGAAGGACTACCTGGAGTACGAGGCGTCGAAGACGCAGGCTGTGGAGACGTTGCAGCGTCTGCACGCGCAGGCGTTGGATACTGATCTGCTGACGGAGCGTATCCGCCAGGTGCGTGACTCTGGGGTGACCGTTGCGGTGCGCGTGAGCCCGCAGAACGCCCGTGAGCTGGCGCCTGTGGTGATTGCGGCAGGCGCGGAGCTCCTGTTCATCCAGGGTTCGCTGGTGTCTGCGGAGCACGTGCAGCAGGGCGGGGAGCCGCTGAACTTGAAGGAGTTCGTCGGCTCGCTTGAGGTGCCGGTGATCGCAGGCGGCGTTTATGACTACTCCACGGCGATGCACCTGATGCGCGCTGGCGTGGCCGGTGTGATTGTGGGCAGCGGTAGCGCTGGCCTGGAGGGCATCGGCGTTCCGTTGGCCACCGCGATTGCAGATGTCGCGGCGGCACGGCGCGACTACCTGGATGAGACCGAGGGCCGTTACGTACACATCGTGGCTAACGGCGATGTAAACACGGCGGGCCAGATTGCTGTGGCGCTGGCGTGTGGCGCTGACGCCGTGATGGTTGGTCGCCCGCTGGCGTGCGCCGAGGAGGCCGCAGCCCAAGGCTCTTACTGGGAGCCACAGGCAGCGCACCCGCGCAACCCGCGCGGTGGCATTCAGGTGGATTTTTCAGAAAATCACTACCCGCTTGAGGTGGTCCTGCACGGGCCTTCCAATGACGCCTGGGGCACCTTGAACCTCATTGGTGGCCTGCGCCGAATCATGGCCAAGTGTGGCTTTACCACGGTCAAGGCCTTCCAGAAGGCGCAGCTGGCGGTTCGCCCCACGATTTAGCGGCTAGGTAGTGGCCCTGTGCGGGGCCGCTACCTGCGGCGCCGGGTGCGCCGCCCACCCAAGGTCTGGTTGACGGACGCCAAGATCACCAGCACGATTGCGGCGCCCTTGAGCAGGCTCGGGCTTTGCGCAAGCACAAGCCAGCCAATGGCGGCGGCAAACGCAGGCTCCAGGGCGATGAAAATGGCGAACACGTTCGGCTGGAGCTGGCGCATGGCGATCAGCTCCAGCGAATAGGGGATCAAAGACGCCAAGATCGCCGTACCGATGGCTAACCAGAGCAGCGAAAAGTCCGTGAGAATGACAACGGAGCCGCGCCACCCCAACGGCATCAGGATTAACCCGCCCACGGCAAGCGACACCGCAAGGCCACCCTGGCCGGGCACCAACGCACCGGCGTGTTTATTTGCCATGATGTAGCCCGCCCAAAACGCGCCCGCGACAAGGATGTAGACAACGCCTTGGGGATCCAGCGGGTCGCCCGTCAAAGAGTCCACGGCCAGAAGGGCCATGCCGATCATGGCGAGGGCGACGGAGGTGGCGTCGCGAAGCGAGCGCGAAAGCACCGCCGCAAGCAGCAAGGGGCCCAAAAACTCGATGGTCACCGCGGTGCCTAGGGGGATGGTGGAAATGCCGGCGTAGAACGAGCCGTTCATCCCACCCATGGTTAGCCCCAGCAGGCACACGCCGCGCCACTGGGCGGCGCTCCACTCCCAGAAACGCGGACGCGAGAGAGCGAAGAGGATAACCGCGGCGATCAGCAGGCGCAGCGATGCCGTGGCCCACGTACCAGCCGCCGGAAACAGTTGCGTAGCAAGAGCTGCTCCGAACTGCAACGACAAGCATGAACCAAGAATGCAAGCAATGGCCATACCCTGCGGCGGGGTAGAAGGGCGGACAGTTTTCATGCATGGATTATGCATGGCCAGTACACGTCTGGGGGATCAGGGGTGGCATCAGTTAGTATTTGAAACCGTGAGACCTGTACTTGTAGTGGACTTTGGCGCGCAATACGCGCAGCTCATCGCGCGGCGCGTGCGTGAGGCGAACGTGTACTCGGAGGTGGTTCCCTCCACCATCACGGCAGAAGAGCTTAAAGCGAAGGATCCGGTGGCACTCGTGCTCTCCGGCGGCCCGTCTTCGGTGTACGCCGAGGGCGCCCCGCAGCTGGATCCGGAGATCTTTGAGCTGGGTCTGCCTATCTTTGGTATTTGCTACGGCTTCCAGGTGATGACGCAGGCGCTGGGTGGCGAGGTTGCCAAGACCGGCTCCCGCGAATACGGCCGCACGGCGATGGCTGTCAAGGGCGGCGTGCTGCACGCTGGTCTGGATGAGCACCCAGTGTGGATGTCGCACGGCGATTCCGTGACGCGCGCACCGGAAGGCTTCGAGGTCACCGCGTCTACCCCGGGCGCGCCGGTTGCTGCGTTTGAGAACGTAGAGCGCAAGTTCGCCGGCGTGCAGTACCACCCGGAAGTCATGCACTCCCCGCACGGCCAGGAGGTGCTGACCCGCTTCCTCACCGAGATCGCTGGCCTGGAGCAGAACTGGACGGCGTCCAACATTGCGGAGCAGCTCATTGAGCAGGTTCGCACCCAGGTTGGGGACGGCTACGCCATCTGCGGCCTGTCTGGTGGTGTGGATTCCGCGGTTGCTGCCGCGCTGGTGCAGCGCGCGATCGGTGACCGTTTGACCTGTGTGTTCGTGGACCATGGCTTGCTGCGCCAGGGCGAGCGCGAGCAGGTGGAGACCGACTTTGTTGCCGCAACCGGCGCGAAGCTGGTCACTGTGGATGAGCGCAAGGCCTTCCTGGACAAGCTGGCCGGTGTGACCGAGCCGGAGGCCAAGCGTAAGGCGATTGGTGCGGAGTTCATCCGCTCCTTCGAGCGCGCTGTTTCCGGGATTCTTGCAGAATCCGGAAACGAGAAAAACGTGGACTACCTGGTCCAGGGCACCCTGTACCCGGACGTTGTGGAGTCCGGCGGCGGCACCGGTACCGCCAACATTAAGAGCCACCACAACGTCGGTGGCCTGCCGGATGACGTGGAGTTTGAGCTGGTTGAGCCGCTTCGCCTGCTGTTTAAGGACGAGGTCCGCGCCGTTGGCCGCGAGCTCGGCCTGCCAGAGGTGATTGTGAACCGCCAGCCGTTCCCGGGTCCGGGCCTGGGTATCCGCATTATTGGCGAGGTCACCGAGGAGCGCCTGGAAACCCTGCGCGCTGCTGATGCGATTGCTCGCGAGGAGCTGACCAAGGCTGGCCTGGATGACCAGATCTGGCAGTGCCCGGTGGTCCTGCTGGCTGATGTGCGCTCGGTGGGTGTGCAGGGCGATGGCCGCACCTACGGCCACCCGATCGTGCTGCGCCCTGTTACCTCTGAGGACGCGATGACCGCGGACTGGGTGCGCATCCCGTATGAGACGCTTGAGGTGATCTCCACCCGCATCACCAACGAGGTGGCTGATGTCAACCGCGTGGTGTTGGACGTGACGTCCAAGCCGCCGGGGACCATCGAGTGGGAGTAATTCAGTTTTCCTCGCCCGCGTCCTCGCGGGCGTAGTACGCGGACACGGACCCGACGCGCTGCTGCACGTTAATCGTGAGCAGCTCGCCGTCCTTGTCCGCGTTTTGTCGTTCTTCGGGGCATGCGGCCTCGCCGATGTTCACCTTGCAGTTGATGTCGACGGGGACGTTTTCCGGCAGGATGATATCGGTGCTGCCGATGTTGTTCGCAATGTTGACCGTTTTCGGCTCACTCAGCGGTTCGAGATCGGTGAAGTCGATGTAGGACTCGCCGATGAAGCCGCTGGTGCCCATTTGGTCTGGTAGCTCGTCGACGTCGTACACGGTGATGTACGCGCTGCCGAAGCGGCTGTAATTGCCAAGTCGCAATTCGCTGGTGACCCCCAGCGCAAACACCGTTGCCGTTGTCAGCACCAGCGTGACGGGGACCCACAGCCAGTATCGCTTCTTTGGTTGCGCACGCTCCGGAGCGGGCTCGACTGGGTCCGGCAGGTGCCACAGGCCCGGTGCCGCACCGAGTGGGTCCCATGCCGGTGGTTTCTGCCCGGGGTGTTCGTAGCCCTCCGGCACGGTCAGGTGGGAGGTATCCACGGCAGGGCCTTCGCTTGCCGACGCCGCCTCGCCCCCCACCACCAACAACCCCGCCGGTGCCTCCGGCTGTCGCTGGTAGGCGAGGTACCAGCCGAGCGCGAAGAGCACGAAGGTAACCAAGACTCCTCGCATGTCGCTAGCGACAGCAACGGACGGGAAGAAGATGACAAGGCCAACGAGCAGCAGCCAGGCGGTATCGCGCTCTTTCTTCTCAATCTTGGTCAGCTGATCTTTCGGAGTGGAAATCGCGTTTGCCGGTGTGCGGGTTAGCCCGAAGCGGGGCATGTTGATCCAGCACAGCAGGTAAAGGAAGAAGCCGCCGCCGAAGGCGAAAGACAAAACGACAAACAGGACGCGGATCAGCGTTGGGTCGATTTGGAAGCGGGCACCGATGCCTTCGCAGACACCAGCGATGACGGCCTTGCCGCCTTGATCTTGAGGGATGCGGGGTGGGCGGGTCTCCCACATGCGTTTCAGTGTGTTGGTTTCCATGGCTTCTATTGTTGCGAGCCAACGCCTGGCACGGTATCGGGTATGACCCTGATTTTTCTTTTCAGGGTTTACCCCGATGTGCTCAGGGCATTGGGCGTGCAACGATGGGGGACATGTCTGCGTTGTATCCCCGGTTGACCCGAGTCAGATCCCGTCGCGTGATCGCCGGCGTGGCCGCTGGCCTGGCCTCGCATCTCGGGGTGGAGGCGAAGTGGGTGCGCTTGTTTTTTGTGGCGGCGAGTTTCGCCGGTGGCTTCGGCGCGTTGTTGTACGCCGGGCTGTGGATGTTCACCCCGCTCGCCGCGAACACTGCCCCGCGGCAGCGCCCCAGCGCGCTTGATATCTTCCTGGTGCTCGCAGGGTTTGCAGGAGCGCTGACGTCGCTACAGGTCTCCTCCGGTGCCGGCGGGGCGGTGCTGTTTATCCTTGGCGTGCTCATTGTCGGTGCGGTGATCGCGCTGCAGGCGTATGACCGCGGTACGGATTCGTGGCGCAACATTGCCGCACTGACCCTGGGTGCGCTGTTGATCATGGGCGGAGTACTGGCAATTGCGCTCATAGGGGAGAGCAGTGGAGTAGCCGGTGTGGTCGTCTCTGTACTGGTCACGGTGCTGGGTGTCGGCGTTTTAGTAGTGCCGCTGATGGTCAAACTGGCTAACTCGCTGGTTGCGGAGCGTGAGGCAAAAGCGGTGGCGAACCAGCGCGCGGAGATCGCCTCGCGCCTGCACGATTCGGTGCTGCAGACGCTTGCGCTGATTCAAAAGCAGGCCGACGATCCGGAGGAGGTTGCCCGGCTCGCGCGCGGTCAAGAGCGGGAGCTTCGCGCCTGGCTTTTCAATGACACCGTGTCCAACCACACCACCGTTTTCGCCGCACTGCAGAAGGCTGCGGGTGAGGTTGAAGACACGTACGGGGTAGTGATCAAACCGGTCACGGTCGGCGAAGACATCCCCTTTGACCAGCGCACCGAAGCGGTCGTGCTCGCCGCGCGTGAGGCCATGGTCAACGCCGCCAAGCATTCGGGTGTGGATACTATCGACGTCTACGCCGAACACCTCGTCGGCCGACTCGAAGTGTTCGTCCGCGACCGTGGCAAAGGCTTCGACCCAGACGCCATACCGGCAGACCGGCACGGTTTACGAGACTCCATTGTGGGCCGGGTTGAGCGGGTTGGGGGAGAGGTGGGCGTGGTGGCGTCGGTAAGCAATGGCTCCGAGATCGAACTAGCGTTGGACCTATGACGCGCGTGTTTTTGGTGGATGACCACTCGGTGTTTCGGGCCGGGGTGAAGGCCGAGTTGTCCGCTGCGGTGGAAATCGTCGGGGAGGCCGGCACCGTTGCGGAGGCGGTGCGCGGGATCGAGGAGACCCAGCCGGACGTGGTGCTCTTAGACGTGCACATGCCCGACGGCGGGGGCCTAGCCGTCCTCAAACGCGCGCCGGGACCTGCGTATTTGGCGCTGAGCGTCTCGGATGCAGCAGAAGACGTCATCGCCCTGATCAGGGCGGGTGCGCGCGGGTACGTGACCAAGAACATTGCAGGCGCGGAGCTTGCGGAGGCAATTGAGCGGGTGCGTGGTGGGGACGCGTACTTCTCGCCACGGCTCGCCGGGTTCGTGCTCGACGCTTTTGCCTCCGGGCCGGTGGTGGAGGAGGACGACCCGGCAGTGGACTCGCTCACCCGGCGCGAGCTGGAGGTGTTGCGCCTCCTTGCGCGCGGCTACACGTACAAGGAGATCGCCGAGCGCCTCTTCATCTCTGTAAAGACGGTGGAGACGCACGCCTCAAACATCCTGCGCAAGACGCAGACGTCGAACCGGCATCAGCTCACGCGTTGGGCGGTGGCGCGCGACCTGGGGTAGCGGCGGGCCCTGCTTGACATAACGTTTATCGTCTAGCGCTCTCGGGCCGCTGCTAGACGACATTGCAAAACCCCCAAATCCAACAAAATGCGACCTGCGGAAATGCGGAGGAAAAATTTTATCGTCTAGCAACATCTTGCTCACTGCTAGACGATATGGAGACACCATGTGCGACCCCAGCGCCAACCTAAGCCGCAGGCCTAGAGCAGACCCGCTTGCCGCAACAGCGACAGCGCCGTCTTGTCCGTTTCCTGCAGCATCAGCGGGTTCGTGCCCGGCATGGGTGAGATGGTCGTATCTGCCCACTGCTTGCCGGTGGGAATACCCACGATGTGCAGGCGTGCATCTAGTGTGCCGTCGGGGTGGACGGCGCGTCGGGTGGATGCGTCGGTCTCCGGCGCGGCCGTTTCCACACCACCGGGCGCAAAGGGGCGCACGCGGGAGCTTTTTCTTAACGACGCCACCAACGGGTCCACCGACGTACGCACATCCGGGCCTGGCAAAAACGCATCTGCCAGCGCCGTTGCGGTGACGGTGCGCGAGTGGCTCCTGGCGGTGTAGGTGCCCTCGGCGCCTGTAGCATCAGAATTGCCAGTGGAGACCTCGGTGGTGGGGTTGGGGCCGAGGAAGGTGGCCAGGGAGGCGTCGGCAAGCGCGAGAAGCTCGCGGGTGCGGAATAGTGGTGGGCCGGAGCCGACCATTTGGCCGAACGCCATGTACTGCGACAGGGCTGCTTCGCGGAGGCCGCGGCCGTTTTCGGTGGCGATCGCGCTGGGCTTGCGGCCTGCGGAGATCACCCACAGGCCGGCCTTGATGGGGGAGTCGGCGGCGGCGACGGCCTCGCGGATGTCATCTGCCATGCGTTTGCCGATGCAGTGGTTGAGCTCTTCCAACGACAGCGTTTCGGTGCCGGCGAGCGGGTCGGCCCAGTCAGCCAGGTGGAAAGGTTCGGTGCTGAAGTCCGCGCAAGTCTCGCTCAGCGCTTCGGCGACGGGGAAGATGCTGGCAGCGCTTGCGTGCGCGTCCAGGTCAACGGCGTCGATGGCGGCCAAAACCTCGTCAAGCGGGAGCTTCATTGCTTGTGGACGCACCCTTGCAAGCGTGGTGTAATACGCCGCGTAGGCATCGCGCGCGAGTGCTGGCCAGAGGTCGCGGCCGAAGGAAACTGGCGTCTGGCTATTGGCGATGGCGGCGCGCAGGCGAGTCAGATCGGCCTTCGGCGGCAGCGAGTGGTACTCGGATTTCGGCAGGTAGGGGTAGCCGCGCCCGGAGGTTACAACAAGGTGTGGTTCGCGCCCGCTGGGCTCGTAGCGCAGGCCGGAGCGTGTCGACGCATCCTCCACAAAACGCCCACCGCGGCCAATGGTGACAAGGGCCATGAGGTCGAAAAAGCCCATGCCCATGCCGCGCACCAGCACCTGCTCGCCGGGGGCGAGGCGATCCACGTCCTGCTCAACCGGGTTGTTCGCGCCGATGTAGGTCACGCCGGAATCCGCAAACGCCTGCTGTGCAGGCGACATGCCCGGCAGTACCCAGCCGGTGGCAAGCACGGTCGCGTCGGCGTGGATCACGGTGCCGTCGGCGAGCTGGATCGCGTCAGTAACGCCGTCTTCGTGGATGCTCACCGCGCGGGTGTTGTGTTCAACCACCGTCACATACTCAGGCAGCTGGGCGAGTGCGACCTGCCAGACCCAGCGCAGGTACTCGCCGTAGAGTGCGCGCGAAGGGTTGGACTCTGGTCGGGTTGCGCGGATCTCTTCAGTGAAGGAGGTGGGGAGGGGGTGCGGGTGGGCGCGCATAAGCGGATGCGAATGCTCGCCCCGAAGGGCCTGGATCCACTCGTACATGGTGGGGCCTTCGAGGATGGGGGCGCCGACGGTTGCGCCGGGTTCGGTAAACAGTGTGACGGCGCCGGCGAGTGTGTTCATGCACAGCGTGTGGGTTTGGGTGGTGTCCCAGACGCGGCCGGCGCCAATCTGAGAGTCATCAATGACGTGGAGGGTGAGCGGGGTCTGGCTCGGGCGCTCGTGCAGGTATGCGGCGAGGCGTTCAGTGATGGAGATCCCGCGGGGGCCCGCTCCGATGATTGCGATGGATGCTGCCACGAATCTAAATCCTCCGGATAGTTGAGTTGGCATCTTCTAGACTGCATAGTCTATTGTTGCGAAACAAACTTGTCTAATAATGAGTGGCATGAAGAAAGGCACCATGAACGTCTTGAGAGGGAAGGTGACACCTTCAATAGCAATTGCAGTGGTAGCGGCCCTGCTTGCAGGGTGTGCGCCGCCGACGAGCGGGAAGTCAGACAACGTGCTGACCTACTTAGAATCCGCCTGGTTTAACAACCTGTACCCGCCGGCGGCCGGCTTTTACCCCAACGGCGGCGTGGTTAACCAGATAACAGACCGATTGCTCTACCAGGATCCCGAGACGCTTGAGCTGCACCCGTGGATTGCCACGGACCTGCCGGAGATCAATGAGGACGCAACGGTGTTCACCTTTGATATCCGCACGGACGTGACGTATTCCGACGGCACCCCGATGACGGCGCAGAACATCGTGGACAACTTTGACCTCTACGGCCTGGGCGACAAGGAGCGGCTGTTTAACGTCTCCGAGCAGATCTCTAATTACGAGCGCGGCGAGGTTGTGGATGAGGACACGGTGCGCTTCTACTTCAGCAAGCCCTCCCCGGGCTTCGCGCAGGCAACTTCCTCCTACAATGCTGGCTTGCTTGCAGACGCCTCGTTGAAGCTCCGCAGCGAAGACTTCGGCCCAGGCAACGCTGTCAATGTGATTGCCTCCGGCCCGTTCGTGGTGGAGTCTGAAACGCTGGGCACCGACCTGGTGCTGCGCGCCCGCGAAGACTACGACTGGGCGCCGCCAGTGCTTGAACACCAGGGGCGCGCACGTTTAGACGGCATCCACTACACCTTGGCCGCTGAGGAGGCGGTGCGCTCCGGCGCGCTGATCTCCGGACAGGCGGACATGGTGCGCGAGATCTCCGCGCCGGTGGAACCGCACCTGAAAAACCACGGCATCCAGGTAGTTTCCGCCAGCACCAACGGGATGAGCAACCAGCTGGCGTTTCGCTTTAACCACCCGCTGCTGCAGGACATCCGTGTGCGCAAGGCGCTGATCCACGGCATTAACCGCGAGGAAATCCTGCGCGTGCTCTACAGCGACTCCTACCCGCTGGCCACCGGCCCGATGGCGTCTACTGCGCTCGGCTACAAAGAGGAGCCCGGCGAGTACACCTTTGACCCAGACTTATCGCGCGAGCTGTTAGATAGCGCCGGCTGGGTTCCGGGCCCGGACGGCATCCGAGTCAAAGACGGGCAGCGCTTGAGCCTGTGGGTGAACTACGCGCAGCCCCAGCCGCGCTCCAAGGAACTGGTGACCATGGTCCAGTCTGACCTGCGTGAGCTTGGCATTGAGCTGAACATGGTGGCGGGAGATCGCGCAACGCAAAACGCTGCGGTGAAAGACATTGAGCGGGTGCAGATCATGCACACGGTGGTGGGGCGTGCGGATTATGACGTGATTGTGTCCCACCTGTCGCTCAAGCGCAGGGACGCGCTGCTGAACAACGCCGGCGACGACACGCCTGTGGATCCCACGTTGGAGGAGCTGCTGTCCACGATCTCCTCCACGGCGGATGCCCAGGGGCGCGAGGCCGCATCGAAGGCAGTGCAGGACTACCTCACCGAGCAGGCCTACGTGCTGCCGATGTTTGAAGAGCCGCAGGTCTACGCGCTGGCACCGTACGTGAAGGGTTTTGCGCCCGAAGCGGTGGCGCGCCCGAGTTTCTACAGCGTGTACTTCGAAAACGGCAAGGATGAAGAAGGCACCGCAAAGGAGGCCGAGAACTAATGGGCCGCTACATTGCGAAGCGCTTAGGCCAGGCGCTGATTGTGTTGCTGCTGGCGTACACGCTGGCGTTTTTCCTACTGTCGGCGTTGCCGTCGGATGGTGTGGCGGCACGCTACGCGGATCCGGCACTCGGCCTGTCTAACGCGGAGATCGCGGAGATTCGTGAGCAGATGGGTGTGGATAAGCCGCTGCTTGAGCAGTACTTTGCCACGCTCGGCGGGTTGTTTACGGGCAACCTTGGTTACTCGGTGGCAACCGGCACCCCGGTATCTAGCCTGATTGCGACAGCCACGCCGCACACGTTTGTGTTGGCGGTGTCCTCGGTTGGTTTGGCTATTGTGGTTGCGCTTGCTGTGGCGTGGGTGGCAACCCTGCCGGGTGGCGGCGTTATTCGCCGGGGTTTCCGCGCGTTGCCGTCGTTTATGGTTTCGCTTCCGGGCTTTTTCATTGCGATTGTGCTGCTCCAGGTGTTTTCTTTCCAGCTTGGCTGGGTCAACGTGGTTAATCCGACCGCGTTCGAGGGGTTGATTCTGCCCACCTTGACGTTGGTTGTGCCCATGGCGGCACCGTTGATTCAGGTGCTGATCCGCTCGATTGATGAGGTCCAGGCGAAGCCTTTTGTACAGGTGCTGCGTGCGCGTGGTGCCAGTGAGTCACGGATTTTCTGGCGCGACGTGCTGCGCAACGCCTTGCTGCCGGCGATCACTATGGCTGGCCTGTTGTTCGGCGAGCTTGTCGGCGGCGCCGTGGTCACGGAGACGGTGTTTGGCCGCGCGGGCCTTGGCCAGCTCACCGTGAACGCGGTGTCCTCCCGCGACATGCCGGTGCTGCTTGGCGTGGTGCTGATCGCGGCCGCCGCCTACGTGATTATCAATTTGGTTGTTGATCTGCTGTACCCGGTTTTGGATGTCCGGCTGCGCGACACCACTTCGAAAACTCCCACTAAGGAGGGTGCGAAATGAGCACTTCGTTTATCGACGCCCACGTAAACCCCAACAAACGCCCCAAGCGAGACCCTAGGCGTGGTCTCAAGCGCAGCACTCCCAAGCGCTGGAGCGCGCCGGGCACGATCATCGCGATTGTGGTGTTGGCCGTCGCGTTGTTGTGGGCACTGTTCCCAGGCCTGTTTGCCACACATGACCCGTACAAAGGCACGGATGTGGCGCTGCTGGCGCCGAGCTCGCAGCACTTCTTTGGCACTGACGCGGTGGGGCGCGACCTGTTCTCCCGCGTGGTGTTTGGTGCGCGCCAGTCGCTGCTCGGCGCTCTGATTGCCGTGGTTGTTGGTCTGGTGCTAGGGACTCTGATCGGCCTGATTGCCGGCACGCAGCGCGGCTGGGTGGAGACGGTCTTGATGCGCTTTGTTGATGTGCTTTTAGCCATCCCCGGCATCCTGCTTTCGCTTTCCATCATCATCGTGACCGGGTTCGGTTCCCTGCAGGCGGCGTTTGCCGTGGGTATGACGTCTGTGGCTACGTTTGCGCGTTTGGCGCGCTCCCAGGTCATCCAGATTGCAAACGCTGAATTCGTCGAAGCAGCCTACGGCTCCGGTGCAACGCAGGCCCAGGTGCTGGTGCGCCACGTGCTGCCGAACTCGCTCACCCCAGTCTTGGCGCTGGCTGCGCTGCAGTTTGGTAGCGCGATCCTGCAGCTATCCATCCTCGGGTTCTTGGGCTACGGCGCACCGCCGCCGGTGCCGGAGTGGGGTTTGTTGATTGCAGAGGGCCGCGACTTCATGGCCACCGCATGGTGGCTGATCCTGCTGCCTGGCCTGGCAATTGTGGCCACGGTCATGTCCGCCAACCGCCTGTCTGAGGCGATCCGATCGGAAGGGGAGAAGTAATGAGCACCCCAGAAAATAATCCACTGCTGTCCGTCGAGGGCTTGACCGTGTCCTACGGCGGCAAGGATCCGGTGGTGCAGGACGTGTCCTTTGCCGTGGAGGCCGGCCAAATCACCGCGATTGTGGGTGAGTCCGGTTCCGGTAAGACTACGTCTGCCATGGCGTCGATTGGGTTGTTGGATCCCAGCGCGCACATCCACAGCGGCACGATCCGTTTCAAGGGCGAGGACATCACCGGCGCCACCAATGCGCAGTGGCGCCAGCTGCGCGGTGTGCACATCGGCCTGGTGCCGCAGGACCCGAACAATTCGCTCAATCCGCTGAAAACCATTGGCGCCTCCGTCGAGGACGGCATGGCAATCCATGGGATCGGGGATGCGGCCAGCCGCAAGGAGCGCACGCTTGCGTTGCTTCAGCGTGTGGGTATTGATGACCCGGAGCGCAGGTACGCCCAGTACCCGCATGAGCTTTCTGGCGGCATGAAGCAGCGCGTGCTTATCGCTGCGGCGGTTGCGCTTGAGCCGCAGGTGATTATTGCGGACGAGCCGACGTCTGCACTCGATGTGACCGTGCAGAAAACCATCCTGGATTTGTTGGATGAGATGCGTGCGGAGCTTGGCCTGGGCATCGTTCTGATTACCCATGACCTAGCGGTTGCGGGCGATCGCGCGGATGACGTGGTGATTATGCAGCGCGGCCGCGTCGTTGAGCGTGGGCCCGCGGGCGAGGTGTTGGCGAACCCAACGCAGGAGTACTCCAGGCGGTTGTTGGATAACGCGCCGTCGCTCGCGGTGGCGGATGCCTACCATCGCCCGGCCACAAGCACCGAGACGCTTTTGAGCGTTGAGGGCCTAAGCAAGCAGTTCGGCGATTTCACCGCGATTGAGAACATTTCCTTTGAGGTCAAGCGCGGATCCACCCACGCGCTGGTCGGCGGTTCCGGTTCCGGCAAGACCACCACAGGCCGTGCGATTGCCATGTTCAACCAGCCCACGGCCGGCACCATCACCTTGGACGGCACGGACCTGACGCAGCTGACCCCGCGTGAGAAGCGCGCGATGCGTGCGCGCGTGCAGATGGTGTACCAAAACCCGTATGCGTCGCTGGATCCGAAGATGCGGATTCGTGACATTGTGGCGGAGCCCGTGCGCAACCTGCACGGGGTGAGCAAATCCAAGAGCCTGAAGCTTGCAGAGGAGTACCTGGACCGCGTCGCACTTGACCCGTCGGTGTTCGCCCAGCGTATGCCGGCACAGCTGTCGGGTGGCCAGCGCCAGCGTGTGGCGATTGCGCGTGCGCTGATCGTGCAGCCGGAGCTTGTGGTGCTGGATGAGGCGGTGTCTGCGCTTGATGTGACGGTGCAGGCGCAGATTTTGGAGTTGTTGGAGCAGCTGCAGCGTGAGCTGGGCTTGACGTATGTGTTTATCTCGCATGACCTGGCGGTGGTGCGTCAGATTTCGGATACGGTGAGTGTGTTCCATCGCGGCCGCCAGGTGGAGACCGGCCCGACCGATACGGTGTTTACGCACCCGCGGCATGAGGTAACGCGTGAGTTGATTGACGCTATTCCGGGTAGCGTGTTCCGCGCCCGACAGTTAGGAGAGTTCGTTGTCTAACATGACCAACATTATTGATGTTCTAGCTGGGGTTACGCTGCCTGAGCGCTCGGCTCGTCCGGACGCGGTGGCGAATGCTGAGCGCAGCTTTGAGGCACTGTTTGAGAGCAGTTTGCTTATCGACGTCCCCGTTAACCACCGCTACGCCACCGCCGCCTTCATCGCCGGTATTTCTGGCGACGCCTGCGCGTTTGACTTCTACGCCGACCTTTTGAGTGATGAGGACGAGGCGTTGGTAGACGTCGTCGCCTCCGCCGTGGAGGTGGGCCGTTCCACCGGCCCGTATTCAGGTGGGGACTTCGTTCTCTTTGGTGGTGCTGAGGGTGTTGATGGGCTGGATGCAAAGCTTGCCGCCGCGTTCGACTTCGCGCACCTGTTGACCTTCCACCCGAAGGACGCCTCACCTGCCGCGATCGGTCACCTGCAGGAGGCGGGCTACACGGAAACCGGCATCGTGTCGCTGTCCCAGCTGATCTCATTTGTGGCGTTTCAGCTGCGCGTGGCGCACGGCGTGCGTGTGCTCGCAGGGGTTTCTGGTGACGCAGGTGTTTCTGGTGCTTCGGTAGAAGCACCCGCGCGTGCTGTGGGTGTTGCGGATCCGGGCTGGGCGCCAACGCTAGCAACCCTGCAGCCCGAGGTTGTCGCACCGGCAGGCTTTGTCAACCACTCGCTGGGGTGGAAGCCGTGGGTTGCACCACTGCCGAAGGAGCAGTTCACGCAGGCACACATTGATGCGCTGATTAAGCCTGAACGTATTGATATGGAGTACTTCCGTCTCCTGGCACGTGACCCGGCGGCGCTGAAGGCGCGCACCTTGACGGACTTAGACATTTTCTACAACACGGAAGGTGGCCTTGCGCGTGCGGAGCGTGAGCTGGCGGCCACGGTGGCGTCGCGGCTCAATGGGTGCGAGTACTGCGCTTCCGTCCACCAGGCGCGTGCCAAAGAAGAGGGCGGCGACGCCGAGATTATTGATCGCCTGCTTGCCGAAGGCGTAGAAACCGATCTTGGCTCCCCACTGTGGAACGCGATCCGGGATGCAGCTGTGGCGCTGACCTGCACCCCCTTCGCGTTTAGTACGGCCGAGGTTGAAGCACTGCGCGCGGCTGGTCTTGATGACGTGTCGATTATCGACGTCATCAACGCCTCCGCCTTCTTCAACTGGGCAAACCGCCTGATGCTCACCCTCGGTGCGCCGGATGTGCCGAAGCGCTTCCGCTAGGCGGTCGGGGGTGCGTGATTCTGGGTGCGTTTCGAGCTACTCGAAACGTGCTCGAAACGAATTTTCCTAGTCTGACCTGCGAATAACAATCCACTCGAAACGGTTTCGAGTAGAATGTTGAGCCGTGAGTGTGCAGCGCAACTTTTCTGAGGATCCCCGCCAGCTTCTGCAGGTCCCGGAGGATCAGTGGTTTGAGCGCAAGTCCTTCCGTATTAAGCCGAAGGATTTGGCCAAGACCATTGTGGGCATGGCCAATGCTGAAGGCGGCATTATTGCCGTTGGTATTACGGACTGTGAGTTTGAGGGGCGTCCAAGCGCCACGCAGGACAACGATCTGCGACAGACGGCGTTGGACCATACCGATCCAACAGTCCGAGTGCAGATTGAGGTTTGCGGGGCAGGGGAGGGTGCGCAGGTGTATCTCTTCCATGTGCTGCCAAGTGAGCGTGTGCATTACTTAAAATCCGGCGAGTGCTATCTGCGGGTTGGCGATGAGTCTCGTCAGCTGAAGGCGGACGATATTCTTGAGCTTCGCTACACCAAGGGTGAGCAGCAGTACGACGCGACGGTCCCGCCGAGGGTTAGCGTCAGTGACCTGGATCTGGAGCTGGTCGGGGATTATGCCGAGGCGATTGGGTCATCCTCCGCGGAAAATGCCTTGAAGGCCCGGAATCTGATTGACCGCGAAGGCAATCCGCGTACGGCCGCCATCTTGCTGTTTGGTAAAAACCCGCAAGAGTTTTTCCCTAACGCCCATATTCGGGTGCTTCGCTTTGGTGAGGATCAGCGACTGCCTGGCCAGATGCAGCAGCTGATGGATGATCAGCGTTTTGATGGACCAATACCGAAACAAATCCAGGCTGCCCAAGAAGTGATCGGCGCAATGCTGCCTAGTGTTCGTAGGTTGACGGGCTCGGGCTTGTTTGAGGACGAGAACCTGATTCCCCATGACGTCTGGCTTGAGGGGTTAGTCAACGCAGTAGTGCACCGCTCGTACAGCATGGCCGGGGATCATATTCGCTTTGAGATCTACCCGGGACGTATTGAGATTTCGAGTCCTGGGCGGTTCCCGGGCTTGGCTGACCCTACTAAGCCTGAGTCCATTGCGCGCTTTGCGCGTAACCCACTTATCGCTCGCGTGACTGCGGAGCTTCGTATCGGTCAGGAGCTGGGGGAGGGGATCCGACGCATGTTTGCCAGCATGCGCAGGGTGGGATTTGCTGATCCGGTTTATAACCAAACAAGTGGCAGTGTCGTGCTTACGCTGAATGCGATTCAGCGTTTAGATCCCCAGGTCTTGCAAAGCTTGCCTCGCTACGCCGAGAAAGTGCTGACGGTGCTTGAAACAAATGGACGGCCGATGTCTACAGGTGAGATTGCTGAAGTGTTGGAGCTTTCCGCTCCGCCCGTGCGCCGGGCGCTGCAGGCAATGCGCGACGCACGGTTGGTGCAGTGGCGCGGAAACGGTCCGCGTGATCCGCGCGCTGTTTGGTATGTCGAGGGGATATTGCGTTAAGTAATTCTGAGTGCATTTCGAGCTACTTGAAACGTACTTGAAACGTGCTCGAAACGAATTTTCCTAGTCTGACCTGCGGATAGCAATCTACTCGAAACGGTTTCGAGTAGATTGTTTCGAGTACTCGCGCCTTAGGCGTAGGCCAGTCGACGCGACCCATCCACGTGCGGGTACAGCACCCACGCGGCGCCGAACAATACGACAAACGTCACTGCCACGCCCCATACGGGCCACGCTGCGAGTGGCGCCAACATGAGGAGCAGCCACCAAGCCATAAGCGGAAGCATCATGCTTATCTGGGGTCCCGTGTATACGTTCTTTTGTTCCCCATACGCCCGCATTTGCTTGCGGTAGGGGTGTGCAAGCGTGACTGCTACTGCCGCGATGACGCACGCCAGCGCGAGCATCACTTTAGTGCCAATGGTCAGTTGTGAAACTAGGACTGCTACCGATCCGGCGACTCCAAGTGAGCCAATCACGTGCACGATGATCGGCGTGGGGATCGGCGTTTTTCGGTTAAGGGCCTCGGCAGCACTGATGGGGATCACGTCAGAGACGTTACCGTCTATCCGGCAGGTTTAGAACTTCCAGTTTTCTGTTCGTAGTGGCGAATCAGTTGATCTACTACAGGGATTCGCGCGTCGAGGGAGTACGAGGCACAAGGACGCTGATCTTGTAAGGCACGGACCACGGCTCCGACATACGCAGGAGGCAAAATCCTGCTGAAGCTAAAACAACGCCTTCCACATTGATCATCATGTTCGAATGGGAGTGACGTGCCACTCTAAGCTGTGCCGTCGCACTCTAGACTGTTTCGCATGGCAAGACTAGGGCTAAAGGCGATTGAAGAGCGGGTTGCTCCGCTCGCCGTAAAAGTTGAATATGACCGAGAAATCATCTTCGATTTGTTGCTCGCCTATGGGCGATCAAAAGGAAACGTCACCCGGCTACGCAATGGCAGCCTTAATATCGCCGAGGACCCCGCGCATGAGGTAGGCCAGAAAAACGTGGTCTACTTTCGGGAGACCACCGGGGATCTACTAGAAGAGCTAGAAACACTCCGAGTGTCACCGACCGTAGTGAAGTACAGCCCGCGTTTTGTCATTGTCACGGACTACCAGGACATGCTGGCGTTTGACACCAAGACAACGGAGAACCGTAAGTTTCCCCTTCGTGAAATCGATCAACACTTCACCTTCTTCTTGCCGTGGGCGGGGATGGAGAAGACGCAGTACACCTCGGAATCTCACGCCGACGTTAAAGCTGCGGAGCGGATGGGCAAGCTCTTTGATGAGCTCGCTTCTGCCAATCCGGACATGATGGCTGTTGATGCATCGCGACACGGTCTGGATGTCTTTTTCACACGTCTGTTGTTTTGTTTCTTCGCAGAAGACACGGGCATTTTTGGGGAAAATCAGTTCACTAATGCTGTTGCCTCACAAACTTTGGGTGATGGCTCAGATATGGACACGTTCCTGCGTGAGCTTTTCGCAGCATTGGATACAGCAGCCCCAGAAGAAAAACCGGCGTATCTCGCTGATTTTCCGTACGTAAATGGTCGTCTTTTCCGTGAGAATGCTCTGCTGACCGTCCCGCGCTTCACCGCTAAGGCGCGTGAGGCTCTGATCGATCTGGGAACGTTGAAGTGGCAGGACATTAACCCGGACATTTTCGGTTCGATGTTCCAAGCCATCGTTACCCCGGGACAACGTTCCAACCTTGGACAGCACTACACCTCAGTACCGAACATTCTGAAGACGATTGAGCCGTTGTTCTTGGATGAGCTGAAGGAAGAATTTGACGCGGCATATATGACAGTCGGGTGAAGCTCGACCGACTGCTCGACCGCATTGCAAACATCAAGGTTTTTGAAACTTTCATGCCACGACGGATACAAACGCGCGCGAACTACGATTTAGCCGCCTGACTGGTTCACCGACGTAACCTCGCGCTTCATTGGACGTCGAAAGTCTTCGACTGTTTTTCATTATCTTCGACCCAGTGAACGGTTAGCTTTGTGCCTGCGGTGCCCATCGAATACGAGACTGGCACTTTCCAGATGACCCCAGGTTCCAGCGTGATTGGCTGATCATCCACAAGGAGTCTCATAAGGCCCGATGCGGCTTGGCTTTCGAAGGCCACCGCTTCAGCAGCGAGATCACCAGTATTGGTAACCTCAAACCAGTGTTTCGTTTCGTATTTGATCTTGCCGCGCTTGTCAATTTCCTTTTCGTGTCGCTCGCTCTTTGACTCGACGCGGAAGCGGAAGCCGAGCGGCTCATGGCGCACCCCGACCACGGAGAGATCGATTTTGACTAGGTCATGCTCGACGGCAGCCCAGACTTGGTTCTCCAGTTGGCGGATGTCATCGAATTCTCCGAGCAGTCCCCGCTCCTTGATTTCATTCTTGAAATTTCGGAGACCTCGAGTTGCGCAGTATCGACGTCATGAGGCAGTGGGGCTCTTGAGAAAAACAGGTGTACCGGTTTCCCGCTGTTTACTGCTCGCTCAATCTCTTCAACTGTTCCCGACACTGCATCTGGTGTTGGTGAGCCGAGTCGGCTGCCGAAGAGCGCGACCACGATGTCGGCTCCGTCGACTCCCTGGGTGTTGATGATCTCCTGAGGGTGACCTCCGAGCAGCGGTACAGAATTGGTCTCCCACCGCCACGGCAGTAAGACTACATTCCGAGTCGTCGCGTGGAGTCGATTCCATGAGTGCAGAGCGCCCTCGACTGCATCTCGGGCATCGGGTACGTCGGATGGGGGGCGACGAGAACGCGCAGAACGGTTGCCGGAAAGCGCATGACTTTATTCAACGTGTCTAACTGCCCGGGTGACGAGAGGAGAGTCCTAGGACCACTAGGAACTGGTCGCGATTGTCTGTTCGCTGCCGTCGCGGCGCAGGCCCTGTCGCGCGCGGCCAAGGCGGGCGATACCTCTCCCGGGGCCGTGACGGCGGCGATCAAGACGACGGCCGAGTGGCTACACAATACGCCGGCGATCGCGCGCGATTCCTATATCAATCCGCGGGTGATCGAGCTGTTTGAAAAGGGCACGGTCATCTCGGGTAAGGCGACCGACACGAAGGTGCGGGCCCTGCTGACCTAGGCTTCGTCGCTCTCCGGCCACGTGATGGGCGTGGGCGACACATCGCGGGCGGTGAAGCACTCCGAGCCGATTCCGGCGACGACGAGCACGATGCCAAGGACCTGGATTGGCAGCGGTACTTGGGCGAGGACGATCGCGCCGATAAGCACGCTGATCGCGGGCTCCAGCACATGAGGGTGCCGAAGGCGGCCGGGGCCATGGAACGCAGCGCGACGATTTCGAAGGCGAGAGGGATGACCGGCATCAGGAGTGCGAGCCCGAGCGCCGTGGCGATGACCGGCAGGGACAGGTACGGCAGCGCCTCGGGTAGACCGATGGGCGCGTAGGCGATGGCGACGATCGGGATGGTGTAGGCGAGGGCGCTGATGCCGGAAAACCGATCACCGACGCGTTGGGTTAAGACGATATACAGCGCCCACCCGAGCCCGGAGCCGAGGGCGAACAGGATGCCGACGACGTCGACGTTACCGATCCAGGGCCGGGTCAGTAAGACGACGCCGATCATGGCGAGGGCGGTGACGAGACCGGCGTCACGCCAGGTCATACCGCGCAGGCGCGGGCGCGCGATTGCCAGGATGAGGACGGCGCCGGCGGCCACGCGCAGCCAGGCAGCCCCGCGCGGCCCGACGTCGTTGATCAAGCCAACGGCGAAGGCTCCCGAGAATTGGACCGAAAGCATGGCAAGGACGGTGAGTAGCCAGGGCGGCACCTCGGCCGCCCGGGCTTGCTGCTTGTCGCGCCATAGGCTCACCCTTCCAGGCTAGACCCTGCCTTGGCCATTGCCCACGCCTGCGGTTCAATGGGGCTATGACCCGACCCACGATCATGTTTGTGTGCGTTCACAATGCAGGCCGCTCCCAGATGGCGGCGGCTTTTGCCGAGACGCTGTCCGGCGGACGCATTGAGGTCCGCTCCGCGGGCTCCGCCCCCGCTGATTCGATCAACCCCGTGGTACGAGAGGCGATGGCGGAGGTCGGGATCGATCTGGCCGCGGCGCGCCCGAGGGTGCTGGTGGCTGAGGACGTGCAATCCTCCGACGTCGTCATCACGATGGGCTGCGGCGATGCGTGTCCGTTTTTCCCGGCACGCGCTATGAGGATTGGCAGCTGGCCGATCCGGCTGGGCAGGACCTTGCCACCGTGCGCGTGATCCGCGACGAGATTCAGGCTCGGGTGCGCGAGCTGGTGGCGAGCCCGCAGCCCTAGGCGCCGCGCCGACGCATTTGACCCCGCCCTCGACTTAGGTTAGGGTCACCTTAATTTGTGGCGCGGCGCAGGAGGGAATGCACATGGCGAAACGGGGTTTTGAGGGCGTGCTGACGCGCGGATTTGGAGCGCGCGACCACAGCGCAACAGTCACGGCCGTGACCTACCTCGCCCCGCATTTCGTGCGAATCCACCTGGTGAGTGCAAGTCTGCTTGCCGAGGTCGTTCTCGCGCCCACGGCCTGGCTGCGGTTCTGGTTCCCCGATCCGGACGGCAGCGACCAGGAACATCAGCGCGGCTACACCATCGTCGAGGCCGACCCGGATACCGGTGAGTTCGCGATCGACGTGGTGCTGCACGAACCTGCCGGGCCGGCCTCCAGCTGGGCAAGCCAGGCACAGCCGGGCGATACCATCGCGGTCACTACGCTCGGCTCGACGGGTTTCGTCCTGCCCGAGGAACTACCCGACGGATACCTCGTCATTGGTGATGCCGCGTCGCTGCCCGCCATCAATTCAATCCTCGAGGTGCTTCCATCCGAGCTGCCGGTCGAACTGTACCTGGAAGAACACACGCTCGATGACCACATGCTGGAAATCCGCACGCATCCGCGCGCGCGAGTGCATTGGGTGCCGCGCGTCGATGAGGCGAGCCTGGCGGCGGGACTGGCTGCGCGGGACTGGTCGAACTGGAGCGCGTGGGTGGCGTGTGAGTCCGACAGCTTGAAATATGTGCGTCGCCGCTTGATGAACGATTTTGGCTTCCCGAAGTCCGAAATCCAAGCCCGCGCCTACTGGTGTTATGGGCGGGCATTCGGCAAAAAACGCCCCAAGGATCTGCCCGAGGCTGCCACCGCGCAGGTACCTGCGGCCGGCGAGGCTGCGCCTATCAGCGGGACGTGGCGGGCTGAGGCCGGTCGGCGCCTGCTCGCCCCGCTGCGCACAACCTTCATCCTGGCAGCGATCGTGCAAGCGCTGGCCACACTCGCGCAGCTGGCCCCCTACGTCCTGCTCGTCGAACTCTCCCGGCTGCTGCTCGTCGGCGCCGGCACCGACGAGCTCATCCGCCTGGGCTGGTGGGCCGGCCTGGTCCTTATCGCGGGCGCGCTACTCACGACCGGGCTGATGACCTGGCTGCACATCGTCGATGCGCGCGTCAGTCAGGACCTGCGCACCCGACTGCTGATGACGCTCGGACGCGTGCCCCTCGGGTTTTTCGATACCCGCAGCGCGGCGCACATCAAGCAGCTGGTGCACGATGATCCGCTGGCGATGCACTACCTCATCACGCATGCGGTGCCCGATGCGGTCGGCGCCATCGTCGCGCCTGTGGCCGTCTTGGGCTACCTGTTCGTGATCGACTGGCGGGTGGCGCTCACCCTGCTGCTGCCGGTGCTCGCCTACCTGATCGGCATGTACATCATGATGACGCAGTCGGGCCCGCGCATAGTGCAGGCGCCGCAGTGGCGCCAGCAGATGGCCAGCGCTGCTGACGCCTACCTGCAGGGGCAGGCCGTCGTGCGCGTCTTCGGGGGTGCAGCCGCCGCGCCCTTCACCCGGAGCCTGCGAGACTACCTCGATTTCCTGCGATCCTGGCAGCAGCCGCTCAGCGGCCGCAAAACCTTCATCGATCTGGTCACGCGCCCCGCGACGTTCCTGTTCCTCAGCTGCGTGGTGGGCACCGCGCTCATCACCGCGGGCATGATGGATCCGATCTCGCTGCTGCCCTTCCTGTTTCTTGGCACGACGTTCGGTGCGCGGCTACTGGGCGTCGGCTACGGTCTGCAGGCGCTGCGCGACGGTATGCTCGCGGCACGCCGGATCCAGGTCATGCTCGACCAGGAGCAGCTGTCCACGCTGCCTGAGGTCGAGCATGCGGCGAGCGCGCCGAGGCCCGCTGGTCTCGTCGAGTTCGATGATGTGAGCTTTGGCTACGACGCGTCTACCCCCGTGCTGTCGGGCGTCTCGCTGCGCCTGGCGCCCGGTACCATCACTGCGCTCGTGGGCCCGTCCGGTGCGGGTAAATCCACCCTGGCGAGCCTGCTTGCCCGGTTCTACGACGTGACCGACGGCGCAATCCGCATCGGCGGCCACGATCTTCGTACGCTCGAGGCATCACAGCTGTATTCGCGGGTTGGCTTCGTCTTCCAGAATCCGCAACTGGTGCGCGCCAGCGCCCACGAGAACATCGCGCTCGCCCGCCCGGATGCCAGTCGGCACGAGGTGGAGCAGGCTGCCCGCGCCGCTCACATTCACGAGCGCATCCTCGCCCTACCGGACGGCTATGACACGATCCTGGGCGCTGACATCGCCCTATCCGGCGGTGAACGCCAGCGCATCACCATCGCCCGTGCGCTGCTGGCCGACTGCCCAATCCTCGTGCTGGACGAGGCGACGGCATTTTCCGACCCCGAATCCGAATACCTCGTCCAGCAGGCGGTCAGCCGCCTGACCGCCGGACGCACCGTGCTGCTCATCGCTCACCGCCTGCACACCATCACTGGCGTCGATACCATCGTTGTGCTCGATGGCGGCCAGATCATCGAGCAGGGTCGGCACGAGGAACTGCTCGCACGCGGCGGTCGCTACGCCGAACTCTGGGCAGCCGCCGAGACGAAGGCCACCTCATGATCCGCACGCTCATTAACCTGCTGCCACCGGCCCAGCGCCGCCATATCACCCCCTACCTGGCGCTCACGGCGCTAAGTATCGCGCTACGCGCCGCAGCGGCGCTCGCCCTCATTCCGCTCATCTCGGCCCTGTTCAGCTCGCAGCCGGGTGATGCCTGGCGCCCTCTGGCCATGATCGCGATCGCTACGGCGCTTGGCTGGGGGTGCGATAGCGCCGCGGCCCGCCACGCCTACGCTGTTGGCTTCGTGCTGCTGGATCACGCTCAGCACACCGTCGCCGAGCGCATCACCACCATCCGATTGCAGTGGCTGACCGGCGATAACCTGGCCACCACGCGTCAGGCGGTCGCTGCCACCGGTCCCGAACTCGTCGGGTTGATCGCCTACCTGGTGACGCCGCTGCTGAACGCCCTTATTCTTCCGGCCGCGATCGGCATCGGCCTGCTGTGGTTTTCTCCAACGCTCGGCGCTGCAGCGCTGGCGTTCCTGCCGCTGCTGCTTGGCGCCCTCGTCCTCTCGATGCGCCTGGCGCGCAGCGCCGACGCCGCCGCGGATCGCGCCCACGCCCAGCTGTCCGAGCGCCTCCTGGAGTTCGCCCGCACCCAGCAGGCGTTGCGCTCCGCCCGCCGCGTCGATACCGAGAGCAGCCATGTCGGCCAGGCACTTGCCGCGCGCACTCATGCGATGAGTCGACTGCTCGCCTACCGCGCGCCCGAGCAGCTGGTTTTCACTCTGCTGACCCAACTCGCCCTCATTGCGCTCAGCGCCCTCGCGGTCAGCCGCGCCGTCACCGGCGAGGTTTCCCCCGCCGCCGCGATCGCGCTCATCGTCGTCATCGTCCGCTTCTTGGAGCCCCTGGCGCTCGTGGCCGATATCACCGCCGGCTTGCAACTGACCACGAACGCACTGCGCACCATCCACACCGTGCTTGCCGCACCGCGCGAGCACCCCGGAACCGCGACACCAACCCTCTCAACCGCTCCCCAGATCGAGGTCGCCGACGTCACCTTCGGTTATGACGCCACGCGCGAGCGCCCCGTGCTTGACGGCCTGAACCTCACCTTCCAGCCGGGCACCACAACCGCGATCGTCGGGCCTTCTGGCTCGGGCAAATCCACCCTGCTGTTCCTGCTGGCCGGGCTCCACCAGCCCACCTCCGGAAGCATCCGTATCCAGGGCACGGACCTCGCCGAGCTCACTCCCGCCGCCCGCCGCGCCCTCATCGCCGTCATCTTCCAAGACCCGTACCTGTTTGACGGCACACTGCTGGACAACATCTCCATCGGTAATCCCCACGCCACCGGCGAGCAGATCGAGCGCGCCACCGCACTCGCGCGCGTGGATGCCGTTGCCGCGCAACTCACCGACGGCATGGCCACAATGGTCGGCGACGGTGGCACGCTGCTATCGGGCGGGCAGCGCCAGCGCGTCTCGATCGCCCGCGCCCTGCTCAGCTGCGCCCCCGTGCTGCTAGTCGATGAGGCCACCAGCGCGCTCGATACCGAAAACGAACGCGCCGTCGCCGCTGCCCTGAGCTCGGAGACCACGCCCCGCACCCGCATCATCGTCGCGCACCGCCTGTCCTCCATCCGCCAGGCCGACCGCGTCATCTTCTTCGATGCCGGCCGCATCATCGAGGACGGCAGCATCGAGGACCTGCTCGCCCTTGATGGCCGCTTCGCCGCATACTGGCGCCAGCAGCAGGCCGCCAGCGCTTGGCGCGTGCGCTAGTGCTCCCGCCAAGCCCTACGGTAGATTCAACGCCATAGCCTACGTGACCCAGCTCACCGCCGGGTTGAAAGGATGGCATCAAGAAACGCTGTGCAGCAATGGCTCTGGTTTTTGCAGCTACGCTCGCCGGTTGTGGCGACGAGATAACCCCCCGACCACCTCAGCTCCTTCCATCAGCGCAAAGCTCAGCGTTGACAGCACGGATAAGCCCCTGACATCTGCCGCGTGCGCCACGATCGACGGGGAATCAACGGTGTCATTCGAAACACCGGATCAGCCGCAGTCGTTGCTCACCGTCAAGGTTGCCGATGGCGCCGTCAAGGATGTGATATGGCAAGCTGGCAACACCCTGCACTCCTGGGGAGGCGACTACTTTGGACGTGACCCGCTCGTGAGTGTTGACGCAGACCGCTGGCGGATCGAGGCCTCCGTGCGTGAAATCAGCGGCGACGGTGCGGCCGAACTCAAGGCTATGGAAATCCAAGCGGAGATCGACTGCACGTCTGACGAGAGCCATCATCGCGACGACCCGTATCAGTCGGTAGCCAACGGCCAGTACGCACCGAGCCCTGAGCGCAAAGCTCAGCTCGAGCCACTCGATGCTCTATTCGCCAAGACTCAAAGCGAGGTGATAGTCGACGGGTAGGCAGCGACCGTCACGAAAACGTCATGTGACCCCAGCTTCGTCGCTAAAACCAATGTGAGGGCCGATCTTGAGATCGGCGGAGAATCAGCATCCCTATCGCGGGACTTCACCGATCCCGCCGTGCCAAAAGCCGTGGAGTTGCGTCTAGCGGGCAACCAGCTTGGCTGGCAGCACGAAAAAACGTCCTACCCGCACACCGGGTCGAGGGCAAAGCCCACGCACTGCGCGGCACGGTCTATTCCGATGACCTGTCCAAAACCAGCACCATCGAGCCCGTCATTTTCTGCGAAGCAAAAGTATGGACACATCGTCTTGGGAACCTACTGCTGCTCAATCGCCGGAAAAACTCCAGTGCTTGCAATTATGACTTCGATGTTAAGAAGGAGAGGTACTTCAAGTCGGGGAAAGGCGTGGCGGTGTTCGCACTCACCACGCAGGTACTTGGAGAACCGGTGTGGACTCCGAGTGTTATCGAGCGACGTCAGAAAGAGCTTTTGGAGATCTTGATTAAGGAGTGGCAACTCTAATCACACCCTGGCGCCTGCCCAATGTCCGCCTTGATGGCTACTACTTGGGTGCTGCCGTCGCGGAAGTGGAAAGTCACCGTACCGTCGATGTTAACGGTGCCTTTGTCGAGCAAAGCTACGCAGAGGTATGGTTTGAAGGCCAACTGTTCAAGTTCAAGGTTGGCGGTCTCTTGCCTGTAGTAGTGGTAGGCGGCTAGTCGGTTGTGCTTGTTGTGGATTTCGTCGACCACGGCAGCGTGCTCAGCTAACAGCGCCTGGTGCTGTTCGTGGCTAGCGTTGAACGCCTTCTCGTAAACCTGTTGGTCTTGCGCGACGCGTGCGTTGTGGGTGATTAGTGATTCGAGCTTTTTCGCTACCTGGTCGATCTGGGCGATCAGTCCGGCTGCTTCGACTTCGAGGTCGCTGGTGTCGAGCGCGTCGAGTACGGCGTGGTTGACGGTGTCATCGGCAGGTGAGCCGAATCGGAGGCGGATAGCCTCGAGGAACATGTCCTTGAGTCGTTGATCGCTGATGTGCCCGGTGGCGCATTTTTCCTGGCCTGCGTATTTGTGGCCGCACCGCCAGATGACCTTTTCGTACTTACTGCCCGCGTGCCAGGTTTTCGAGCCGAAGAAGTGCCCGCACTGGCTGCACTCCAAGGTCGATGAGAAGGGCCTGGTGCGATGCTGGGTTCGCTGATCTCTAGCCCCTTTAGCTATTTCGGCTTGGACGAAGTCCCACACTGCCGGGCTGATGATCGCCTCATGGCTGGCGGTGACGTAGTACTGGGGTACTTCGCCTTGGTTGATGACTTGACGTTTCGTCAGGTAGTCAGCGACGTACGACTTCTGCAGGAGAGCGTCACCCTTGTATTTCTCGTTGGTGAGAATCGCTCGTATGGATCGGTAATACCAGGTCTTGTTGCCTGCGGCGGTGAAGGTCTCTGGTTCGTCGGTGAGGGTGCGGGCGATCGTTCCGATGGACATGCCACCTAAGTACATGTTGTAGATCCGGCGCACGAGTTTGGCTTGCTCGGGGTTGATGACGAGGCTGCCGTCTTCGCCTTTGTCGTATCCGAGGAACCGAGAATATGGGACGGTGACCTTGCCGTCGGCGAAGCGTTTGCGGTGCCCCCAGGTGACGTTTTCGGAGATGGAGCGGGCTTCTTCTTGCGCCAGCGAGCTCATGATGGTGATGAGGAGCTCGCCTTTGGCGTCGAAGGTCCAGATGCCTTCTTTCTCGAAGAAGACCTCCACGCCTTTGTCTTTGAGGGCTCGAACGGTGGTGAGCGAGTCGACGGTGTTGCGGGCGAACCGGGACACACTCTTGGTGATGATCAGGTCGATCTTGCCGTCGAGCGCGTCGATCACCATCTGCTGGAACCCAGCGCGGTGTTTGGTTGAGGTGCCTGTGATGCCTTCATCGGTATAGACCTTCACGAACTGCCAGCCCGCGTGATCGCTAATGTAGCGGGTGTAGTAGTCGACCTGGGCTTCGTAGGACGTCACCTGATCGTCGTGGTCGGTGGACACGCGGGCATACCCGGCGACCCTGCGCAGGGTTGTCTGTCCAAGTGGAGCACCAGTGTGGAGCGCTCGGGTGGCGGGGATTGCTGTGACGGTGCGGGCCATTTAGCGTTCGCCTCGCTCGGCGCGCAGGCGCTCAGCCTCTGCCTTGGCCACGGCCCGGTACTTCGCCAATGCTTCTGGTGGTGTTGGTGCTTGCCGTGGGTTGTCCAACCCGAGCCTTTTGGCTTCGGCCCAGCGAGCACGCACGAGTTCACCCCAGGCGGCTTTTCTTACTGGGGTCCACGAGCTCTTCTTCAGGTTTGGTCGCCACGTGTGCGAGCTGCTGGTGCCATCGGTGTAATGAAACGTGTAGCGGTCTTTTCCCTGCACGTCGATGTGGTCGATACGCTCGGTGAACACGTCCTCGTCGAAGGCCTCGATACCCAGGACTCGGGCGATGAAGCCTTTGAGTGCCGTGTCAGAGATCTCGCAGGTGCCGCATCCGGTTTTGCGGCCTTTCTTCCGTTCGGTGCAGATCCAGTGCTCGGTGGAGATCGAGTTTTGGGTTTTTGGATTGCGTACGTTGCGCACGAACGAGCAGTTGCAGGACACGCATTTGATCTTCGACGTCAACGCCACAGTTTCTATGGACCAGTTCGCACGGGCCCCGAGTTCGCGTCGGCGTGCAATCTCGGTTTGAACCGCGACGAAGGTGTCGCGGTCGATGATGGCGGGGATCGCGTTTTCCACCAGGTATTGCGGCAACTGGCCGGTGTTGCGCACTGCTCGTCCAGGCTTACCCTCCGGAGTGGACCATCGCCCTAACAGGAGGTCGCCGGTGTAGTGCGGGTTCTTCAGGATGTGACGGACCCATTCGCCGGGCAACTTGTTGTCAGCCAGGTGTGGAACCCTGCCGTCGGCGATGAGCTGCGCGGCCATCTTTTCGCACGAGATCTTCTTCATGTACTGGTCGAATATCCAGCGCACCACGGCTGCTTCTTCTTCGATGATCTGCACGTCGGTGCCGTCAGCGGAGTTGGTGTAACCGTACAAGTGGAAGCCGTTCGCTTTGCCTTCTTCGAAGCCTTTCCAAATGCGCCACTTGACGTTTTGGCTGATTTGCTCTGATTCTGCCTGCGCGAAAGACGCCAGCAGGGTGAGCATGAGTTCTCCGTCAGCGCTGGTTGAGGAGATGTTCTCTTTCTCGAATCGCACCTCCACCCCGAGGTCTTTCAGCTCGCGAACGGTTTCGAGCAGGTCGACGGTGTTGCGAGCGAATCGCGAGATCGACTTGGTGAGGATCAGGTCGATTGCCCCTTTCCGGGCGAGGGCCAGCAGTTCTTGGAACTGGGGGCGATTTGTGGTGGTTCCAGAGATTCCAGAATCGGCGAACACTCCGGCGAACGTCCAGCCAGGAGTGTCGTGAACGAGTTGCTGGTAGTAGGAAACTTGGGTGGACAAACTCAGCGGTGTGCGTTCGGTTTCCATGCTGATGCGGGCATACGCTGCCACTTTCACAAGCGGAGAAGTGCTGATCGGTGGCGGGGTGATTTGCTCCATTCTCTTCAAGGTATTTCTCCTAGTCAGACAGGGTTTCAGGTTGTATCCATACATCACTCAAACCCTCGAGATAGTCAACGAAACTGGCTCTTTGTAGGGCGGCTAGCGGCGCATCTGGGGCGTCGAGGCGCTGGCAGACGGTGATGGCTTCGCGTGGGGTGAGGATGCCGCGTTCGAGAAGCTGCTTGACCTGCGTGAGTTGGTGATGAGCCGTCAGCTCGGCTGCCATGTTCATCGTTTGCCGCCACGGGTATTGAAGCGGTGCTGGATGTAGCACGGGTGGCAGCAGTACTTGCGTTTCACCTGGCTCGTGCGAGCCACAGTGACCTGTCGGTGGCAGTTCGCGCAGACCAGTTCTTCGGTGACCACCCTGCGGTGGGTGGCCCACCAGGCTCGTCGACAGGCAGTGGAACAGAACTTCGATCCTTGCCGGAGCTCGATTGGCTTGCAGCAGTGCAAACACCACACTCCAACTGGATCCGTGACCTGCTCAACGGCAGGATCGACGGTGATGCCGTGTCGCAGACAATAGGTCTTGACGCTGTTGGCGTTGAGATCCAGGTGCGCGGCGATACGAGAGTAGGCAACTCCTGCAGCGCGCATCATCTGGATGTGATGGCGATCAGTCTGGTTCAGAGCCATGAGCAGGCCCTCCTGGGAACGAGGCGAAAGGTGGTCGCCCATACGCCGGTCACGCCAGACGAAACCGGCAACAGAAACAAAGCTCCCTGCCGCGTTCGCACCCGTGGCTGGGATCTGCGCCTCTATTCAGATAAGGCAGCAATTCTTTGCTCAATTCACAATGCGGGCCGATCGACGTGTGAACCGCGACAGAGCAAGGGCGGGTGAAGATGACTGGCGACGACTTTGAACTCCCGGTGTTTCTCGACGACCAGTCGTACCGAACCTGTTCAGAATGCACCTCAGTCTGTGTCCCTGACCCGTTTATTGCAGGCGAAGGTCAAGGCATCAAGGTCGCGTTCATCTGCCCGAGCTGTGGAGTGCAGTCCGTCATCGACCCGTTCGACGACCTGCGGTAAACACCAGCTCCGCAAACGCAGAAAAGGCCCCGCCACCACCTCGATGAAGGTGATGACGGGGCCAAGGGTTGATTTCGCGTGGGTTAGCTGATGCCGAGCTTCTCGTTGACGCGTTTCTGCACAGCGGCGTAGTTGGCTCCGAGGCGGCGCTTGCGTTCCTCGCCGTTGCCATAGTCTCCACGGATCACCGCATCAGCCAGGGCATCGATGTTGACGGAAGGCTTGTTGGGGTTTCCTCCGGTGAGCTTCTCGTTGACGAGCTTCTGCACGGCAGTGTAGTTGGCTCCGAGTCGGCGTTTGCGCTCGTCGCCGTTGCCGTACTCGCCTCGGATGACCGCGTCGGCGAGGGCGTCGATGTTGGCGGAGGGCTTGGGCGTGGGCGGTGTGGGCTTTGCCGGTGGTGTCGGGGCGGGCTTGGTGCCGCTCATGCGGTCGTACCAGTACTGGGCGCGTGCCATGTAGGCCGCATGCTGGGAGCCTGCCAGCGAGGCCGGGCATTCGGTGGAAGCGATACAATGAGTGGAACCATGACGACGGCGTACATTGCCCATCGGCGATTCTGGTTGAAAGGAATCGTCGCGTCGTTACGGAACACTACGGTGTAAAGTACGGTGGCCGTCGCCAACCCGAGCAGGATCCAGAAAAATGTTCCAGGAACCCAGGGTCGGAGTACCCCACGCCCTTGACGTTTTTGACGTAGGCCTTCCCTGCACCCATCACCGCGGTGTATAGCACGGCAAGCCAAATTGCCTTCTTCATTAGCTCTCCTTGAGTGGGCCAGGCCCGTTAGATTAGATGCTTCCTCGGGGCATTGGCCCCGGGATATCTGGTGGCTGAACGATAGCGGAGGATACCAGTGTGGCGTCCACCGTGGCCACGATGTGACGATGAGGGACGCCGGCTCGTGCTTCCTGTAATAGACGTGCCAAGGTTGCGATGAGCTCAACGGTTGAGGTCTGCTGCGAAGTGGTCCCGATCAAAGAGAGCGAGAGCCGCGCGAGCGACCACCTCCGGCTCCGTAATCGGGATGGCGTGACCAGAATCACGTGCCACGATGAGCTGGGAACTTGCTGTCCGAGCGGCAGATAAGTGGTGGGCCTTGCGGATTGCCGCACGCATCTTTTCGCTCTCGCCGACCATCGCTTGGGCGCCACTGATCACGGTCACGGGAGAGCCGTAGTGCTGATCGTCGGTTGCTAGCTGCGCGAGACCAGTACGCAACGATCGCAATTCGGCAGCGGCCTCACGTGCTGCTGAAACGGTCGTAGAGTCCTGAAGCACTCGTGTCATCACGTCCGGCGGCAGCCCTCGGAGAATGGGGGTGTACATCGCAGAAAGCAACCGCAGCCGAGCAAGCGACACTAGACTCAGGCGCTGCAGGGCCAAGGACAGCGGGCGGAACTTATCCAAGAGGTGTTCATCGCTTGGATCGACGAGCACAAGTCCTGCGACGCGCTCGATGCGGCCCGCCGACATGCCCTGTGCAGTACGTACGATGGGACCGCCCCAGCTATGTCCGACGAGGACGACAGACTCGTAAGATTGAGCTTTAACGACACACGCCAGGTCGTTAGCGAGTCGTTGCAGTTTCCGCGTAGCTGGATCCGGATCGCTGTCGCCGATGCCCGCCCGGTTATAGGCGACCACGCGGCAGTGGGGCGCAAGGTGGCGCATGACCGGAATCCAGTAGTGTGCGCTCATCCCCAGGCCAGCCTCACACACGACCAAACGCGGCCCCTCGCCGAGGCTGATCGATGCTAAGCGTCTACCGTCAGGAGTCACGACCACATCACGGGTGGGCATCGGCTGCATAGGCGTGCCTTTCTCGCGGTGACCGGTGTGGGCTCGAACGGCGTGATCATACCAACGCCGCTCACACAGACAAAGATAGGCTACCCTAATTCATCCTGACCGAGGAAGCTGTGAAAGCAGGATTGACCGTAGAAGGATCTGACCCCCGTGGGGTAGACACCTGATATCCAACCCTGTCGGGTTGGGAAGAAAGGTAATCTACCGCCATGCCTAGGTACTCCGAAGAGTTCAAACGTAATGCCGTGGCTCTCTACGAAGTGAAGCGTCCTGGGTTTGGTTCCGATCGTTTCTAGAGAAAGATTGGGATCATGCCAAGGAAGTACAGTGATGAGTTCAAGGCCAAGGCGGTGCGTCTGGCTGAGGAATTTGTTGAGCTTGAAGGGTGCTCGAAGTGGGGTGCGGCGGTTGAGATCGGTGACAAGGTCGGTGTCTCCGCGCACACGCTTAATAATTGGTTGAAGCCTTCAGGGCCGTCACACGGCGTCGAGGGCAGCTCCGGCGAGTTAGCAGACGATGAGCTGAAGCGTCTGCGGCGAGAGAATAAAGAGCTGCGCAGGGCGAACGAGATGGCGGATTCAACCGGTCAACGCAATGGGTGCTGTGAGATGAAGCAGACGTTGATCTCAGGAGGCATCGGTTGCAGGGCAAGCATGGTCATCTCAGTCGTGAGCAGAAGCAGCTCGCGCTCCGTCTCCACTCGAAGGGATGGAGACTCATCGACATCGCTCGCGAGATCGGGTGCACGGCGCCGATGGTCGGCCGCATGGCGAGGGAAGGGCGTCACCTCGACGGGAAACCGTTCGGCTGGGAGCCGCGCGAGGGTCATCTGACGGTCTTCGACCGCGAGGAGATACTCGTGGGTCTCGCCCGCGGTGACACGCTCACTGCGATCGCGCGCAGCCTCGGGCGGGCGGTGTCGACGATCAGCCGCGAGGTCAAGCGGGGCGGCGGACGCGAGGAGTACTCGGCGTGGCGGGCGCATGAGGACGCCCGGGAGCAGGCCCGCAGGCCGAAGCCGTTCAAGCTTGACGGTGGCCGGTTGCTCGAGACCGTGACAGCGCAGTTGAAGCAGCTGTGGTCGCCGCAGGAGATCGCTGCCCGCCTACGGTTGGAGCATCCCGACGACCCGGAGATGCACGTGAGCCACGAGACGATCTATCAGTCCCTGTTCGTACAGGGACGCGGGCAACTGCGCCGAGAACTCGCCCGCTGCCTGAGATCGGGACGCACGGCCAGGAAGGCGCGAACGGCAACGGATCGGCGCGGCCGTCTGCCAGGGATGGTCATGATCAGCGAGCGCCCCGCTGAGGTCGAGGACCGTGCCGTTCCCGGGCATTGGGAAGGCGATCTCATTCTTGGTGAGAACAGCCGTAGCGCCGTCGGAACCCTCGTCGAACGCAGCACCCGCCTCACGCTCCTGCTGCATTTGCCTGATGGGAAGAGTGCAGACAAGGTGGAGGCCGCGATGCGCGAAGCGATCACCGCGCTCCCGTCGTCGCTGGCGCGGACGATCACCTGGGATTAGGGCGCGGAGATGGCCAAGCACCTCGAGTTCACAGCCACAACCGGGATCCCGATCTACTTCTGCGACCCGCACTCCCCGTGGCAGCGGGGCAGCAATGAGAACACCAACGGGTTGCTACGTCAATACCTTCCGAAGAGCACCGATCTGAGCATCGTTAGCCGCGCGGACCTGACCGCGATTCAGGACTCGCTCAACGGCCGACCGCGCAAGACGCTCGGATATCTGACACCATCGGAGAAGTTCACGGAACTCGTTGCGACCACCGGTTGAATCCGCCATCTCGTTCGCCCGCCGCAGCTCACGATTCTCCCGCCGTAGCCGTTTCAGCTCTTCGAGCTCATCTGTAGTCGCGCCCGGCTCAGTACCGGCATCACGTCGGGCCTGTTTCAGCCATCCCCGCATCGTATGCGGTGAGACTCCAAGCTTCGTACCAACCGACTGGGCAGCCGACCACTGCGAGCATTGCGTGTCCTGAAGATGATCCTCCATCAAACGCAACGCCCGCTGCTTGAACTCCTGGGTATACACAATTGGCATGATCGGGTCTGTCCGATGAACGGTGTGTGGGGTCCGGCGGTTTTCATTAGTGGGTGGTTCTCTCGAACCGTCCGGCGAAGGTGATCGCGAACGCGTTTAGTGCAGGCTTCCACCTCATCACCCAGCGTGCCCGGCGTCTGCGAAAAGGTGGTCGGCCTCGGCGATGAGCTCCAGGGCGCATTCGCTGCGGCCGCGTGCGTTCGGGCCGAAGCCGTCGATCGGGGCTTCGGTCAGGCGGTAGACCTGGGCGCTGTTGCCGTAGCCGTCTTTCTTGGTCCAGGTCGCGAAGGTGGCCAGCGTGTAGTCGCCGTGTGCGAGGATCGCCCCGTAGGAGTCGACGCGCATCTGCAGGGCTTCGGTGGTGAGCTTCTCGGTGGTGTTCATGGCTGTTGTCCTTTCCTGAGGGGCTGTTCTTTTGTCATGTACATACAGCCATAGGTGCGGGCACTTATCCAGTCGTATTTGCCCAGATCAGGCACTATTTTTTGGGATCTACAGCACTTAAGAAAACCATGGAGAAACAAGGCTTGTGATGAGCGGAAACCCCGCTCGTGGCAGGGTTTCCGGGTGCCAGCAGGTCAGGCGTCGCGATTGATGCGTCAGTTCTCCTTCCTGCTTGCCGGGGTGCGCCAGGCGGCGTCGCCTTCCAGGCCTGCCAGCAAGATGCGGCGTGCCTGCTTGTGTTCGGGGCCGATGAAGCCCAGGGAGAGCAGGAAGCAGCGCATCGTGTACTTGTCATTGCCCGGTGCAGGCGGCGTGGATCGGATCCGGGTTGCCTCCTGGGCGCGCTGGCAGAGCTTTGCCACAAGCGGGATCACCGCCTCGCGTGCCGTCTCCGGCGTAATCGACTCACACCACGGGAACGAGACGGTCTCGTCATCGTTGAACTGCACGGGTGTGGCCGGGATGCCCAGGGCCTTGGCGATCAGTGGCCCTTTGGCTGCCAGGAGCGCTTCGAGGTTGGCGCGAGTGCGCTCACTCCACCCGGTGGTGGGCATCGTGACCGTCAACGCCACCTCGCCCGGGTCGGCGGTTTCAAAGCCCGCCTTGTGTGCGGACTCGAGCACGGCCTGCGCCTCGATACCATCTGGCAGGTAGAGGGTCCAGTCCCGATCCAGCGTGGCGTCTGCGATCTGGTAGGCAAACGAGGGCGTGCCCAGATAGGTGGCCTCGGTGCCAAGGTGATCGGCGAGAAGCTGGGCGAGCTTCTTCCTGCCCGTTTTGTGCGGGGTGAAGGCGAGGATGCTCATGCCACGACCTCCTGCTCGAACCAGGCGGCCACCATGGTGAGGAAACGCGTCGGGTCGTATTCGATCACGCGCACCACCAGCTGGTAGCCGCGAGCTCTGGCAACCCGCAGGGTTTCCTCGGGGTCGTAGACGTTAACTGGCTATCTCGTGGGGGTTTCCTACACCCACTGGGCGGTTTTTGATATCAAACCCGAAACCGATATCTACTGGACGGCCGCCGATATCGGCTGGGTCACCGGGCACTCCTATATCGTCTACGGGCCGCTGGCCAATGCGACCACCTCGGTGCTGTATGAGGGCACCCCGGATACTCCGCATCGGGGGCGCTGGTGGGAGATCGTGCAGAAATACGGCGTGACGATTCTGTACTGTGCGCCCACCAGTATCCGTACGTTCATGCGCTGGGGTCGCGATATCCCGGCCGAATATGACCTGTCGTCGCTGCGGTTGTTGGGCAGCGTGGGTGAACCGATCAACCCCGAAGCGTGGATGTGGTACCGCGAGCACATCGGGGGCAATAACGCACCGATCGTGGACACCTGGTGGCAGACCGAAAACGGCCATATTCTGATCAGCCCGCTACCCGGGGTGACCGCCACGAAACCCGGGGCCGCGATGCGCGCCCTGCCCGGCATTACGGCCGATATCTATGACGAAGCCGGCGTTCCGGTAGAACCCGGCAACGGTGGCTATCTGGTGATCACCGAACCGTGGCCCGGCATGCTGCGCACCCTGTGGGGCGATGAGGAACGGTATCAGAAAACCTACTGGTCACAGTACCCTGGCGTATATTTTGCCGGTGACGGCGCGAAATTCGATAAGGACGGCGATATTTGGGTCCTGGGCCGGGTCGATGATGTGCTCAATGTTTCCGGGCACCGGATGTCGACGGCAGAAATTGAATCGGCGTTGGTCGCCCATGCGATGGTTGCTGAGGCCGCTGTGGTCGGGGCCCAAGATGAAACCACCGGGCAGGCGATCGAGGCGTTTGTGATTCTGCGCGAAAGCGCTCAGCAACTCGACGACGCCGTCGGGGTCCTGCGTGATCATGTTCGTGCCGCGATCGGACCGATTGCGACACCGCGATCAATCACCGTGGTCACTGACCTCCCCAAGACCCGCTCGGGTAAGATTATGCGCCGTCTGCTCAAAGATCTCGCCGAAGACCGCGAGATTGGTGATACCACAACCTTGGCCGATGCTTCGGTCATGGAGACTATCCAGCAGCAGGTTCGCGCCGCTCGGGCCCAATAGCGCTTACCCCAGTTCGACGAGCACCACCCCCGCCATGATCAGCACCAGTCCCAAGATCATGCGCGGGGTTAACGGCTCTTTCCAGATGATCCGCGCCAGCACTGCGATGAGCGCGACACCGATAGCTGACCAGATGCCGTAGGCAATGGCCACCGGCATGCCGTAGGAGATAGTAACCGCTAAGAAAAAGAAAGCGAGCCCGTAGAACACCACGAGTGGCAGGATCCAGATTTTCTTCCGAAAGCCATCCGAAGCACGCAGACTCAGGGTAGCGATAATTTCAGAAACGATCGAAAAGGACAGAAACAGCCAGCTCATGATTCCAACACCTCAGCTTTGCCTGGATCGCGCTGGCCGGTTTGGACAATGAAGACGCCGGCCATGATGGTGACAATGCCGATGATCGCCGTTAAGCTGAGCGTTTCATGGAATAACACGGCACCCAGAACCGCGACCAGGGCAACTCCGGCTGCTGCCCAAATTCCATAGGCAATGCCGATTGGAATACCTCTTCCCAGGGCGAGTCCCAAGAGGGTGAAAGCAATGATGTATCCGATGACCACCCCGATGGCATAGAGCGGTTGATCAACGGCTGCACGCAGGCACATGGTGCCAAGCGCCTCGGCAACAACCGCCCCGATCAGTAACAGCCAGCTTTTGAGCATGTGGGATTTCCAACTTCCGTAATGAGTCCGGGCTTACTCTATCAATCGCGTCCGACCACTTCAACACACCCCGATCACCAAACCCATCTACACCCAAAATTCCGAAGAGCCCGTTAACTCCGGCTGCGATGAGCTCGCTGATTTCGATGTGTAATTCACTCATGACCAGTCCTTTTCGCTCGATTCCCCCAGGTGTGGGGGTGCTTTCGGTCAGGTACATACAGCCATACGTTTTTCCGCTTATCCAGTCGTTTTTGCCCTCATCAACGGCTCATTTTCACGCCCCTGTTTTGCCTGCATTTCCGGGGTTTTATTCGCGGTCGCGGTCGACCTGTTTGACCACATCCAGGTAGGCGTATTGGGTGTCGCCTCGCTGGCAGGTGATCCCGGCCGCGTCCCCGGTCGCCTCGGCGTAGCGGCGCAGGATCACCGAGGCGTACTTCTCGTCCAACTCCATGAGGTAGGCGATGCGGTCGGTCTGCTCGGCGGCCATCAGGGTCGAACCGCTGCCAGCGAAGGTGTCGAGGATGATCGCGTTGGTTTGGGTTGAGTTGCGGATTGGATAAGCCAGCAGGTCCAGCGGCTTGGAGGTCGGGTGGTCGGAGTTCCTTCGCGGCTTGGCGAAGTTCCAGATCGTAGTCTGTTTCCGGTCAGCGAACCACTTGTGCTTGGCACCTTGCTTCCACCCGTAGAGCACTGGTTCGTGCTGCCACTGGTACGGCGAGCGTCCCAGGACAAGGGAGTCTTTGACCCAGATGCAGCAGCCGGAGAGTTTGAACCCGGCGTCGATGAACGCTTTGCGGAAGTTCAGCCCTTCGGTGTCGGCGTGGAACACATACGCCGACCCACCCTTGTCGAGAACACCCGCCATGTTGGTAAACGCGGTGAGCAGGAACTCGTAGAAGGAGTCGGCCTTCATCGCATCGTTCTTGATCGTGAGCCCATCGGAGGACTCGAAGGCGACGTTGTAGGGCGGGTCGGTGAGCACCAGGTTCGCGCTCTTGCCATCCATGAGCACCGCGACATCGTCTGCGTTGGTGGCGTCCCCGCAGACCAGGCGGTGCCTGCCGACAGTCCAAATGTCCCCGCGCTGGACGAAGGAGGCGGCCTCGAGAGCGGCGGTGAGATCAAAGCCGTCATCGGTGACCTCGTCATCGTCGAGGGAGCCAATCATTTGGGCGATTTCGTCATCGTCGAAGCCGGTGAGCTCGGCATCAAAGTCGGCCGCGTCCAGGTCGGCGATGAGCAGGGCCAGCTTGGACTCGTCCCAGTCGCCGCTGATCTTGTTCAATGCGACGTTCAGGGCCTTCTCGCGGGTCTCGTCCAGTTCGACGACCACGCAGTCAACATCAGTGTGGCCCAGGTCGGCGAGCACTTTCAGGCGCTGGTGGCCGCCGACGACGTGGCCGGTGGTGTGGTTGTAGATCACCGGCTCGACATACCCGAACTCCGCCAGCGAGCGCTTGAGCTTGTCGTATTCTGGATCTCCCGGTTTTAGGTCCTTACGCGGGTTGTAGTCGGCGGGCTTGAGCTCACTGATGGGTAGCTGCTTGATGAGCACGGCGGGTCACCTCTTCTCTGAGCTTGTCGGCATATGGCAGTGTCCATTCCCACTCGCTCAGGCCATGGCCCATGTGCCCGCAGGTGGCAAGCTTCGCGTAGATGGGGGCTCTAAGGCCGAGGCGTTCGATCATCGCGGCCGGTCGCAGCGGGAAGATCGCCTGGGCGGCGTCGGTGAGCAGCCAGTCCGAGTGCTGACCTGTGCCGAAGGTGTCGATGTGGAACGCGACCGGGTCGGCCTTACCGATCGCATAGGAGATAGCGACGTGGCATTCTTCGGCCAGGCGCGCATCCACCACGGTTTTCGCGATCAGGCGCGCCATGTACGCGCCTGTCCGGTCGACCTTGGAGGGGTCCTTCCCCGAGAACGCGCCACCGCCGTGCGGGCCGAGCCCACCGTAGGTGTCGACCATGAGCTTGCGTCCGGTCAGCCCGGTGTCAGCGGTGGGCCCACCGGTGACGAACCGTCCCGACGGGTTGACCAGCACCTGCTCGGGCGTGGCACCGGGCAGGTGCGCCTCGATGGCGGGAGCAACGATCAGTGTGCGCACCTCGCGTTCAAGCGCCTCGGGGTCTTTGTTCGCATCGTGTTGGATCGAGACGATCACGGTGTCGATGCCGACCGGGGCGCCGAGCTCGTCGTAGACCACACTGACCTGTGACTTTCCGTCCGGGCCGATGCCTGCGATCGTGCCGTCGGTGCGGGCGGCGTCGAGGCGGCGGCAGATCTCGTGGGCGAGCACGAGTGGCAGTGGCAGGCGCTGGGGTGTTTCGTTCGTGGCGTACCCGTAGACGGTGCCCTGGTCACCCGCCCCGAGACTCGCATACGCCGACTCGTCACCCGCACGCGCCTCGATGGAGGTGGTGACGCCTGCGCCGATGTCGGCGGATTGGCGGCGCACCCACACGTAGATGAGGAACCGGTTCGGGTTGTACCCGGCCCGTCGTAGTGCAGCACGCGTGGAGGCGCGCAGACGGGGCCGGATGGTGGTGGTGATCTCGCCGGTGACGATGATGCGCCTGCCGGTGGCCATGACCTCAACGGCCACGCGTGCCGTCGGGTCGAGGGTGAGGATGTCATCGAGGATGTGGTCTGCGATCAGATCGCAGAGCTTGTCGGGGTGGCCGATACACACAGATTCAGCACTTCGCACTACAGACACGCGGAGGGCTCCTTTCACAAAAGCGAACAACAAGAAAGCCCGCCCGGGTGCCGGGCAGGCAGGAAACGAAACAAGGGGTCGCGGGGCGTTAGGAGGAGGCTTTGAGCAGCTGCTCCATGACCTCATCGCCTGGTGTGGTGCCGGAGTAGTCGGTGGTGCAGGTGGCGCGTACGATGTCGAAGATCTCGTACCAGTACACGTTGGCCTGCTTGCCGAACGACTGCGACATGGCCACGAACGGGCTGGCGATCGCAGCTCCCGTGGTGGGGTGTTTACCGAGCAGACCGAACTTGGAAATCGCCTGCTCACACTGGATGTAGCGAGCGAACGCCTGCGCGTACTGCTCAATGAGCCGTTTGGAGACGAACTCGGTACAGCCACGCTCATCCAGCCAGCTCCACGTCTCCCGGTAGACCAAATCCGCGCCGAGCGGTTGGCCGTCACGCTGCTCAGCCGACAGATATTCGCCGGGTTCTGGCATCGGCTCGCCTGCGAGCAGCGCACCATCGCCGATGTCGGTGCCGTCCAGGTCGAACACATCGAGCTCGGCAGGTGTCGTGAGCCGGGTGGCGGGGCGACCTGAGGCGAGCTTGTCGGAAAGCGCCTCGGGCTTCGCCCCAGCGCGCACCCTGCGTCCGCCCCTGTTGGTGCCGTCTTTGGCCATGGTCTCGCCTCCTTCCTGGGGCATCGTGCCCTGGTGTGGAGGGCGTGAAGGGGTCAATACCCCGTTTGATTCGGCGGTTTTGCGCACGGTTGGCCCCGCCCGCTGAGGAGCAGCCCAGCTGTGGAGATCCGCTCGCCCCCACCCCCTCGGCAAGCGCGCCACGTCGCCTCGTGCCGGGCCAGCGGCCTCGAAGCTGGCACAGGTGAAGGTCAGCAGGGAGGCCGCGACAGGCGGGCACACAGCGCTTTTTAGTAGCTGTAGACCCGAGGGGCTTGCCGCCACCGGTCGCCATCGAGCGCGGACTGGCGCGAGTGGCACGGCTTGCACAGACTGCGCAGGTTCGACTCGTCGTGGGTGCCGCCGTGGTCGAGCGGGATCACGTGGTGGACCTCAGCCACGGGCGTGTACCGGCCACGGGTCAGGCAGTCCTCGCACAACGGGTGGGCTTCGACGTAGGCCGCGCGGATCTTTCGCCACCGGTGGTCGTAGCGTCGGTTGATCTTCGGGTCGCGCTGGTAGGTCCGGTAGCGGGTGTCCTCGGCGCGGGCGTGCTCGGGGCAGAACCGCGTCTCGGTCAGCTCGGGGCAGCCGGGCTGGGAGCACGGGCGCTTGGGTTTGAAAGGCATCCGTCTCACCGCCCTTGTCGTTCATGGCAACGACCCCCAGACGGACCGTGATGATTCGTCTGGGGGTCGGGACCTACTTTTCAACCACTTACAGCATGCGACAGGCACACCCTGAAAGTCATCCCCTCTTTGCGACACTCATGCGCGCCAATGCTTCAGTCTCTGCCGAACAAGAGACGCGCGAAGCGGGCAAGGGCGCGCTGCTTCTTGGCGAAGCAGGGGTCTGCTGAAGGTTCGATTGAGTCCAAGACCGCATGACTTTGGAAGGGTCGTGCTGAAAGGATGGCGATCGTGCCAAGAATGTATTCGGACGAGTTCAAGCGTGACGCAGTGGCGCTGGTGAACAGCGGCTTGTCGCAGAAGCAAGTGTGTAGAGACCTTGGAGTCTCGAAGTCCGCGTTGCAGACGTGGGTCAAGGACGACCGGTTCCGGGCTCTCGGGTTCACGCCGACCACAGACGTCGAGGAACGCCGCGAGATGACGGCCGCGATGCAGCGGATCCGCGAGTTGGAGATGGAAAACGAGGTGCTGCGTCGCGCGGCGGCGTATCTCTCGCAGGCGAATCTGCGGACCCCAAAATGATGTACCCGCTCGTCCGCGAGATGGCCGCCTAGAACGCCCCGCTACGGGTGCCGGTGGCGGTGGCGTGCCGGGTACTGGGCTTCTCTGAGCAGGGGTACTACCAGTGGCGCCAACAGCCGATTTCTGCTCGCCAGCAGGAAGAGGGGCACCTCATCGAGGTGTTGCACGAACTCCACGAGGTGTTGCACGAACTCCACGAGGACGATCCCGAGGGCGGCTATCGTGTGCTGGCTGACGACCTCCACGATCTGGGCTACCAGATCTCGGAGCGGCGCGTGTGGCGGCTGTGCCACGTTGCGGGGATCTCCTCGAGGATCACCAGCCGCAAACGCAAGTACCGCAAGGCCGGCGCGCCGGTCCATGATGACCTCGTGCAGCGGTTGTTCGTCGCTGATGGCCCTGACCAGGTGTGGGTCACCGACATCACCGAACACTGGACTGACGAGGGGAAATTGTACTGCTGTGCGATCAAGGATCTGTGGCACAACAAGATCGTCGGCTACTCTTTCCAGCCCAGGATGAAGGCCCGGATCGCTGTCGATGCGTTGACGATGGCCGTCTATCACCGTGGCTTCCCGAAAGGCGTGATCGTGCACTCGGATCGCGGCTCGCAATTCCGGTCGAAGAAGTACCGCAAAGCCCTCAAGAAGTTCGGGCTGCGCGGCTCCATGGGACGTGTTGGCCCGTGTGGTGACAACGCTCCTATGGAGTCATTCTTCGCGCTCCTGCAGAAGAACGTCCTCGACCGGCAACGCTGGACCACCCGCCAAGAGCTACGACTGGCGATCGTCGCATGGATCGAAGGGATCTACCACCGCAAACGACGACAACGACGCCTAGGCAAACTGACCCCCGTCGAGTACGAGGCAATCATGGCCCCCACCACTACACTGGCGGCATAAACCCTGGGCTCAACCAAACCTTCAGCAGACCCATTTAGACCCTTGTCCATTACTTAAAAACCACCTAGAGTAAGAGTGGAATCGGGAAGATTATGGGGGGTTATAATGAGAATTCGACGTCAAGCTCTACCTGTTAGTGCTCTGCTCGCTACCTTAGCATTGTTTGTAGGCTTCGTGATGCCACCTGCCCACGCATCTCCAATTGCAGATGACGACACAGGTGACCAGCCAGTATCAGCCAATGCGCCCTCTGTTGATCTGTCAAGATCATCTGCTCGGGAATTAGATCCGACAGGCTATTGGACGGAAGAAAAGATGCGATCTGCAATTCCTGCAGACAAATTAGCTCCCGAATTTATCAAACCGATACGAACCCATCCGATGAGCGATCTAAAAGGTTGAGCTTAGGAGAAGATTTGTCAGATCCTGTGTACCCCGAATTGTCGCCAGGACAACAAACTCGGAATGCCGTAGTACCTTCAACAGCTGGAAAAGTATTTTTCAGCTATAAGGGTAAAAACTATGTGTGCTCAGGTTCGGCAATTAACGGTCCGACGAAAAACGTGGTGTCTACCGCTGGCCAATGCGTACATGGGGGAAAAGGGGAAGGATGGCATTCAAACGTTGCATTCGCCCCTGCCTACTACAATGGCGCGTCAGGATACGGTCTGTGGAATTGGAAGACGGCATACACGTTTACAGGATGGACTAACTCATCAGATTTTTCGCGCGACCAAGCATTCTTCACGGTGCATCCTCGAAACGGAAGGACCCTAGTGGCTACAGTTGGTGGCAATGGACTTGCTTATAACTATGGACACAATCAAACTGGAGTGAGAATATGGGGTTGGCCTGCAGAAAAACCCTACGATGGCACAACTCCTTACTACTGTGATGGGAATACCAAGAAGTGGCGTTTCTGGTCCAGCGACATGATAATGCCCTGCGACATGACCGGTGGAGCAAGTGGAGGCCCCTGGCTACGAACAAGAATCGATGCGAATCTGGGACATGTTTTCGGTGTAACATCTCGCCGTACAACTTCAGGAAGTAAGTTACTGATTTCTACACCTTTCGATGACGCGGTAAAAAACCTTTTCCAAGGTATTAAATGAGCCTGATAAAGAGGAGTTGGTTGCCTATATCGGTCGCAATATTTATTATCTGCCTTGTGATCGGGATAGTTTTTCTTGCCTTTTATTCACGGCAAGCTACTCCAGTGCAGGACTCTCCAACATCAACGCAAGCGCCTGTTGAACAGAGTGATTATTGGAATAAAGAGCGAATGGAGTCAGCTACTCCCGCTCCCATGCCATCGCCGTAAAAACAGTGATACTTTCCCAGTTCAAACTTACTCATATTATTTCTTATACACATGCCGTCGGTATCTCCACCTGTCGTTACCACGCGCAGTCTTGGACGAATGACACGGCTTACACAAGGCTTGCAGGTTCGCCTCATCATGCGTGCCACCATCTTCGAGCGGGACGATGTGGTCAACCTCTTGGGCTGGCGTCACACGCCCCTGAGTCTGGAACTGTTCGCACAACGGGTGGGCTTGGATGTAGGCGTTGCGGATTTTGCGCCGGCGGTGGTCGTAGCGCTTGTTGATCGCAGGGTCACGCTGATACGTCCGGTACCGCTCGTCTTCTGCACGAGCGTGAGCCGGGCAGAAGCGGTGGTCGGTGAGTTCTGGGCAGCCGGGTTCGGAGCAGGGGCGTTTCGGTTTCCTCGGTACCACACCCACCTCCCACGAATACGGCAAGACCCCCAGACGGGCTACCGAGCGTCTGGGGGTCTTGGCCTAGTTGTCAACCGCTTACTACGTTACGGGCTGGTTTGGGGCAAGTCATCCGCGTTTGCCGGCACCTTTTGGCGGGTGGGTTCACAGTCCACTCGGCCCATACAATGCCGTCGCCAACCGCCCCAGCGCCCGTGACTTCTTCTGGTGCGCGGTGGAGCGTTCGACGTAGAAGTGGTCGCACACCAGGTTGACGGCGTCTTCTTGTGGACCGTCGCCGAGGAAGAAAGCCTCGAGCACAAACCTGTCATCCTCCGACAGCAAACCCCAGGCGGGGAGGAACCAGTCGAGGTATTCGCGGGCTTGGCGTTGGCGTTCGGCGAGCAGGTCGATCTTGTCTAAGGTCGCAGCAATCCTGTTTTCGTTACCGTGCGGATTCACATAGCGCGGCAGGCCATCCAACCTAGGCGAGGCTGGGTGGACGAGATCCTCCCGAAGCTGATCTGCCACGTGGCTGGTGTCTCCTGCGGCGTGTTCCATGAGTGGGTAATCTTGCAGAACTTCTATGGCATCGAGATTGATGATTTTGCTGTGGAGATTGCGATCCTCTCTATGTGGATTGCAAAGCACCAAATGAACCGTGAATTTGAGCGTCAGTTCAAGGTGGCGATTCCGCTTATCCCTCTGAAAGAAACCGGCCAAGTTCATGCAGGGAATGCGACCCGCATGGACTGGAATGCGGTGTGTCCAAACGAAGGTGAGGAAGAAGTGTACCTCATTGGAAACCCGCCGTACGCTGGTTCGAAGAAACAAACCGCTGAGCAAAAAGAAGATTACAAGTTTGTTTTCGGGGATCGCCCGTTTAACAAAAATCTCGACTACATTGCTCTCTGGTTTATCAAGGGCGCTGATTACATTGCAGGGACATCGGCAGAACTCGCATTGGTGTCAACCAACTCGGTAGTTCAAGGGGAGCATGTTGGACTCTTGTTTCCAATGATCCTTGAGATGGGCGTCGAAAGCGGGTTTGCTTACACCTCATTCAAGTGGGAAAACAACGCTGCTCATAATGCGGGGGTAACCGTTGTTGTGATTGGCCTGCGATCGAACTCGAGTCAGCCGAAGTACATATTCATCGATGACTTAAAAACAGAGGCGGGCAATATCAACGGCTATTTGGCTGATGCGCGGAATATTTCGATTGCACGGCGTACTAAGCCTCTGAGTTCTATATTTCCGAAAATGACATTCGGCAACATGGCAATGGACGGTGGGAACCTCCTTCTCAACTCGGCCGAAGAGATGGATTGTTGAGAATCACCCAAATGCGAGTCGATTTGTTCGACGAATTTTAGGCAGTCAAGAATTTATCAACGGCGAGGAACGGTACTGTCTCTAGATTTTGGACGAAGAGAGGAAAGATGCCTTGGACATCAACCCGATTCGTGAACGGGTTGAGAGAGTGAAAGCTAAGCGGCTTTCCAGCAGTGATGCTGGCACACGTAAAAAGGCATCCGAACCTTGGAAATTCCGTGAGCAAAAAGGCGGAAAGACAGACTCCATCATTGTGCCGAGGGTTTCTTCTGAGCGAAGAGACTATATCCCCATGGGGTATCTCGGACCGGACACCGTCATTTCGAATGCTGCGTTCGCGGTCTACGACGCTGAACCGTGGCTGTTTGCGCTGCTCACTTCAAAGATGCATATGGCTTGGGTTCGAGCCGTCGGCGGGAAGATGAAGACCGACTACCGCTATTCAAACACCATCGTCTACAACAACTTCCCGGTTCCTAAGAGAATCGAAAAGTACAAAGACCAACTCACGGAAACTGCGCTGCGGATCCTGGATGTGCGTGAGTACCACTGCGAAAAGACGCTGGCAGAGCTCTACGACCCAGAGGCGATGCCGCGGAACCTGCGCGAAGCACACGAGGCGAACGATGCTTTAGTGGATTCGCTGTATTCCAAGAAACCTTACGAGTCAGATGAGGCACGTCTTTCGGATCTCTTCGAGTTGTACGAGGAAATGATTGCAGCCGAAGAAGCTGCGAAAGCCGCAAAACGTAGCCGTAGAACGGTGAAAAAATCTGACCAGGCAGGAGCGAAATAATGGCTGCAGTAACAGGAAATCCAAACGCGCGTGAAAGCATTATTCAGGTTGAGTATGCGCAGGCAGGAACCTCGGTAAGTACTGATGAACTCGGTATGCGTGAAATGCAACGCCGCGTCTACGAACAACGTGGTGCGCAGTACCTCCTGATTAAGGCTCCTCCGGCATCGGGTAAATCACGTGCGCTGATGTTCGTCGCACTGGACAAGCTCTTCCACCAGGGCCGTAAGAAAGTCATTGTGGCAGTGCCAGAGCGCTCCATCGGTGGTTCGTTTGCACCGACTGATCTGCGCTCCCACGGGTTCTATGCAGACTGGGACATCAAACCAGAAAACAATCTCTGCACTCCGGGTAGTAGCAAGAGCAAGGTCGCAGAATTTATCCGCTTCCTGGAAGGTCCTGACGCGGTGCTCGTATGCACGCACGCCACCTTGCGCTTCGCATTTGAAAAGCTCACACCAGACGCATTCAATGGCACAGTGCTTGCAATCGATGAGTTCCACCATGTCTCAGCAGACCTAGACAACAGCCGCCTCGGCTACTTGCTGCGTGAAGTGATGAACGGCTCTGATGCGCACATCGTTGCCATGACAGGTTCGTACTTCCGCGGGGATACCGTGCCGGTGCTCTTACCGGAGGATGAAGCGAAGTTTACTTCCGTCACCTTCAACTATTACGACCAGCTCAATGGCTACCAGTACCTGAAATCATTAGGTATCGGCCACCACTTTTACCAAGGTCGCTACACCGATGCGATTGACCAAGTGCTGGATCTAGACAAGAAAACGATCCTGCACATTCCCAACGTGAACTCGGGTGAATCCACCAAGGACAAGATCGAAGAAGTCGGCCAGATCATTGACACCATCGGTGAAGTGATCGGCCAAGAGGAAGAAACCGGCATCATCCTCGTCCGCCGTCGAGACAACGGTGAGACACTTCGCGTTGCGGATCTTGTAGATGACACGGACCAGAAAGCACGTGCGCATACCTTGACGTATTTGACCGACGTTGCTTCCAAGAACCGCGATGCCGTGGACATCATCATTGCCCTTGGCATGGCGAAGGAAGGCTTCGACTGGCCATTCGCAGAGCATGCGCTCACCGTTGGATATCGCTCTTCACTGACTGAAATCATCCAGATCATCGGGCGTGTGACACGTGACAGCGAAGGCAAGAGGCATGCACAATTCACCAACCTTCTGGCTGAACCCGACGCAGCACAGAGCGAAGTGACCATCTCTGTCAACAACATGCTCAAGGCAATCACTGCCTCACTGTTGATGGAACAGGTGCTAGCCCAGAACTTTGACTTCAAGCCAAAGCTCAACCCTGATGAGCGCTCTGAAGGCAACACGGTCAAGATTGAAGGGCTCAAAGAGCTCACCACGGATCGTGTGCGACAGATTGTTTCCAATGACCTCAATGATCTCAATCTCAAGGCCACGATCCTCCAGGACGATACGTTTGCACGCGCAGCTGTAGGCAAACTTGATCCCCAGACCACCAACAAAGTGCTCATCCCGAAGATTATTCGTGAGCAGTATCCGGACCTCTCGGACGATGAGGTTGAGCAGGTCCGTCAGCGGGTGGTCATTGATTCGGTGATTAAGACCGGTGAGGTCAAAGAGGTTGGGGACAAGCGGTTCATTGAGATGGCGAACCAGTTTGTCAACATCGATGAGCTCAACATCAACCTGATTGACAGCATTAATCCGTTCCAGCGTGCCTTCGAAATTTTGTCGAAATCCGTCACGCCAAGCGTGCTGTCGTTGATTTCCGACGCGATTGCGACAACTCGCATTGATATGAGCCTTGAGGAAGCAATGGCGTTATACCCACAGGTTCAGGCGTGGGTGAGAGCGGAGGGGCGTCATCCCGACCGACGTTCTGATGACGCAGAGGAAAAGCAGCTAGCAGAAGCACTCTTGGTAGTGCGTAAAGCTGCAAATGAGCGCAGAAGTGAGCAGCAGGCAAAGCAGGCAGAAGCCGCTCAGCTTGGGGAAGGTGAGCAGTAATGACAGATGATGCAATTCTTGCGCAACTTGATGCCCTGATCGCAAGCGACGATGAAGGGCTGTTGGATACACCAGAAAAACCCTTGCCGGTAACGGAAACTGACAGGCTTCAGCGTGCGTTCCAAGAGGTTGTGGAGTTCTACGAAAAAGAAGGCCGCGAACCTGACCCGGAGACGATGAACATCTCAGAGCGCAAGCTTGGTGCGCGCCTAACCGGGATCCGGGCGAGCAACTTCAAAATTGAGGCTCTTGAAGATATGGATACCTACGGACTGCTCGCAACAGAACAAGCACCAACCTCTGTTGATGATCTGCTGAATTCGGACCCCCTTGGTCTGATTGGCAACGCAGGTGGAATCTTTGACACGTCCTCACTGCCACAAAAAGCGGGATACGCCGATTGAATCGGACCGCCAGCTGCGTAAGCGGTGCAAAGATTTTGAAAAGTTTGAGCCTTTGTTCAAACAGAAGCACGCAGAGCTTGAACAGGGCACCTACTCTCTGACCAAGTTTGAGGGTGCCCAGACAATCATTCCCGGTGCCTTCTTCATCCTGCGCGGTGTCATGGCCTTCATCGCGGAGGTTGGTGAATCTGAGATGAAGAGCCTGAAGCATAAAGATCAGCGCAAGGAGCGTCTCCGCGTGGTGTTTGAGAACGGCACTGAATCCGCCATGTACCGACAGTCCTTCGCAGCGCGAATGGGGGAGCAGGGCGGATTTGCTGTTACCCGTACGGGGTTTGACGTCAGTGAGATCGGTGATGCCGATGTAGAGACCGGACACATTTACGTGCTGCGTTCACTCAGTGACCACCCAGACATTCGTGGATTGAAGGATCTGTACAAGATCGGGTTCTCCACCACTCCGGTGGCTAAGCGTATCCGCGGCGCGGAAAAGAGCTCGACGTACCTCATGGCGCCAGTCGAGGTAGTCGCGGATTATCGCGCTTATAACCTGCGGCCTTCAGCACTGGAGCACCTGCTTCACCGAGTGTTCGCCTCCGCACGGTTGGACGCGTCCATTGTGGATTCCGCAGGCGGTGCAGTAAACGCGAACGAGTGGTTCCTGGTTCCCTTCCCAGTGATTGATCATGCAGTGGACCTGATTCTGTCGGGTGACATTGTGAACTATGTTTACGATCCAGCGCAGCAGGACCTAATCGAAATAGAGTAGAAAGCCCGTTCGACCTTGGCGGTTGCCTGTGTTTTAGGTGGGGTGCATACTAAACGCTGTGAGTGGAACGTCTATTCGATCACTCGCGGCGCTCCCGGAGGAGGTCGCGGGAGTAGAGCGCCCAAGCCGGGCGGAACAAATCGCGCAGTTGCGCGCCCAGATGGCGGCGTTGGGTGGGGAGGTGGTGCGCCCGGTTGCTGAAAAGCATGGCACCCTTACTATCGACGGAGCGCTGTCGCAGGTCCTGCCTAACAACGGGCTGCCAAGGCAAGCGGTGACGCATTGCAGTGACACCCCGGCGCTGATCGTGGAAGTGATCGACCAGGTCACTGCCGCCGGCGGGCACGTTGGTGTGGTGGGGTGGCCGGAGCTGTCGTACGCGGCGATTTCCAAAGAAGGGTTAGAACGCATCATCGCAGTGCCCGAACCGGGCATTGAAGACATCGCCGTGGCGGGCGTACTTGCAGAAGGCCTCGACCTGGTTATCCTGCGCACCAGAACCCAGCTTGAGCTCACGCCCGTGCGTGCGCGTCCCTTGCTGGCACGCCTGCGTAAAGGCAACGCCGCGCTGCTGACTATCAACACCACGGTGCCCTCGCCGGCGCTCACCATCACCGGCCACATCGAAGGCTTCCGCGGCATCGGCGAGGGCGTAGGGCGTATCCAAAGCATTGACCTGCGCGTGCGCGTTGAGCATAAAGGCGCTCGCCCGGCCAGCACCACGGTCACGCTTGGCCAGAAACAGCCGAAACAACAAGAACAACAACCAACCCACCTCCGGGCGGTGCCCTAAACCATGCGGGTCGCGGCACTGTGGTTTCCGGATTGGCCAGTGCAGGCGGCAAAGCTGGAACATGATGATGCGCTGGAAGAACCTATTGCGATTGCCAGCCAGCATCGGATTAAGGTGTGCTCGCAGGCGGCGCGTCGCGTAGGCATCCGCCGCGGCATGCGGGTGCGAAACGCCCAGGCGGCAGCGCCGGAGCTGACGGTCATTGAGGACAATCCGGACCGCGACGGCCGCATGTTCGCCTCCCTTGCCGCAAGCCTGGATGACGTCGCCGCAAGCGTAGAAGTACTGCGTCCGGGCTTGGTGGTTGTGGATCTACAGGCCGCCGCCAAGTTTCACGGCAGTGAAGATGTGGCGCTGGAGATGCTTATAGACGCAGTGTCGAGACGCGGCATCGACACCCAAGCCGGTGCCGCCGATGAGATCGCCACCGCCATGATCGCCGCGCGTACCTCCCAGATCGTGCCGCCACAAAAATCTCGCGAGTTTTTGGCCAACCATCCGATTACTGCCTTGACCGCAGAGACCGCCCTTGCCGCCGACCCAGAGACTGTGCGCACGCTGGGCCAACTCGGTATTGCCACGCTTGGCCAGCTTGCTGAGATCCCACCTGCCGCAATGACCACGCGCTTCGGTGCGCACGGCATGCATATTCATCGGGTGGCGGTGGCTGCGCCGGATCGTCGAGTAGCACCAGAGCTGCCCACCGAGGACCTCGCTGTGGCGATCATCCCTGAAGATCCCATCGAACGTGTAGACGCGGCAGCCTTCGCCGCTCGCGCGCTCGCCGCGAGTTTGCATGAGCGTCTCAAAGAAACTGGCCGCAACTGCCTGCGCCTGAAAGTTATCGCGGAACTTGCAGACGGCACCCGTGTGGAACGCATCTGGCGCACCCGCGAAGCACTCACCGAGCACGCCACGGCGGATCGCGTGCGCTGGCAGCTTGACGGCTGGCTGACCTCCGGCGGCGCTGGCGCGATCACCTCACTGATCCTGGAGCCACTCGAACTCGCTCAGCCAGACATCGCGGGCGAGCTGTGGTCCCAAGGCACATCATCCGACGGCGCACGCCGCGTCATTGAGCGGGTGCAGTCCCAGCTTGGTATCGACGCAGTTGTCCAACCACACCTGGTTGGCGGCCGTGGCGTCGCCGAACGCATCCGCCTTGTCCCCTTCGGCGAAGCCCCACCCGACACCACCGACCACACCTGGCCCGGCGCCATCCCCGCGCCGCTGCCCGCGCGCCTCGGCGGCGGCATCGATCACCCCGCTTCGAGCATTCTGCTTATCGACGCCACCGCCAACCCCATCACCGTCACCGCCGAAGCCCTCCTGTCATCCAAGCCCTACGCACTCAAGTGGGGCGAGAAGAAATACCTGGTTACCGCATGGGCGGGTCCGTGGCCGGTAGATGAGGGGTGGTGGGGACAAGAGGCGCAACACAACAAGGCGGCACGCATGCAGGTTGTCGGTCAGCTCGGTGGTGAATTCGCAGGCGAGGTCACCGGGTGGCTGCTGGTGTGGACGCGGCGCGCCTGGCGAGTAGAGGCCGTGTACTAGTTGCGGTACTAGTTGCGGGCGCAGTATTAACGCTGAAGATCAATAACCAGGCGCTTCGGGTTATCCAGCATCTGCACCGAGTAGGGCGCCTTGTCGCGCAAGCCCACTACGATCTGGCTGCGGCCTTCGGAAGTGCCGCCGTTGACTACGGCAACCACGTTTTCAGACGGGTTGGCCATCTGTACAAGCTCTGTGGTGTCCACGCCGATCTCGCCGGGGTGGATGGTGCCGTCGACGTTGATGTTGAGGAACACCTGGCCGTCCATAGTCAGGGGCTTGCCCACGGAGATTTTCATGGGGGTTGCGGTGTAGTCCACAAACCAGCCCGGTTCACCGTCGCCTGCAAGGTCCATCTCAATGCGGTCAACAACACCGTCGGCACTGTTGTGGCTGTCCACCCGCACGCCGGAAATCGCAAGCTGGGCAGGCTCAGATGGGCGCTGGGATTCGGGGGAGAGGTTTGCACTGTGGTCTGCCGGGTGGTCTGCCCGGTGGTCCGCCCTGTCGCGGGTGATGCCCGCCAAGACCGCACTGGTAGCTGGGGCAGTGGGAGTACTTGTTGCGTCGTAGGCTTGATGGCCATGGCCGGCGACTGGGGGAGTGGCAGTAGCGCAGCCGCCCAACATGAGCGAGGTCCCCACCAACACCGCAATCGCGCGCCCTGCAACAAACATACTTTCACGCTATCCAACGCCGCGTACAGGGCAAAACTACAGGCGTGAAAATTAGGAATGGTTATAAAAACGTTAGACAGTATGGTGTGAGGTATGACTTCCCTAACTCCGCCTTGCTCAGATGTTGCGGTTGAGGCCCTGCCCGGAACCGCGAAGACCGGCTCGACCTATGTGCTTTTTGAGTGGCCGGGGGCGTGGAGCCGCGACGTTCTCGACGGTGGCACGTTCGGTGAGGAACTCACCAACAAGCTCAAAGCACACGTGGAGCGCTACAACGCTACGCTGCTGCTGATCCGCCACTCCACGCGCGAAGCACGCCAGATTACGGATCACCACGTCTACCTCGTCTTCGCCGACCAGGGCATAACTGAGGTATTGCACGTGGATGGGCCAGAGGACGTGCTGGATTTGGATTTGTCGGGGGTGGGGAAAAACGGGGCGAAACTGCGCACAACGCCCCTGCTTTTGATCTGTACTCACGCCAAGCGTGACACCTGCTGTGCGGTGAAGGGCCGTCCGCTGGTCAATGAGCTGCGTCGTGGTGATGAGGTGTGGGAGACATCCCACATCAAGGGCCACAGGTTTGCGCCGACGATGATGCTGATGCCGTGGGCGTTCAGCTTCGGACATATGAGCCGTGAGGCGACCTCCGCGATGTTGGAGCACGCCGATGACGGCCTGTTCTTCGTGCCCGGCAACCGCGGCCGCGGCACGCTGACCCCACCAGAGCAGACTGCGGAGATCGCCGTTGCGGCTGCGCTGTCCCACCAGGGCATCAAGGTGGGCATTGATCAGTTGCAGGTGCGTATCGACGCGAACGCGAACGACCCAACCGCAACAGTCACCGTGAAAAACCGCGATACTGGCGATGAATACGAGGTAAAACTACGCCAAAAAGATATCGAAGGCGTGGTGGATTCCTGCGGCAAGGCGCCGAAGACCGGCAAGGGCTGGGTCGTGGAGAACATTACGCCAGGCCGCTGAGCACGTCGGCGACGTCCTCGATGACGTGGTCGGTGGCTTCCTTCACGTCTGCAGGCGAGTGCGTGAAGCTGAAGGACTGATCCGCAATCGCGTGCATGTCCAGGTCATTCCAGGAATCCCCAAACGTGTAGATCTCCACGTCCTTACGGTTGATGTCCAGGTGCTCCAGCAGCTCAAGCACGCCTGTGCCTTTGTTGCGGCCGTTGGCCATGATGTCCACGTAGTCCAGGTTCTGGGCGACGGTGACTTGGGGGAATTGGTCGGCCCAGGAGGCAACGTGGCGTCGTAACGCAGGGTCCGTCACACGGATCGGCACAACAGCAAAGGTGTGATCCGGGATGTCTGCAAGCTCCATGCGTGCAAAGTGGTCCGTGAACAGGTCGCCGGTTTTGGTGTTGATGCTAAACGCGCCATCGACCGGACCAACCGTGGTGCCGAAAATGGCAACGCCCTCGGTGTCGCCGAATTCTTCGACCGCGGCGCGCAGGATGTCAGTGTCAATGGGGTAGGCGTAGATCAGATCAGCGCCGTCACCGGTGGTTGCAGACGCCCCGTTGGACAACACGCGGTAATCAAACACCAGCGCATCTTCCGGGGGCATGGCAAACGTAAGCGCCGAGCGCGACCGGCCCGTGGCAGCTACTGCCAGGTTTCCGTTGTCGCGCCAGGCGCTGATTGCTTCTAAATCCTGCTGGTTGAAGCTGTAGGTGCCGTTTGGGCGGCGGTGGTACAAGGTGCCGTCAAAATCGAAAACCGCAATCTTCACGCACCTCATGGTAGTGACTAGCGGCGCATGACCTTCTTGGACAACCAGTTGCCCACAAACTGCGCCAGCTGCACCACAACCACAATCACGATCACCGCAGCCCACGTCACGGCCGGCTCGAACTGGCGGTAGCCGTACACAATGGCAAAGTCACCCAAGCCACCGCCGCCGATGTAGCCCGCCATGGCGGACATGTCGATCACGGCGATGAAGATGAACGTGTAGCCCAGAATTAGCGGGCCGAGCGCCTCCGGCAGGATCACAGACTGGATGATCTTCCACGGGCCGGCGCCCATGGAACGAGCAGCCTCGATCACACCCGGGTCAATGGCCACCAGGTTCTGCTCCACAATGCGTGCCACCGTAAACGTGGCCGAAAAGCACATCACGAACGTGGCGGCGGAGCGCCCAATCGTGGTGTCCAGCACCGCAAGGGTGATGGGGTAGAGCATGGCGATCATGATGATGAACGGGATCGGCCTAAAGAAGTTCACGGCCACGTTGATCAGCGTGTACACCACGCGGTTCTGCAAAATGCCGCCCGAGCGGGTGGTGTAGAGCAGCACGCCCAGAAGCAACCCGAAGAAACCGCCGACAACCATGGTGATGGCGACCATCCACAAGGTGTCGCCGATCGCTTCGACGAACAAGGGGCCGAGGCACTCCCAGTTGGCCTCTGCTAGGAGGAACTCGTTGACGTTTGCGCTCACGTTTGCGCTCATCGGGTGATCTCCTGAATATCAGTGGTGGTTTGCAGGGTGTGCAGGAACTCATTGATCGCGGCGTCATCGCCGTTGAGGCGCACCGTCATCTTGCCAAAGCTGTGCTCCTGCAAGGTGGTAATACCGGCGTGTACCGGCTGCACCGACACGCCACGCGCGCGAGCCTTCTCAGCAGCGCCGAAAAAGCCGGAGTTGTCGGTCAGGTCCACCGTGAACAGGCGTCCAGGTGCGGCGTTGAGCAGCTGCTTTTCCTCAACCTCATTTGGCGTGTTGCGCAGGCTGGTGGATACAAAGCGCTCGGCAACACGGGTCTGCGGGTTGGAAAACACCTCATAGACGCTGCCGTACTCAACCACGCGGCCTTGTTCCATCACCGCAACCTTGTCGGCGATAGCGCGGATCACGTCCATCTCGTGGGTGATCACCACGATGGTGATGCCGAACTCCTCGTTGACGCGACGCAAAAGACCCAGCACCTCTTCGGTGGTTTCGGGGTCAAGGGCGGACGTCGCTTCGTCTGCAAGCAACAGCGATGGGTTGGTGGCCAGGGCGCGGGCAATGCCAACGCGCTGCTTCTGGCCGCCAGAGAGCTGCTCCGGATAGTTCTGGCCACGATCAGACAGGCCGACGAACTCGAGCAGCTCAGCCACACGCGCCTTGCGCGCGGCCTTGTCCATGCCCGCAAGCTGCAGCGGGTACTCCACGTTGGCCGCCGCGGTGCGGGAAGACAGCAGGTTGAACTGCTGGAAGATCATGCCAATGTTGCGGCGGATCTTGCGTAAGTCTTTTTCGGACTTGCCAACCACATCGGTGCCGTCTAAAAGCAGCTGCCCCGAAGTCGCCTGATCAAGCCCGTTAATCAAACGCACAAGCGTTGATTTACCGGCACCCGAGTAGCCAATGACGCCGAGGATTTCGCCGGGCTCAACGGTAAGGGTGACCCCATCTACCGCCCTGACCTCGCGGCCGCCCGTTTTAAATACCTTTTCTACGTCCCGGAATTCGACCCGGGTGCCGGTGTTAGCCATGGATTACAGCTCTTACTTCTCGTTTGCAACCAGACGGTCGAGGATCTCGTTGAGCTCTTCCTTCGGACGCTCAACCTCAACAGCGGTGTTGCGGGAGTCCTTCTGCACAGCCTCAGCAACAGCCGGGTCGTGCCACAGCTCAGCCAGCTTCAGGTAGGTCGGGTTGTCAATGTCTTCTGCGCGGGACGCGAAGACGTTGATGTACGGCTCGCCCTGCTCAGAAGCCGGGTCATCCTGGAAGATAGCCTCGGTCGGCTCAATGCCAGCACGGTCCAGCCAGGAGTTGTTGATAATCGCCGGGCGGCCCTCCTTGTAGGCAGTCGGGGTCTGGGAAGCGTCAACCGGAACCACGGAGACCTTGGACGCAGCAGCGTCAATGTCAGCCGGGGTCGGAGCCAGCGCGTCCGAGCCTTCCTTCAGGGTGAGCAGGCCAGCCTGGACCAGCACGTTGATGGCGCGGCCCTGGTTGGAGTCATCGTTCGGGATGGCAATCTCGGAGCCCTCGATGCCGTCCAGGGAGTCGTGGTCCTTCCAGAACAGTGCCAGCGGGTAGATCTCGGTGGAGCCGAGCACGCGCAGGTCATTGCCGGAGGAAGCGTTGTACTTAGCCAGGTAGAGGATGTGCTGGTACTTGTTCAGGTCTAGCTCGCCCTGCGCCAGGGCCTCGTTGACCGGCGGGTAGTCAGAGAACTGCACGATGTCCAGGGTGATGCCCTCTTCAGCAGCCAGGTCGGCGAAGACGGACCAAGCCTGCTGGTCAGCGTCGGTGGTGCCGATCTTGACCACTACGTTGTCGCCGTCCTGTGCAGCTGCGTCGGTAGCGGAGTCGGACTCGTTGGAGCAAGCAACCAGGCTGGTTGCTGCGATGGTCAGTGCCGCCAGGGAGGCGGTGATACGAGATGCGCGCATGAGGGTTCTCCTTTATAGGCATCGGGAATGTACGAGGAGTGAACTTAGCACCCCATGTACCGCTTAGTCTATTTCTGGCCCGATTAAGGGGTGTAACGGTTGACCAAGCTGTCTGTAGATCAAGATTTACCGTTAGAACGTACGGGCGGATAGTGCTAGTGTTTCCCTCATGAGATTCAACGGGGGAGCGCCACTTTCCTGGTCGCGGCTGGAGCGGATCCTCTCCGGCCGGCCGGGACCTGCGCCTGTGCCGGTGGGGCACGTTGATGAGCCTGAGGGGGCAGAGTCGGCTGGGCGACGCGATCGGCCGGAAGTGCTCATGCCGTTTGCGGAGCTGCACGCCGTGAGCTCCTACAGTTTTCTCGGCGGCGCGAGCGAGCCGGAAGAGCTCGTAGCGCGTGCTGCGGAACTGGGATTGCAGGCAGTTGGCCTGCTGGATCGTGATGGATTCTATGGCGCCGTGAAGTTTGCGGAGGCCGCCGCCGAAGCTGGCGTGGGCACGGTATTTGGCGCCGAACTGACCTTGAGTGTGGGACTGGAGGAGCGGATCCTGCCCGTTATCGCCCGCGGGCCTGAGGGGTATAAGCGCCTGTCGCACCTGATGGCGGGGGCGCATATGGCAACGCGCGAAAAGGGCAAGGTGGCCTACCCGCCGCTGGAGGTGATCGGGGAGGAACTTGCCGGCACGTGTATAGCACTTGCCGGGTGGCGCTGGGCGGGTGATATCGCTCACCTGGTCGACACCTTCGGAAGTGACAACGTGGTGTTGGAATATGAGGTCTCCATGACCCCGGAAGATGCCGATAATCACGCTTTGCTTGACGCTATAGCCGCACAAACACGGCTGCCGGCCATCATTACTGCCGCGCCTGCCGCCGCCACCCGGGACGCGGCACGCCTGGCCGCCGCCAAACGCGCACTTGCGCGCAGGCAGTCGCTCGCCCAGGCGCATGGGGACCTGCACCCGATGGGCGCGAACTGGCTGCGCAGCGCCGCCCAGATCGCGCGCATGTGCCCAGGTAGTGAGGAAAAAATCGCCTACGCCGCCGAACTTGCCGCGCAGTGCGCCTTCACGCTGAACCTGGTTGCGCCGGAACTGCCTACGTTTCCCACCCCCGAGGGTCACAACGAGATGAGCTTTTTGCGCTCAATCACCCACGCGGGGGCGCAGGTGCGTTACGTGGGGAGGGATGCGGTGTGGCGTCGGCAAGCAAAAGCCCAAATTGACTATGAGCTCGGCGTAATCGAGGAGCTGAACTTCCCCGGCTACTTCCTCATCGTGCATGACCTGGTGGATTTCTGCCGGCGCGAAAACATCCTGTGCCAGGGGCGCGGCAGTGCGGCCAACTCCGCGGTCTGTTTCGCACTTGGCATAACGAATGTGGAGCCGGTCTCAGCGGGCTTGCTGTTTGAGCGCTTCCTGTCGCCGGATCGGGACGGCCCTCCGGACATTGACATTGACATTGAATCCGGCAGGCGCGAGGAGGTTATCCAGTACGTGTACGCGCGCTACGGGCGCGAGAACGCCGCGCAGGTGGCCAATGTGATCACCTACCGCCGCAAAGGTGCCGTGCGCGATGCCGCGCGCGCTTTGGGCTACGCGCAGGGCGCGGCCGACAGCTGGTCCAAGGGGATTGAGGAGCCGCCGGTGAACGTGGTTGCCCTGGCGGACAAGTTCCGCGGCCAGCCCCGCCACCTGGGCATTCACTCCGGCGGCATGGTGATTTGTGATCGCCCGATTGCAGACGTTGTGCCGGTCGAATGGGCGCGCATGGAAGGCCGCTCGGTGGTGCAGTGGGACAAAGACGACTGCGCGTCCGCCGGCCTGGTCAAGTTCGACCTGCTCGGCCTGGGCATGCTCGAAGCACTGCACCACATGATGGACCTGGTCCTAGACACCACCGGCCGCGAGGTTCGCCTGTGGGAGCTTCCGCTTGACGACGCCGCTGTGTACTCCATGCTCGCCCGCGCCGATTCCGTGGGCGTATTCCAGGTGGAGTCGCGCGCCCAGATGAGCACGCTGCCCAGGTTGAAGCCGCGTTGCTTCTTTGACTTGGTGGTGGAGGTCGCGCTGATTCGTCCGGGGCCGATCCAGGGCGGATCCGTACACCCGTACCTGCGGCGCCGCGACGGGCTAGAGCCTGTGGAATATGACCACCCGGTGCTGGAGAAGTCCCTGGGCAAAACGTTGGGGATTCCGCTGTTTCAGGAGCAGCTGATGCAGATCTGCGTGGACGCCGCCGGCTTTTCCGGCCGCGAAGCCGATGCGGTGCGACGCGCCATGGGCTCGAAGCGTTCCCCGGAGAAAATGGCGGCCATGCGGCAGCGTTTCTTCACCGGCTGCTGGGAGGTCAACCAGATCCCTGAGGAGGTTGCGGAACGGTTGTGGCAGAAGATCGTGGCCTTTGCCGCCTACGGGTTCCCCGAATCCCACTCCCAATCATTTGCATCCCTGGTGTATTTCTCCGCGTGGTTCAAGCACTACTACCCGGCGCAGTTCTGCGTGGGGCTGCTTCGTGCGCAGCCGATGGGGTTCTACTCGCCGCAGTCCTTGATTCAAGACGCCCGCCGCCACGGCGTAGAAGTACTGCCAGTATGTGTGAACGCCTCCGGGCGCGAGGCGCTGTGCGTGGACTCCACAACAATCCGGATGGGCCTTGGGCTGGTGCGCGGCCTCGGCGCGGATGCTGCTTCACGAGTAGAAGCCGCAGCCCCATTTGCAGACATCCCGGATTTGGCGCGCCGGGCGGAGCTGAGCGTGGAGCACGTTGAGGCGCTGGCGCGCGCAGGTGCTTTGGATTGTTTCGGCGTGACGCGCAGGCAGGCGCTGTGGCAGGCAGGCATTGCCGCCACCGAACGCGACGGCATGCTGCCGGGCGTGAGCGCTATCTCCGCGCCAGCACTGCCCGGCATGAACGCGTTTGAGCTCATGGCAGCCGACGTTGCCGCCACCGGTGTCACCCCTGGTCTGATGCCGGTAGAGATGCTGCGCAGCGCCCTTGGTGCGGCCGGCGTTGTGCCCGCGGATCAGCTGCGCTTGGTTGAAGACGGCACACGTGTCCGCATCGCCGGCGTTATCACCCACCGCCAGCAGCCATCTACCGCCAGCGGGGTGACATTTCTGGGTATGGAGGATGAGACCGGCCTGATGAACGTAGTTATCTCCGTCGGATTATGGAACCGTCAGCGTGTGGTGGCGCGCACCGCAAAGGCGATGATTGTGCGTGGCATTGTGCAAAACGCTTCCGGGGCGGTGTCTATCGTGGCTGATCGCTTAGAACCGCTAGAGATGGGGGAGTGGCTCACCCGCGGATCACGGGATTTCCGGTGATCTGAACTCGACGCTGCGGCTGGTAGCGTAATCGCCAGCGTCCATCCTTTAGCTGCGCGTTGCTAGTTGCAGGTCATATTTTGGCGTACTCAACTGACAAGGGCGGAGATGCCACGTGGCTTCAATTCGTTCCACGGATATCAGGACATCATTTTCCTCAGCACCGATGCTGGAAATGAGAGGGACAATAAACTTATTGAAAGCCTCGAGCACGTCAATATTTAAAAGCGAATCAATATGATTCGCACGATTCCTCAAGTGAACAGCGATTCGTGTGTATTCACCAACAGTTTCACCGACGGATGATCGCCGTGAAGCGGTGCGTATCTGACAGGGAAATGCGCTATGTAAGCACGATCTCCATAATTCCTCACGGGCTCTCTTTCTCTGAGCATTCCTTTCCCATCGATCGGGGAGTAATAATGCCCAGGATCCAAACGAAGTTTGGGCTACAAGATCGTCATGGGTTATAGCGTTTCTAGAGGTAGAGCTGCTATATCCTCTGCGGTTTCTCCGAACTTGGTCCTTCAGAGTTCTTTCTCGGAAGTAGGGGTTGCCGCGAGAATCGAGAAGTTGATTCAGGTGTGGGACTAGGCGGTAATTTGCAATCCATTGTCGGTTACCATCAGGTGAATTTTTTAAACTCTCGTCTATTGCATTCCGCAAATAGATTTCTGTAACACCGAGTGCTTCTTGGATAGCGCCCGCCATCCGAATTCCCCAAACATAGAGTGCTTCAGGATCGACCACCGACTGTTGGGCGGCGTCAATATAACTGCTGAAACGACGTTGTGGCAGCGTGTTTGTAATTATCCCTTTATTTAAAGGCTCTCCTAACGACATAGAATCAGCGTAGCCATCGATATCTGTCAGATGTTTGATATAATGAGTCAATCCGCTGTCGATGGTTCGGCAGCGAAGAAGGAGACGGACCGTTAGGTTGACAGTTCCCTTTGAAGCGGGCACTTCGGTGTCCGCTTTTATTTTGATAATGTCTCTTAAGCCCATCACCCGCGGGTTAAGTGACAAAATGTGTGCTTTTCTCGGC
>NZ_KV786448.1:0-579 GCF_001806945.1 Corynebacterium sp. HMSC30G07 | reverse complement strand
TTTTGTGAGTCCTTATATCCGCACCGTCACAACCGGCTCCGGGGCAACAGCGGTGCAGGTCGTGTTCTCTGAACGCAAAGGTTCCAAAAGGATGAAGCATGTCGGTTCGGCGCATTCGGAGTCTGAGCTTGCGCTTTTACGTGCTGAAGCCCAACGCATCGTTGATGGTGACCAACTCGCGTTGGATTTCGGCGAAGTTGATCACACTCCATCTGCAACGGGCAGTGTGGATAATCCGCTACCGGTAGTCGGTCAGCGTGCCGGTTACCTGCTGAACTGCATTGATACGTGTTTCGACGAGTTAGGCCTTGCTGCGGCCACCGGTAATGATCTGGTGTTTCGTGATCTTGTACGTGCCAGGATCATTCACCCCGGTTCAAAGCTCGATTCCATCGAGACTCTTGCCGAGGTCGGAGTCACCAGCGCAAGCTACCGCACTATCCAAAGGCGCCTTGCATGCTTTGCTACCGAATCGTTTGGGGAGATCTTGTCCCAGGCGTTGGCCCATCATGCCGGGATTGGGCCGGGCGCATTCATCTTGTACGACGTGACCACACTGTATTTCGAAACAGATACCCC